>NZ_JBFTKU010000210.1:0-346 GCF_056665975.1 Caulobacter sp. 05T431 | reverse complement strand
GGAGATGCGCATGTCCTTCGGTGAGCAGATGGAGGCCCGGACATGTCCTTCGGTGCGCTGATGGAGGCCCGGACATGTCCTTCGGTGCGCTGATGGAGGCCCGGACATGTCCTTCGGTGCGCTGATGGAGGCCCGGACATGTCCTCCGGAGGCCCTGGCGACCGGACATGATGGCAATATGTCCAGTCCCCGCCGCCGGGGATGGGCATGTCCTTCGGTGAGCAGATGGAGGCCCGGACATGTCCTTCGGTGCGCTGATGGAGGCCCGGACATGTCCTTCGGTGCGCTGATGGAGGCCCGGACATGTCCTTCGGTGCGCTGATGGAGGCCCGGACATGTCCTCCGG
>NZ_JBFTKU010000209.1:0-349 GCF_056665975.1 Caulobacter sp. 05T431 | reverse complement strand
GCCATGTACAGCATCATCAGGCCGGTCAGGATGATGAAGACGACAAACACCTCATAGAGATTGCTGACCGGTATGTGGCCCATGCCGGCACCGATGCGGTACGACTCGTACCAGCGCGTGAGGAAGGCCGCAGCCGCGAGCCCCAGCCCGCTCCACGTGGCAGCACGGCCGATCGCGGCCAGGCGCGCCCGCTGTCCTACCCAGCCGGCGATGGAGGCCAGCGTGGCAACGCCGATCAGCGCGCCCGAGCCCAGCAACACCGGCTGACTCACCGGGCCGCTGGCGAGGTTGTCGACGGCCACGGCGCCGCCGATATCGCGGCCGAGCTGCCAGCAGAGCAGCGATGCCA
>NZ_JBFTKU010000208.1:0-349 GCF_056665975.1 Caulobacter sp. 05T431 | reverse complement strand
CGCTGAGGGAGCGGCCTCACCTCCGGGGATTGAGGTTGTCTCCATGGACGGGCGGGACGGCTGCGCCGCGTCGAACCACCGCATCACGCAGGGTTTGGGTGGACGCCAACGTCCGCAAGCCGTGGCCCTCACCGGCGACGTGCACTGCAACTGGGCTAACGACCTCAAGGTGGACTACAAGGACCCGGCATTGCCCGCGCTGGGCTCGGAGCTGACTCCKAGTCGAGGTAAAAGCTGCATTTTGCCCCGTCCGATGTATGGGCCCGGTCTGCAAGTTTCAATTTTCTCAACAAACTTCGCTGCTCCGCGTACGCCTGCAAGACGAGACGGTCGGCCGGGTGCATGCATC
>NZ_JBFTKU010000207.1:0-349 GCF_056665975.1 Caulobacter sp. 05T431 | reverse complement strand
CTTGCGGCGCGGGCCGAGTCAAGAGCACACTGCGGTCACGGCCCGGGCCGGCGGCGAACGTTGATCAGGTCCGCGATGACTGCTCCKATCAGTGCAAATCCGACCAGTGCAAAGGTGAACGGCAATGTGGCACCGTTGATGACGCTGAAGAGTGCGATCGGCTGCGGCACCCCGTCCATCGGGAGTGGCCGCATCGTGTTGGCGCCAGGGAAGACGGCGATGCCTCGGTCCGGCGTGGGCTCGTTGTCATGTCCATCACGCATTTCCCCTACGTTGACTGCATCGACACTTAGCGCCTATGCCATTTTTCGGTAGGGGTGGGCCAGGGGTCGCGTGATCGCCCTTGACC
>NZ_JBFTKU010000206.1:0-350 GCF_056665975.1 Caulobacter sp. 05T431 | reverse complement strand
GCGGTCAGCAGAATAGCGGCGAGCAACGTGGCGAGAGCGTTTTTCATAGTTTGATAATAAAAAGATGTCGCACGGAGAACGACACAGTTATTCGTGTGTCCTGGGCGGCGCAGAACTCGAGCCTCAACGCGGCCCGGCTGCCATCAACCCCTAGCTTCGCGTCCAAGCTCATCCTCCGGCACGCGGAAACGCCAGTATCGGTCCGGCTTCACCCAAACCACGGTGTTCACTGTTAATTGGCGGAACGCGGCAAGTATCTCTTTACCAATCACTTGATTGCCGTCTGCGTTCTCGATCAAAAAGTCCTCTCGCCTTGCATTTATTATGTAGTCCACGACGTTGTCTTGATA
>NZ_JBFTKU010000205.1:0-350 GCF_056665975.1 Caulobacter sp. 05T431 | reverse complement strand
GTCATGCACTGGCCACAATCCGGAGAACTCGTGCGCGGCGCCGAGAATCGGAGGGGAATCTACAACGCCTTCCCACAACTGCCAACCATCACCCCGCGCCGGCTGACCAGTGGCGGGGACCTGGTCGTCGCCGAGGCGTTGTTGGATTACGGCGGCCCACAGTACGAAACGGTGTTCATCTTTGAATTTCGCGAGGGCAAAATCGCCAAGGAGACAGCCTACTGGAGCGAGGCATTCGACGCGCCACAGTGGCGTGCCCAATGGGTTGAAAAAATCTAGACAGAAAATCCGTAACCGGGTCAGGTCAGACGTCGCTATTGGGCAATTGCGTTCAGGTGCTTGATCGCATC
>NZ_JBFTKU010000204.1:0-350 GCF_056665975.1 Caulobacter sp. 05T431 | reverse complement strand
GAGCAGAACAAGGGCGACTTCAAGGTCGTCGGAGACTACCTCGCAACAGAGGAATACGCGATCGGATCCGCCAAGGACGACACCGCGTGGCACGACTACCTCGACGGCTTCCTCAAGAAGATCGCCGACAACGGCGAGTGGAAGAAGGCCTACGACAGCACCATCGGAGCCGTGCGCCCCTCAGAGGTCACCGCTCCGCACATCACTCTGTAGGCCGTCATCATGTCCTTCCTCTCCGGCTATGCCGCCGACTTCACCAGCGGAGTCCTGATAACCCTTGAACTCACTGTGCTGGGCTGGACCGGGGCGTTGGTACTCGGAACCCTGCTGACGGCAATGCGGGTCAGCCC
>NZ_JBFTKU010000203.1:0-351 GCF_056665975.1 Caulobacter sp. 05T431 | reverse complement strand
GTGTCGCTGGTCACGATCAGGGATGACCGCTCGATCATCGTCGAGGAGCGCCACACGGCTATTGCGCAGTTCGAGAGACTTGTAATCGATATATCGCAGGCCGCTGATTGGAAGGACGTCGTCCTTGAGGTCAACAGCAGACTTGAGAGCCTTTCTTCAACGGCATCAGCCGACCATCTCGTGGCGCGCGTTGAATTGACTGGAACCAATGACCTTGCGTGGAGACTGCGACGCGATACGGACCTGTTGCGGACGGAATTGGAATTGCGCGCAGCGTCGGTGGGCAACATCTGGATCGAGAAGGTGGTCGCTTCGCCCACGATACCGGGTCAGAGCCGCGACCGCCAGTCC
>NZ_JBFTKU010000202.1:0-351 GCF_056665975.1 Caulobacter sp. 05T431 | reverse complement strand
GGAGGGAGGCGTCCCGGCCGTTCAACCACAGGCTGTTCAGTGTGTCCTTCCAGCCGTGGCCACCGTTCTCGGCGAACTGGCGCAGGCGGCGCTCTTGCTCGAGCGTCGGGAGGATGTCCAGTTCGCGCTCGTTCGCGGCGATCACGAGCTGGTCATTGTTCATGTTCTTGAAGCCGATGTGGCCACCGTGGAGCAGATCCTCCAGGGCGCCATGTTCCTGGCTCTTGACCTCGACCTCGATGGCGAGGATGCGGTCGATGGTGGTGCGACGTTGAAGCGGTGTCATGTTGCGTTTCTCATGGGCGAAGTTGGCCACCCGAGTGCCGAGTGGCAATCGGTTCAGGCTTGAAC
>NZ_JBFTKU010000201.1:0-351 GCF_056665975.1 Caulobacter sp. 05T431 | reverse complement strand
ACGTTGTGGAGCATCCACAACCACTGGCGTTCAAATTCCGGCCCGTTGGGCATGGGCAGCCACGGCGAGGCCGGATCCGTGACCAGCAAGGCACCAAAGAGGCCCAGGACGCGCTGAACCGGGTCGGCGGTGGGATCGGCCGGATCGGCGCCAGGATCGCAGTAGAGGTAGGTGCCTGCTTTGGGGGCCGGGAATACCAAGGTTTTGGTTTGACCGGGCCGGATCTCGCCGGTGCTCACGTGGCTGTTGCCCGCTCCCGCGTTGAGGAACTGCAGGGCGTGCGGCTGGGCCAGGTGATTGGTGACGCGGATGCTGATGGTGCTGCCGGTCTCGGCGATCAGCGTCCGGTCC
>NZ_JBFTKU010000200.1:0-352 GCF_056665975.1 Caulobacter sp. 05T431 | reverse complement strand
GAGCTGAACCGGGCCGTTGCCGTCGCGATGTCCCAGGGACCGGAAGCAGGGCTTGCTCTCATCGACCAACTGGACCGGACACGGTCACTCGATGGGTACTACCTCCTGCCCGCGGCGAAGGCTGATCTCCTGCGCCGCCTTGGCAGAAAGACAGAGGCCCGCTGCGAGTATSAGCGGGCCCGYGACCTCGCTCCCTCCGAGGCCGAGCGCCGCTACCTCTCCAAACGCCTGGCCGAGACAAGCGCCGGGTCCCCATCCCCACCCGATCCCCGCGCCGCCGCGAAGGAGTACAAATGAAACACCTCATGCTGATCCCCAACGACGTTGACACCTGGAACGCACTCTCCCCGTC
>NZ_JBFTKU010000199.1:0-353 GCF_056665975.1 Caulobacter sp. 05T431 | reverse complement strand
AAACCGGGACGGTGACCCAGACAACATGGTTAAGTTCCTTGTCTCATCGGGGGGCCGGCTCCAGACGATCGTCGCTGACGTAGTCGTTTGGGTCCTCGAACCGTTCTTCGGCGGGTGCGAAAGCTGTACGGGGTTTTCCGAAGGCACGCCTGCTAGCCTCGATGATGGTACGTCCAACGAGGAAGTTCGCCCCGCCGCCGATGACGGCACCAAAACCGAACGGAACGACTTTTCCAAGAACGATGATGCCCTGTTTTGTGCCGTACTTTGTAACAAAGTTGCGACCGATGTACTTATTGATCTGTCTAAGTGAAGCGGCCGGGATGGCATCCAGCGTGTGCCGTGCCCAATGT
>NZ_JBFTKU010000198.1:0-353 GCF_056665975.1 Caulobacter sp. 05T431 | reverse complement strand
GCAAGGAACAGGACGGCAAGCTCCTGGCGGACACCGGCCAGATGCCGATGCGCAAGGACCTCCCGGCCACCTACGCGGATTACTTTGCCAAGAACCCCCTCTACAAGCAGTTCGCGGAGCAGGCCAGCCACACTGTCGAGGTGCCCAACGTGTCCAACTCGGTCGAGGTCTGGCAGACCTTCCGCACCGCCTACGCCAAGTMCGTGATCTTCGGCAACGAAAGCGTCGACGCCGCGTTCAAGGCCTCTGCCGAGAAGATCGACCAACTCGCAGCCCAGAAGTAGCGGGTGAATCTCCATGTCACTTCGCTCAGCTGAAGGCGCCCCCGCCACAGGGGACGCCGCCGGGCGGGC
>NZ_JBFTKU010000197.1:0-354 GCF_056665975.1 Caulobacter sp. 05T431 | reverse complement strand
CGTCAGCGGATGGGGTGAGACATACGGTGACGCCGGCCATTTGGCCCGTCTGCACCTCGCGGCCGAGGCCGTTCCCGGCACAGACGTGTTCAACATCAACGAACTCCGCAGCTGCGTTGCCGCTGCCCTGCAAAAGGACACGATCCGGGGTGGCCACGGAATGAGCGGAATGGTTACCGTGTCAAGCACCACGGACCGCGTCCTCTCGCCGTTTGACGTTGCTGCCCTGGATATCCAAGGGAAGCTCCTTGGCCGCCCCGTGAGCGACCTCCTTGGCGGAGCGGTCCGCAGCGCCGTCCCGTTCAGCGGGTACCTGTTCTACAAGTGGGCCGGGCATCCCGGCCAGGCGGACGA
>NZ_JBFTKU010000196.1:0-354 GCF_056665975.1 Caulobacter sp. 05T431 | reverse complement strand
GGTAAGAACAGTCTCCGCGATGTAACATCGCTTCTTCTTACTCACGATATCGAACCGGCCGTAGACATCGTGCTGACCGGAACGTCGGGTCAGTTCACGGCGGCAGATCCTGCTGTGCACTTCCTTAGCGGCCGGGCAGGTCTGGTGAGCGAGAAGCCCATCGAGGCCAACGACATCAATACGTTCTCCCAGGTATGCGACTCCAATATTTCGTCAGCCAGCGATGATGCCATCAAGTGCATCTACCTGCGACGCCGGTTCGAGGTGCACGGTTCCCGCGGCGGTGAGTACGACCTCCTGTCGAGCCTGCTTCATCTGCGGGAGGTCCCGACACAAAAGACGGGAACCCAGCAG
>NZ_JBFTKU010000195.1:0-354 GCF_056665975.1 Caulobacter sp. 05T431 | reverse complement strand
GTGGAGTTCCCGGTAGCGGTTCACTGTCGAGCCGAGCTTGAAGACGACCAGTTCGCGGTCTTTGAGCGTGAACCCGTTAGCGCCGAAGTGGCCACGGAGTTCAAAGTAGAACTCCTCCTGGAAGGGCTGGGCTCCCTGTTCCGGTCCCATTTCGGCTTGGAACTCCATGATCCGGTGGTTCTTGCGTTCGACGAACGCGAACAGGGTGTCGCCGTCGTCGAACGAATCGATCGTTCCCAGCTTCTTCGGCATGCCCCAGAGCTCGCGTCCGGTCTCGAGGTTGACTTCCTCGGTCTCCAAAACGCTGAGGTAGTAGATTCCTTCGGCGTCACCGAACTTGGCGTTGATGTGGAT
>NZ_JBFTKU010000194.1:0-355 GCF_056665975.1 Caulobacter sp. 05T431 | reverse complement strand
TGTCGGTGACGTAGACAGTGAGCTTTACCAAGGAGGCTGGAGAAGAACCTGCTGCATGAAGGATCGACTCGAGTGAGTCCAATATTCGCGCCGTCTGAGCTTCGATGTCCCCCGGTTCAGGGAGCTGTCCGGAGGCGTCAAAGCCGAGCAGGCCGGACACGTGCACAAAATCTCCGGCGATTACGGCGTGCGAAAAGTGACCGCGGGGGCTTGGTACGTCAATGCTCAACACTTCCGTCCTCTTTGTTGGATGTGTCATACGCTGGCCTCCTGCAATGTATTTTTCTGCGCTCTCGAAATGGCCGTGAGCGTCGATGTGAAGGCTTGGATGGCAAATTCGAGATCTTCCTCGGTC
>NZ_JBFTKU010000193.1:0-355 GCF_056665975.1 Caulobacter sp. 05T431 | reverse complement strand
CCGCTGGAGCACGACAGCCCCGAAATCAGCAAGGCCTTCCACCTCCTCGGGCTGCAGTGGGAGAACGACTAAGTCGTCTTTTCAACGGCCTACTTCCGTATCGGATTCGGACAGTGGGCCGGAGTTGGCTCAGGAGAACGGCAGACAAGGGTCACTCGGGCTGGGCACGAGAAGAGAAGGAGAGTGCCACTCGGCGGTCAACCCCTTTTGCGTTACTGACTATGTCTACGACTGCGGTGGGGTCGGACCCCCGGACTCAAACTGTGGCCATCTCTTGGCGACGCCGCGTACAGCTTCGGCAAGGGATTCGATAGCCTCCGGCGACATCAGCATGGCTGCCTCGGGGAAGTTCACG
>NZ_JBFTKU010000192.1:0-357 GCF_056665975.1 Caulobacter sp. 05T431 | reverse complement strand
GGCGAAGGTGGCGGCGCCCATGGTCAGCAGTGAAATCAGGAGCATGGACTTCCGGCCCAGGCGGTCCCCGAAGTGGCCGAAGATGATGGCGCCCACCATGCGCGCAATGTAGGCGGAGGCGAAGGTGCCGAAGGCGAGCATGGTGCCCACGAGGGGGTCGAAGCTGGGGAAGAAGATCTTGTTGAACACGAGCGCGGATGCTGTGCCGAATACAAAGAGGTCGTACCACTCGACGGTGGTGCCGATGACGCTGGCGAGGGCGATCTTACGCATCTTGGCCAGGTCCAGGCGGGCAGCCGCGTGGGAGGTGGTTTCTACCGATTGAGCCATCAATTTCTCCAGATGGGGGTGCGGGGA
>NZ_JBFTKU010000191.1:0-358 GCF_056665975.1 Caulobacter sp. 05T431 | reverse complement strand
GGTCGTAATTGCCCCAGTTGATCCGATCCAGTCGCAAGCCCAGAGACTCGCCGCCAGTGCGCGAGAGGTCGGTATGGGCGAGGACGTCGTAGTTAAACCGGTCTTCGGCAAAGATGTTTGTCGTGAGGTTGGCGTTGTAGTTCGTCCAGTTCTCTGCGAGCTTCTTCGGGCAGAGCACCAGCACGGACTTGTTGCGCAGCTCGTAGTACTTGATCACCGCTAAAGCTGTGAACGTTTTGCCGAGGCCGACGCTATCGGCAAGGATGCAGCCATTGTAGGTCTCCAGTTTGTTGATGATCCCCGTCGCCGCGTCGCGTTGGAAGTTGTAGAGACTCTGCCACACCGTAGTGTCTTGGTA
>NZ_JBFTKU010000190.1:0-359 GCF_056665975.1 Caulobacter sp. 05T431 | reverse complement strand
GACTACACAGGCTCGGGCTCGCGGCCTACCTCGCGGCGGGTGATCTCCATGCTGATCGCGTCGTAGGTCGCCAGCAGTTCCGAACGGGCCGTGCCAGCGGGGTCGTCGAGCAGGCCGAACACGGAGTCGCTCGCGGCGAGGAGTTCGTCGTCGGAGAAGCGGGTCAGCCGACGGGTGCCAGAGGGATCGATGGAGGCCAGGAATTCCCCGGACACGTCCAGCGTGGGCAGTGCGGCGCAATCGTCGCTGTGCGGGGTCAAGTCCAGTGAGACGCCGCCGGGGGCGGGCATGCCGGCCGTCTCCGAGCCGGCGCTTCCGCCGTCGATCGCGTTGAGGTCGTTGCGCAGCCCGGCCAGCGC
>NZ_JBFTKU010000189.1:0-359 GCF_056665975.1 Caulobacter sp. 05T431 | reverse complement strand
CTCTACGCAAGAGGAATGGCGCCGGTACCAAGGGTGTCATTCAGGGATGAAACGCCAGCYAASTATCCCCGAGCAGTGAGGTGCCAACGATGTCAMCAAAACGSGAACGRCSCKTCTGGAACCGTCAAAATGTTCCCYTGATGCTCTTGGGCATCGGCATTCTCCTGGTACTGATCGCCGCTGGGATGGTCGTTTGGGTTGTCTATGCCGCCCCGGTCATCTCTCGCCTCACGGGAACCTAGGGACCGGGTCCTCGCTGGATCAAACATCCAGCGAGGACCCTGAACAGGGAAGAAATGTGCCCCGAGGTGGGACTCAACTGCATTCGCTCCCCGCAAACACGGGACGCGCGCGGAAAC
>NZ_JBFTKU010000187.1:0-362 GCF_056665975.1 Caulobacter sp. 05T431 | reverse complement strand
AGGCAGCACTGGTGGGCGGCTGGCTCGTCGTAGGTGGGCGGCGGTGATTGCCAGCCACGTCCAGGCGAGAATGACTGCTGCGGTGAAGCTGAGAACGATGACGGCGGAAGTCGATCCGCTGGCGATGCCGGCGAACTCGGCGAGGAAGAGGGCGCCGACAGCGATGGAGAATGCACCGAGCCGGCGGTCTCCGGAGGTGTAGAACCGGCGTGATAGAACGAAGCATCCCGCGATGAGACACACGAAGCCTGCGCCGGATGTAATGAAATGAATGAAACCGTGGAGAGAACCGGAGCTGGGGTGTCCGGGGGGTGTGCCTGGAGGGAATCCATTCATGGGATCGGCGGTGAAGATGCCCGCCC
>NZ_JBFTKU010000186.1:0-363 GCF_056665975.1 Caulobacter sp. 05T431 | reverse complement strand
GTATGAGTACGCTTCGACCGTGTCGATATCCTCATCGGTGAAGCCATGGGACCGGGTGGAATACAGGTTCAGGCCCGCTTCTGCTTCTCCCTCAAGGACCAGTGGTACAGACAGGCCGGATCCCACACCCGCCTCCAGCGCGGGCGCCGTGTAGGCGGCCCAGCGGTGCTCGTTGGTTAGGTCCGGAACATGTACGACGACTTGGTTGCGGGCGCTACCTGCGGCGTCTCATCGCAAACCGCCCGACGCCGGGTGGAACGGTTTCTCGCTTCCGGTTACATCACGCTGAGGTGCGACGCGTCCTCCGCAGCGAACCGGGGCCTCCGGGAGGTGACGTTGATGCTCAATGTCCCGGCGCAATAC
>NZ_JBFTKU010000185.1:0-363 GCF_056665975.1 Caulobacter sp. 05T431 | reverse complement strand
GACCGATACTGGGCAGAGTCCTTCGATGCTGACCAGTGCTTTGAAGGCGCCGCGGCGCTGAGTATTGCCTGGAGAGGCCGGCCGGGAGCGCTGGATCGGGCTCTTTGCTGGGTTCTTAAGCAACCCTCCAGCAATTCCCCGAACGCCCCGCGGGCAGCMATKGGCCGGTGGMCCYTATGCCCTGCTTCKGCGSCCGGCAACGGCGCCATAGATCARRAGCACAATRACGGCCCCGAGGATGGAGAGGAGCCAGGTSCGCARATCRAAGAAGTCAGCGAGGCCTCCGCCGAAGATCAACGAACCTATCCAGCCTCCGAGGATKGCGCCCACGACGCCRAYWACGAGTGTGATCASCCAGCCGCC
>NZ_JBFTKU010000184.1:0-363 GCF_056665975.1 Caulobacter sp. 05T431 | reverse complement strand
GGCATTGGAAGCCCTCTCTTAGCTGGTGACACGCCCTTCGCTGGTGCTAAGGGTGTTACATAAACAACACCACTCCCTGCCGAGCATCCCAATAGTACAAAGGCAAGAAATTGTGATGGCTGTCATACTGATGGCCAAAAAAGTGACAGTAGTCACTGTTGGATTCCTTGCGGGTTGGGCAGCCCACCGTCCTCGATCGGACGTGAGCGCCCGATCCTTCGTTCAGCCCACCGAGCACCGCGGTCCCCCAGTGTTTCCGTCAGGTAGAACCACACCCAAGCTGACGGTTAGGGGCCTGGATGTCTTGACTTCCTTCTGGGACGGGCCTCCTGTGAAAGTACACCGTGAATCCACGGCATGTGC
>NZ_JBFTKU010000183.1:0-363 GCF_056665975.1 Caulobacter sp. 05T431 | reverse complement strand
CTGTAGGAGTACAGGCTTTCCGGGAAGACCACGACGGCGCCCGCCGCCCCGGCCGCGGCGAGCACGTTCTGCTCGGCGGCGGGCAGTTCACTGGCCCACACGTCGGCGTTGTACCGCGAAGCGTGGATGCAGTGGAAGACGGCGGCGGCGCCGTGGAAGGCCTCGCCGAGCCGGTCAGGCTCCGACACATCAATCGACACTTTTTCGACCAGCGGGTGGGCCGGGCCGCTTCCGGACCTCGTCAGGATGCGCACGCGGTGGCCCGCAGCGGCCAGTTGTTCGGCAACGGTCCAGCCCACCGGGCCGGCCCCTGTGACGGCATAGAGCCTGGACGGTTGGCGCCCGGAGGCAACGGATTCGGAC
>NZ_JBFTKU010000182.1:0-366 GCF_056665975.1 Caulobacter sp. 05T431 | reverse complement strand
GTCTGGGTCAGCAGCGTGGAGGGGCTCTATATTCTGCGCTTCGCTCTGGGTGTGGCCGAAGCCGGCTTCTTTCCCGGCGCCATTCTCTTCCTGAGCCTGTGGGTCCCGTCCCGTCACCGCAGCAAGATCCTGGCCCTGTTCTACTTGGCCCAGCCGCTGACCACGGTCATCGGTGCACCACTTGCCGGTTRGCTCATTCAGCAGGAGGGCCTCTTCGGACTCGACGGCTGGCGCGTGATGTACCTCGGCGTATCGATTCCGGCCATCGTCGTCGGCATCATCGCCTGGTTCTACCTCGCCGATTCCCCGGCCAAGGCCAGGTGGCTCAACCCGGACGAAAAGACGTGGCTGACCAACGCCCTGGAG
>NZ_JBFTKU010000181.1:0-366 GCF_056665975.1 Caulobacter sp. 05T431 | reverse complement strand
CAGCACAACCTGCCGCAGGATTTGGTGGAAACGAAGGACAAGCTGGCCAAGCGGCTGGCAGCCTGAGGGTTCGGGTTGGAATGAAGAAGGGCGCCGCAAGGCGCCCTTTTTTATAGGCTATCGTGAATGAGACGCTCGACTTTGCCGAGGAACGCCTCGTGGCTGATTCCCCAGTCGATTTCTTCACGAAACTCCCTGCGATAGGCTTCCTCGAAGTCTCCCGCGTGCTTCGACCTGAATGTCTCGATGTCGCGGAGCACCCGCCTTCGTGTCGCCCCGTCCGACTCGAAAATGTACAGATCCGTCAGGTCTTCGATGCTGTTTCCGAACAGATCAAAATCCTGGTTGAAGTAAGCGCCTAGCAAC
>NZ_JBFTKU010000180.1:0-366 GCF_056665975.1 Caulobacter sp. 05T431 | reverse complement strand
CCGCAGGCGGGCTCTATGGCCACCTGACGACACGGGCCTGCGGAGCTCCACTCGTGCCGAATCGGTCGTCCACGGAACCCTCTCCAGGAGTATCTGGATAACGGTTGATCCGGGGTTCCTGGTCGTGACGCATGCTTTGCAATAGTGCAGAGTCGCCAGCATGCGGAAGGGCCATGTCGACCAGAACGACCCAAGGGCCGCCACAGTCAGGTATTTTCCTGAGATCCATAAGCCTGCATACTGTTGCGGTTACGCAATGATTCCCGTTAGATTGAAGACTTAGTGGGGGACCCGGCTCGGCGCCCGTGCAGGAAGGGCGGGAAGCTGACGCGATTGCTTACACTCTAAGGAGTCACCCTCATGGAC
>NZ_JBFTKU010000179.1:0-367 GCF_056665975.1 Caulobacter sp. 05T431 | reverse complement strand
GTGCCGACCCCGCAATCCAGAGGGGTCGGCACTCCTCAGCGGCTGCAGCGGCGCGTCTGGCGGCACGCGGGACAGTGTGTCCACAGCGCTGAAGGACAGTTCCTCCGCGGTTGCCACCGCCCGGCTCGCGCTGGCGCTCGACGCCGGGGGCAAGCTGACMATGGCGGCAACGTCCACGACGCTCGACGACGTCCTGAAAGACCTCGAAACCACCCGGACCACCGTCCTCCAGCTCTCCCCCACCGTCCAGGACGACCGTGAGACGCGCCGGGAGGCCCTGACCGTCCTGGATGAAAGCATCGCAGGGGTGACCACGGCGCAGGACGCCATTGCCAGCACCGACGGCAGCCCCACACTCCAGGACGGC
>NZ_JBFTKU010000178.1:0-368 GCF_056665975.1 Caulobacter sp. 05T431 | reverse complement strand
AGGCAACCAGCTGCAAAATTGGTTTTTTGGCCGTCTTCACCGTCCTTACAATCGGCCGGGCGCCAGTGCTGACAACTCGCTGTAAGGCCATACCTGACAATTTGTCAGGAACTGCCTGACAAATCAACTATTCTGGCAGTGTCAGGCGATAAGTCTTAAGGAGAATGCCGTGGAACTGGAACCGCCGCTGGCCGGCCCGCTGATGTGCAGCTTCTGCGCGAGACCGGCCAACACCTCCCGACGCCTCGTGGCAGGTCCCGGCGTAGCCATCTGTAAGGACTGTGCCCGGGCGTCCATGGCGCTGTTCAGCAACTCGGAAGTTTCTCCGGCGGCGGCCCCGTGGGCGAGAATGACCGACGATGAACTGC
>NZ_JBFTKU010000177.1:0-369 GCF_056665975.1 Caulobacter sp. 05T431 | reverse complement strand
CTTTGTCCGTTGCCACTCCCCCAGCTGCCTTGGCGGGCAGGGGCACCAAACTGAGGCACACAATTGTGGCGATAAGGACTAGACGTGGAAATATCGGTCGCCACATGAATTCCTCGCAAAGTCATCATTGAAGTGAAACAAGCCGTCACCACCATGGCAGCGACGTCGGTGCGCCGAGGGATTTGAGGGCGGCGGCCATTCGTCGTAAACATCCGGGACAAAAGCCCTGACTGCGGCGTGATTGAGCAGTGCCGCCGAATTCATCCGGCCGGATTCACCGGCCCGGGAGACCCCATCGTAACGAGTCCCTAGCCGCGACAACCCCGGTGGCGGCTACCCGTTTAACAACGGTTCATACTCGTTAAAGCC
>NZ_JBFTKU010000176.1:0-372 GCF_056665975.1 Caulobacter sp. 05T431 | reverse complement strand
AGGCAGGAGCACCAGTTGCATGGTCCGGATCCCGGAGAACCCCAGGGCGTGAGCGGCCTCGGTCTGTCCGGAGGGAATGGCCTTTATTCCTGAGCGGAGGAGATCTCCCACGACGGCGCTACTGAAGAGCGTCAAGGCGATGACGAGGAACCAGAAGTCGGAGAGTTTCAGCCCGTAGGAAGGCAGCACCAGGGACGTGAAGTAGAGCAACAGAAGCAGCGGTACGCTGGCGAAGACGTCGGTAAATACGCGGCACGCGAGGCGGACGGCTTTGCGGCGCGAAAGCAGGCCGAAGGCGAGCAACGAACCAAAGAACAGGGACAAGGCCATGCCTACTGCTGCTGCGCGCAGGTTGTTGGCGAGTCCCTCTCC
>NZ_JBFTKU010000175.1:0-373 GCF_056665975.1 Caulobacter sp. 05T431 | reverse complement strand
CAGCGCGATGGCATCGATATGGCTGTCGGTGTGCGCGACAAACGCCCAGGCGATGCCAAAGACGCGCGGGTAGCCGGCGAACGGTCCGTTGCTCAGCTTGGGCAGCTGGCGATAGTAGCCGGGCGGCAAGGCATCGCGAATCTCCCGGACCTGCGCTTCGACGAGGTGGTAGTTGTCGAGCAACCACTCTGCGGCGGGCACCACGCTGCGCCCCTTCTCCAATTCGGACGCACCGGCCCGGTAGGCGCGCAGCAAGACCGCCGCATTGTCCTTGAGGCGGCTCTGCAGCGTGGGGACCCTGGGCGGGCTGGCGGTCACGGTCTGCGCGGCCGCCAGGCTCTGCGCATGCTGCTCCAGCCGTTCGATGCCAAAC
>NZ_JBFTKU010000174.1:0-375 GCF_056665975.1 Caulobacter sp. 05T431 | reverse complement strand
CTTCTTGGGCGGCGGTGGCTGGCTGCCGTAGTACGGCGGTGGCTGGCTGCCGTAGTACGGCGGCGCGCCGTTTCCGGGAGGTGGGTAGTTGGGCAGCGGGTAGTTGGGTGCGCCGTTGCCGGGTGCGGAGGACGGATTCGGGTCTGGCGGCGGGTAATTGGGCGAGGGGTAGTTGGGTGGTGCGCCATTCCCGCCCGGGCCTGGCGCGGCCGGCCCGGGAGGGGCGGCATAGTACGGAACGGGCGGCTGACCGGGGGGCGGATGGCCGGCGGCAGGCTCATGCCCTGGCAGCGGTGGTACCGGGCGGTGCGGTTCCTCGGGACTGCTCACGGTTCAAGCCTCTCCGGCAGTCCAGACAGCCACTGCCTGTTGTAC
>NZ_JBFTKU010000173.1:0-375 GCF_056665975.1 Caulobacter sp. 05T431 | reverse complement strand
GTACTGCCTGTCCTGCTACGCCCTCGTTAGCGCCTACGGCTCCAAGGCCGTGGATACTGCCACGAACAATCCGACGGGCATGTTCAACGACGCACTCGACCGATTCGTCATGCCGGGTTTCTCGAACGTCGCGCTGGTTCTGGTAGCTTCCTCCTGTGTTGCTGCTCTGATCTCTACCCATAACGTCATAGCCCGGTACCTGTTCAACATCGGCTCTGACCGGGCGCTGCCGCCCTATCTCTCCAGGGTTCACAAGCGCCATCACTCCCCTCACCTGGCATCTATCACCGTCTCGATCGTGGTTGCACTGGCCCTGCTTTCCTTCGTCGTCGCAGGCACCGACGCCGCTCAGCTTTACGGTCAGATGGCCGGCCT
>NZ_JBFTKU010000172.1:0-376 GCF_056665975.1 Caulobacter sp. 05T431 | reverse complement strand
GTTCTGGCGTGATGCCGGCCTTTCAGGCGAAATTTTCGATCTCGACCTTGGCTACCTTTCCCTGGACGTCACCCGGCCCGGGGACGACTGGTCCACTATCGTGGCGTTTATCGGAGGAAAGGACTACGACGCCTGGTTCGCCCTCGGCGCCGAAGCCCGGAAGAAGGCGGTGCTCGATTCGCTGGTCGCAGTCCTGGGCCCTGACGCCGCCCACCCACTCGGATACCACGAGACGGACTGGCCGAGCGTCCCGTACACAATGGGCGCCCCGGTGACCGTCCTGCCACCGGGTCTGTTGAGCAGCATCGGCAACGCCCTCAACGCACCCGTGGGGCCACTCCGGTTCGCCGGCACTGAAGCCGCGCCGATGTGGACC
>NZ_JBFTKU010000171.1:0-377 GCF_056665975.1 Caulobacter sp. 05T431 | reverse complement strand
GTGTAGACGCGGGTGACGCAGCCGATTCCGGTGAGCGGGTAAGTGCAGGCCTCGACGATCTTGGATGCGCCGTCGCGGGTCAGGAGCGTCATCATGACGAAGACGTCCTTGGCGCCTGTGGCGAGGTCCATGGCGCCGCCGACGGCGGGGATCGCGTCCGGCGCCCCGGTGTGCCAGTTGGCGAGGTCCCCCGTGGCCGAGACCTGGAAGGCGCCGAGGACGCAGATGTCCAGGTGCCCGCCGCGCATGATCGCGAAGGAATCCGCGTGGTGGAAGTAGGACGCCCCGGGAAGCTCGGTCACGGGGATTTTGCCGGCGTTGATGAGGTCGCCGTCGATCTGGTCCCCGGCGGCTTCCGGGCCCATGCCGAGCATGCC
>NZ_JBFTKU010000170.1:0-377 GCF_056665975.1 Caulobacter sp. 05T431 | reverse complement strand
CGCTGTACCTGTTCGCGGGCGCCTGCTGGCAGCCCGTGGTCTGGTACCAGATCCGCATGTGCCGGATGGCCAACGCCGCCCATGACAACGGCACGGCCCTCCCCGATCTCTAYTGGCACTAYGCGCGCCGCTGGGARTTGCTCGGCTATCCGGCCTTCACCGCRATGGTGGTCGTGTTCGCGCTGATGGTGATGAAGCCGCTGTAGAAGACCGGCACGCCTGCGCATCCCCCGCACAAATCCTGTGCGGGGGATGGCGTTGTGGGGTGCACCGCCGGGCGCACCACCGAACTGGCTACCCGGCGGCCTCAGGCGGCCTCAGGTGGCTTACGGCGGCTTACGGCGGCTTACGGCGGCTTACGGCGCCAGGCGCCTGAC
>NZ_JBFTKU010000169.1:0-378 GCF_056665975.1 Caulobacter sp. 05T431 | reverse complement strand
GCATGCGGGGGTCATCCTGGAGGTCAGAGGCATGACGTGTCTCCCGGAACACAGTGGTTGTAGTTGCGGACCTGGAGGGTGGTGGTGAACAGGCGGCGTGCCGCCTGGGTGTCCTGCGTGGGTGTGAAGGTGCCGTCTGCGCCGTTGTAGAGCGACCCGAACATCTGGATGGCTCCGTTTCCCCCGGCGTCTGCGCTCGCGTTGTCAGCGCGTACGACGATCGACAGCTTGATGGTCGCGATGTGGAGCCATTCGAGTGTCGTCATTTCGTCGGCTCTCACGTACTTGTCCGGCACATCGTCGGAATTCGTGGAGATCCCATACAGCAACTGCATGTTCTCGACGCCGGTCACCAGTTCCTGCGTGACGTACGTGGTC
>NZ_JBFTKU010000168.1:0-380 GCF_056665975.1 Caulobacter sp. 05T431 | reverse complement strand
GATTGCAGCAAGAATCAGCGCCGCCGGTCGTGCCGCGCGGCTCCGGCCCAAGAATTTTGCGACATTCTGGCTCATCGGTTCCGGCTTTCTCTCTGGCCCGGCTCCCAATGGGCCAGGTGTCAAGTGGCGTCTACCGTTCCACACCAGAATCAACATTGTGTCTGTAGCCCCTGAGTAAGCCCTGTGAAGCCTCTCGGGCTCGGGACTCCACGRCTGGGCCCCCGCACGTTTTCCAGAGACAGGACGGCTATTTCTGGCCCCACTTGGTGACCCGCCGGGCACTTGCGACGGTTACCTGTGACCGCCTTCAGCGTTGGATTCACCAGTGGATGGATGCGGCGGAAGGCCGGTCCGGATGGAATCGAAGGCGGCTTAAGTAC
>NZ_JBFTKU010000167.1:0-380 GCF_056665975.1 Caulobacter sp. 05T431 | reverse complement strand
GGGCCGACGCGGGGGTCGTCCTCGGTGAGCTGCGTGCGCAGGTTGAGAAGGTCACCGGAGGCAAGCTGACATTTGCCCCAGACCCTTCTTCCCTGACGCGCGCCACAGTGGGTGGCTCCATCGGTAACGACGCCTGCGGAAACCACTCAGTAGCCTACGGCCGCATGACCCATCACGTGCAGGAGTTGGAGCTGGTCACGGCCGACGGCGCGTACCTCAGGGCGGGGCGGGAATTCCTCCGCGCTGTCGACGATAACGACACCCATTCCGTTGCCCGGGCTGAGGAGCTGCTGGAGGGCCTCAAAGCGCTGGCGGGAGCACATCTGGCGGCCCTCCGGGTGGAGCTGCAGACCATTCCCCGGCAGATCTCTGGATATCAC
>NZ_JBFTKU010000166.1:0-380 GCF_056665975.1 Caulobacter sp. 05T431 | reverse complement strand
TTCCAGCTCGGCAACCTGGCTGGTACGCCGGCGGGGTATACGACATCGGGGGCCACGGTCGCCGATGACCCAGCCAGCGAGTGCAAGGAGAACCTGCTGCTCCTGCGCAAGCCGGACGGCACCATCCAGTACATGGAGAAGAACACGGTAGATCCCAGCGGCATTAACGGCCAGTCCGTATACAACGGCACGGCCAACGCTGACCGGGTCACCGGCGGCAACGACAACGACACGTTCCTCGGCAACGAGGGCAACGACGTCATTGAGGGCAACGGTGGCGACGACATCGCACTCGGCGGCGACGGCAACGACCGGATCACGGATCTGTCCGGCGCCGACGTCCTCAAGGGCGGTCCGGGCAACGACTACCTCAACTCCGG
>NZ_JBFTKU010000165.1:0-381 GCF_056665975.1 Caulobacter sp. 05T431 | reverse complement strand
CCCCATGGACAGGCTTGTCGACCGCAGCATCAGCGCCAAAGCATTCACGGACACGTCCCACGACCCCCTGCCCGCACGAGTCCGGACCGTCATCGTTGGCGGCGGCATCGTCGGCGCCAGCATCGCCTATCATCTCGCCGCGGCGGGGGAGAGCGACATCCTTGTCTTGGAGAGCAACGTCCTCGGCAGCGGCACCTCATGGCACGCCGCCGGTCTCGTGACGGGCGCGCGCGGCTCGACAACCATGACAAAGCTCGCAAAGTACGGGCTGGAGTTCTACGGCAAGCTCGAGCAGATGTCCGGCGTTGACGTCTCATTCCAACGCTCAGGGTCCCTCAGCGTGGCCCGTACAGCCGGGCGGGTCGATGAGATCCTTTACGC
>NZ_JBFTKU010000164.1:0-382 GCF_056665975.1 Caulobacter sp. 05T431 | reverse complement strand
GTGCATGACCGCGTCGTCATGAAACAACTCGTCCATGACCGCAACCTGACGGTCATTGATACAAGCGATTAGCCGGTTGACTACCTTCTCGTTCGCATTCGTTTCATCCACAGTCTTGACCTGATTTCTGGGGGAGCGTCTGCTTCTGCATTGGGCTCGTGTCTGGAGGGGCGGATGCGGCCCCTGTATGTCGTCTTCATGGTCGGAGGATCAGCCGATGACGGCCAGTGCCCTAAGTCCCCCCGTTGCGCTATCACTTTTGGTGCTTAAAACCCGGGTTTGGCCGCCCTAAGTGATAGGGCAACGAGGGGGGAGCGGGAAACCGCGGGCTCGCGGATCACGGCCTCGTAGTGGCCCACGAGTTCTGCCCCGAGGACGGACC
>NZ_JBFTKU010000163.1:0-382 GCF_056665975.1 Caulobacter sp. 05T431 | reverse complement strand
CCGTGGCGGACGGTGGGGAATCCGGAACCGGAGCCGCCGAGCCCGGGTCAGCCTGCGCGGGCTGGTAAGCGTCGGCGGGAGCAACGTCCGAGACATCCGGTCGTGGGCCCGGAACTGCACCAGCGGACCATGTGCCCGGCGGGGCCGGGGCGATATCCACGGAGGCCAGGCCGTCGAGGGAGGTAACGGGGAGGCCGTCGGCGTTCCTGCACTCGGCGGCCGCCGCTCTGTCGCCGGCGGCGTCGGCCGTCCCGGCTAACGTGCACGTGTCATACGCTTGTGCGGCCGTACCGGAAAGGGTCAGCCATGCGGCACCGGCGACGGCGACAAAGAGCATGCGGCGCAAGGGGCGCATGGGGAGCATGCGGCGCAGGGTGCGGCC
>NZ_JBFTKU010000162.1:0-383 GCF_056665975.1 Caulobacter sp. 05T431 | reverse complement strand
TTTCGTTCGCGGTCAGGCGCTCAATCCCGCTTCCGTCCACCCGGACGCGGGCGATCTGCGCGTGCCCCGGCCGGCTGCTGAAGCTCTCGGTGTTGAAGTAGATCCACTCGCCGTCGGGCGAATATTCCGGCCCGTCGCAATGCCCTTCCCCGACGTCTATGGTCGCCGAAGGTCCGCCGCCGGCGGGCAGCGTCAGGAGGCGGTGGAAGAAGCCGTCCTCTGCCGTGATCCGGGTGGCCGGGCCGCCCGCAAGGTCGGCCCGGTAGATGTGGCCGTCGTTGGCCGAGAGGTAGACCAGGGCGCCCGGACCTAGCACGTGATCATTGTTCAGCTCCGGGAGGCCGGAGATCGGGCCCTCGCCGAGCAAGCCCGTGCCGAGCTCC
>NZ_JBFTKU010000161.1:0-383 GCF_056665975.1 Caulobacter sp. 05T431 | reverse complement strand
GCCTTGTTCGTGGTGGCATATGGGATGTTCGCCGTCTCGTTCTGGCCGTACATCGTGCCGTTCAGCATCACGATCAATGAGGCTGCTGCGCCGATGTCGAGCCTGTCGTTCATGTTCTGGGGGGCTGGTCTCTTTGTCTTCCCATTGATGCTGGCTTACACCCTGTGCGGCTACACGGTCTTCAAAGGCAAGGTTGACGTCACGTCCGAGCATTATTGAAGGCGCTACGCTATCTGACTGACGTCGAGCATCCTCAGTCAGATAGCGGCGAAGAAGAAGCGGGTCATTCCGGCACGATGTCGGGGCGGTCACGCGGGAACTGCGCCAGCGTTTCCGCGCTGATGTTCAACGTTTGCATGACCATCTCAGGCGGTGTATGCGTG
>NZ_JBFTKU010000160.1:0-384 GCF_056665975.1 Caulobacter sp. 05T431 | reverse complement strand
TCTTATGTGACTGCACGCGACGATTTTGCAGACCGCCTCGAGGAGTGGGGCTGGGCCGGACAGTCAGTCTCGCGTCGGCATATCCTTGAGGCTTTCCTTGAACTAGCCATAGCGAACGGGTTCAACTCAGTCTCGATGCGGACCATCGCGAATGCCGTCAACATCAAGCCTCCAAGCCTTTACTCACACTTTCCGAATGGCCGGGATGAGATTGTCACAGAGTCGCTGAGGTGGCACTTCCATCGGTTCGGCGTCGCACTGTTAGAAGCGGTTGGCCAAGCCGCATCCGCTGAGGACTTCTGGGATGCCATGGTCAGGCTCCATTTCACCCGTCAGGTGCGGCTTCCGGAGAGCAATCTGTGGGATCTGCTGGTTGCCACGGAC
>NZ_JBFTKU010000159.1:0-385 GCF_056665975.1 Caulobacter sp. 05T431 | reverse complement strand
GGTTGAACGGGGTCCACGACAGGTGGGCGAGAGGCAAGAAGAATGAACAACGAACTCGACAATTCCCGGCGCACCGCGCCGGCCTGGAAACCGGCCTCCTAGAGGAGCGCCGCCGAAATCGCGCCAACACTCGATGGCCCCCCATCGTCATGGCTACCCGACCTTGACATGCACACGCTACGGCGGGCCTCCCGGACCCTGGCCACGGAGGTCATGCCGGCCAGGCGCCTGGGCACCCTGCTCCATGCCGCCATGCAAAGCACGGAGGCCACGTGGGGCTTTATCGCGGTCGTGCACGCAGACAGCTGGGAGACCGTAGCCAGCGCCACGGCATCGGACGCCCAGGCCTTTTGTACCGAGCTCCTGCCTATGGCCGACCTGCCGC
>NZ_JBFTKU010000158.1:0-386 GCF_056665975.1 Caulobacter sp. 05T431 | reverse complement strand
GACTGGATCCTGTTCACCGAGGAACAGCCCACGGTGCCGGTGTACGCAGGATTCACGCCCAAGGAGGTGCGCGCCGCGCTCAAGCGCAAGATGGAGCCGAGCTATCAGGGCACGTTCACGGGCGCCCGTCGCTATGTTCTGCAGACCTTCGCCACGACGCAGAGCGCGCTGATGAAGAAGCGCGTTTCGCAATACATGATTGGACGCGAATGCCCGGCCTGTCACGGCAAGCGGCTCAAGAAGGAAGCGCTATCGGTGACGTTTGCGGGCATGGACATCGGCACGTTCGCGAACCTTCCGCTTGCCCGCGTGGCGGAGATCATGCGGCCGATTGCGCACGGCGAGTGGGCGAGCCCCGAGGCAATCTCCGGCGCGGTGCTGAGCAC
>NZ_JBFTKU010000157.1:0-388 GCF_056665975.1 Caulobacter sp. 05T431 | reverse complement strand
GCGTGGGCAGCGTCGACGTGCCGGTCGTTGCCTCAGTCGCGGGGGCGGCCGGAAACGCCATCAGTGGCGCCGTTTCAACCATCGCTGGCGCGATCTCTGGCGTCGATACCGTCACGAACGCCACTGCGTTTACCAACGGCGCCGATGCGGAGTCGGATGCCGCATTGCGGACGCGCTTCATCGCCTACGTGCGAAGCCTTTCCAAGGCCACCAAGGACGCCGTCGGCTACGCCATCACCTCCCTGCAGCAGGGCGTCACGTACTCGCTGGTCGAGAACGTAACCTACAGCGGCACTGCCCAAATGGGCTACTTCTACGTCGTGGTCGATGACGGTTCGGGTGTGCCGACGTCGACCTTCCTGTCGACGGTGGCAAACGCTATCGACGC
>NZ_JBFTKU010000156.1:0-388 GCF_056665975.1 Caulobacter sp. 05T431 | reverse complement strand
GAGCAGCGTCGCCGCCAGCAGGGCGCCCGTGGCCGCCAGCAAAGCGCGCCGCGGGGAGGGGGTTTTCGTAGGCAGGTGCGTTTTCGTCATCGTCGTCTCCGTTGGCCTTATCATTGGCGTGCCATAATGGCTTAATGGTTGAACCATTCTATCGGCAAACGATGATTACAAAACATGATCCTCGGGTAAATCCTGACGATGAGGCGCAGACGTCATTTCGCCCGATTGCGGTCCGGCGCGCGGCGGATGAAATCGCGAACCAGATCCGCAAGGAAATCGCCGGATCCTCGGGTAAATCCTGACGATGAGGCGCAGACGTCATTTCGCCCGATTGCGGTCCGGCGCGCGGCGGATGAAATCGCGAACCAGATCCGCAAGGAAATCGCCG
>NZ_JBFTKU010000155.1:0-389 GCF_056665975.1 Caulobacter sp. 05T431 | reverse complement strand
TCGTGGTGCAGACGGATGAAACGCTGAGCCGGTTCCAGGAGTTGGTGGCACCCGCAGTTTCCCTGGTTGACGAGCCGGGCGTGATGCGGATCTTTTCGAATTGGGAGCTTCGGGATCGCCCGGAGGCTGCGGCTACCTATTCTCATCCCGTGCTAATCCTTGCTGGACGGCAGGATGCGACGGCCGGGTTTACGGACCCGTGGGAGCTGGTGGAGCACTACCCCCGGGCCACCTTTGCTGTACTCGATCGCGCCGGCCACGCGCTTTTGCACGAGCAACCCACACTGACGCAGGCCCTGATTGTCGAATGGCTCGCGCGCGTGCGGAGTCAATGATGGTTCACGATCATTGCCGGGGCAACGGTTCCTGGTTTCGTGGTGGGGCTGTCC
>NZ_JBFTKU010000154.1:0-390 GCF_056665975.1 Caulobacter sp. 05T431 | reverse complement strand
GTCTTCTCCGGATCGTTGTGGTAGTGGAACGCCAGGGTGTCCCGCTCGAAGTAGATCAGGCCCGGCTGCCCCGGGGGCAGGACGTCGCCCTCGTCGTTGCAGATGTGTAGCTTGCCGATGGCTTCGCGGCCGACCGAGCCCGGATGCGCAAAATAGCCGGCACTGTCGATCATCGTCAGCCCGCTGCCTTCGGTGGAGCCGTAGTACTCGTGCAGGATGGGGCCCCACCATTCGATCATGCGCAGCTTGACGTCGGCCGGGCAGGGCGCCGCCGAGTGCACGGCCATGCGCAGGCTCGACAGGTCGAAACCGTGCCGCTCCTGCTCGGTCAGCTTCATCAGCCGGACGAACATGGTCGGCACCCACTGGCTGTGCGTGACACGGTAGCGC
>NZ_JBFTKU010000153.1:0-393 GCF_056665975.1 Caulobacter sp. 05T431 | reverse complement strand
GCCATGGGCCGGGCCGTTTCATCGGTGAGTTGAGCTTGCTCACCGGTCAGGCCGTGTACCTGACTGGGCTGGTGGTGCAAGCGGGCCGAATTCATAGTATTCCACCGGCCCAGTTTCGTCGGCTGATGGCTGAGGACGCCGAGCTTTCCGATATCCTGTTGCGCGCTTTTCTCGCTCGGAGAGAACTCCTTCGGAGTAACTCAGCTGCCCGAGTCGTCGAGATAGTGGGGAGCCGTCTGTCCGCAGCTTCACTGGAACTCCGGACATTCGCGTCGCGGTTACGGCTTGCCCATCTCTATTTTGAGGCCGATTCCATTGCCGGGCAGGCGCTGATGCGGGCCGTGCAGGTCGAGACCGGAGACCTCCCGGTCGTCATCACGCCCGACAAGGTGA
>NZ_JBFTKU010000152.1:0-398 GCF_056665975.1 Caulobacter sp. 05T431 | reverse complement strand
GGGGAAGGACATGGACGAGACAATCGCGGGCAAGGACCACGAACAAGGGGGCGCGCAGGGGCAGCGAGGCTGGACCCGGCAACAGCCCACCCAGGAACCGCGCACCCGACAACCGCGCACCCAACAACCGCGCAGTCAACAATCACCCACGCGGCAACGACGTGAGCGGGACTTGTGGGCCGCCGTGGCCGGTCTGGTGGCCGTCGGCACGGCCGTGGTGCTCGGTGAGCTCGCGGCCAGCCTGGTGAGCCCCACGGTTTCTCCAGTGACAGCCGTGGGCGGGGCCGTGATCGACGCCGTCCCGCCGGGGGTCAAAGAGTGGGTTATCTCCGTGTTCGGCACGGCAGACAAGGTGGCGAGTGGGTTATCTCCGTGTTCGGCACGGCAGACAAGGTGGC
>NZ_JBFTKU010000151.1:0-399 GCF_056665975.1 Caulobacter sp. 05T431 | reverse complement strand
TGTTTATCCCCTTTCTTCCCAGCATTTGCAGGGAAACAGGATTGGTGKGGGAAAGTGGAGCGATTTTGCCTGCATGCCTCATCCGCCGTCGCGATTCGGGGCGCGGACCGGCCCCAGCGTGGAAACAATTCGACGGTGACACCCTTTTGTGTCCCGATCGCAGCAACATTTCTGCTTTAAATGGCGAAAGACCCGCCGAAGCGGGTCTCGCGCCGTCCCCGGTGTACCGGTGGCGGGAAGTGGAGGGCCCAAGGGGCCGTCACGGATTGGCTCAGGATTCGCCCCCGTGGCGTTCGTCCCAGCGCTGCTCAAGATTGCTCATGAACGAACTCCTGGGTTTGCCTTTGCGGCCGGCTGCCCGGGCCTTGCCGACGGCCGAACTGCGCATGGTTGCGAAAT
>NZ_JBFTKU010000150.1:0-403 GCF_056665975.1 Caulobacter sp. 05T431 | reverse complement strand
CCCATGGCATACGCTTGAGAACTTCGTCGAAAGACAGTTCGGCCCGCTCCGGGAAGACGAAACCAAGTAGCTGATACCAACCGCCCTCTGGGCGGTTTTTTTATGCCCCCCGATCGTAAGATCCGGGGGCTTTTTCATTTGTGGGGCCCCCATGAAACGACAGCTTCGCCGCACCGGAACGTGGATCACCCGTGATCGCAGGGTCTTGCGAATCGCGGACATGGAAACCGACCACATCCGCAACACGATCAACATGCTCCGCCGCCGAGGCCTTGTGCCGAAGGGCGCGCGGGGTCCGATGCCCACGCCGCCTGCCGGCCTGCAGGGCTAGTTCGCTATCGACGCCGCGGAAGCCGAATGGAACCGCGAGATGGATGAGTGGCTGCAGAGCCCGCCCGAAAGC
>NZ_JBFTKU010000149.1:0-405 GCF_056665975.1 Caulobacter sp. 05T431 | reverse complement strand
TGCCCGGACTGTCGGTGCCACCACAGTGCTGATCCCTCCCCACCCAGGCGCCCTGAGCGCCTACGGCTGCTTGATCGCGGATGCAAAGTACGACTACGTAACCGCAGTCAATGCCACCGTTGAAGGCAGCAGCTTTGCCGACACAGTGCAGCACATTCTCGCCGAACACCGCGTCACCGGTGACGTACTGCTGACCAACGACGGCTTCGACAACACCGTCATAACAGTCGAACACTTCGCTGAAATGAGTTTCAGCAAGCAGAGGTACACACTGCGGATTCCCCTCGGGGACGTAGAGACCAACTGGACAGCCAAGTGCCTCATCCAGGCGTTCCTCGATCAGCATGCCACTACATATGGGGGCAGGCACCCATCACGGGATATCAAACTGATAAACCTCCGTAC
>NZ_JBFTKU010000148.1:0-408 GCF_056665975.1 Caulobacter sp. 05T431 | reverse complement strand
GGGCCAGGATGCCGACGCCGGCATAGGCGTAGACGCGTTTCGGCAGCGGGGAACCCCATAGGTTCCACACCTGCTCCGAAAACAGCCACACCAGGATGCACAGAAGGCCGGCGACCACTGCCGCGGCCGGAACCCAGCGGGACAGATGCCGGCGGCGCCCCCAAACGAGCCAGGCGAGGGCCGCCGCCGCCAAGACATAGAGAACCCCAGGCACGACGCCGGTGGTAATCGCGAGGTTCTGAAGGTTCATGGGCCAGGAATAAGGGAGCAAGCCGTGAATAAGCCCGGAAAAGCCCGAACGCTACCCCGGCCTCAGGCCGGGTCGGACACGTCTTCGAGCGCCTGCGCGATCTCCGGCGGGAGCGGCGCGAGGGCCGAATCCAGGATCTCCTTGAGCTGAACCGGTGC
>NZ_JBFTKU010000147.1:0-414 GCF_056665975.1 Caulobacter sp. 05T431 | reverse complement strand
GCTCCATTGCCTCGACGAGCAGCTTCGCCCAGCACACCGCGCGGAGCTGGCGCTCGTCGCCGTTGTAGGGAAAGCGGTGGGGACCGACCTGCAGGGTCGTGTCGGTGATTTCGATCTCGCCGGCTTCTTCGTCGTGGATGAAGTCGACGCGGAGGAAGCCCTCGAGCTTCGCGCCGTGCGGGCCGGCGAAATTGGCGTCCAGGGTGACGCGGTGGCCGGTGCCGATCACGATTGCACCTCCTGATTCGCACGGGCGATGACCGCGCGCGCGGCGGTGTACTGCGTGTAGTGGTCCGGGTCCCAGCCGAAGGCAGAGCAGATGGTCACCCAGACCTCCGCCATGTTCTTGAGAGAGTCCACCAGGTCGCGGAGCAGGTTTTCATGCCCGGCCTGGCGTTCCACTGCTTGCTCTGT
>NZ_JBFTKU010000146.1:0-414 GCF_056665975.1 Caulobacter sp. 05T431 | reverse complement strand
AGCTGGGACCTCCTCGTCCGGCTGGACGGCGAACCCGTGCAGGATGCCGAAGATGCTGGCCCGGACAGCGGCCCCCTGGCCCGCTTCATCGCCGGTCTCCCCGATCTCTGCACGGTGACGCCCGACGCCGGGAGGCTGGCCAGGGTGCGCGGGCTCGCCTCGCGCCTGGCGGATGTCCGCTGGGAGTTGCCGGAGKATATTCAGCGCTTGGCATTCCGGCCCATGGGTATCGGCGAGAACTTCGAACAGGGCTCCATCACTGCCCACCTCGGCGATCCGGAGAACTTCAGTGCACTCAACGGTAAAACCGGGGAGGGGGCCCATTTTGGCCGAGAGAAGCTGGTAATCACGCCCTTCCTCGACGACACGATGCTCGGCCGATTGCGGGACCCGTGGACGGACAACCTCTACGTC
>NZ_JBFTKU010000145.1:0-415 GCF_056665975.1 Caulobacter sp. 05T431 | reverse complement strand
GAAGATCAGGGTCTGGAAGCGGCCTTCGTACCAGGCTTCGACGAAGGTGCGGAAGCAATCCACGCCGGCCTTCAGCGGCTTGGCGTAGTCGGCCTCCCAGTCCACGGTCTCGCCGGCCAGCTGGCGGGCGAGGCAGGCGGTGGCCAGGCTGGCCGATTTGAAGGCGATGGTCACGCCCGACGAGAACACCGGGTCCAGGAACTCGCCGGCATTGCCGAGCAGCGCGTAGCCATTGCCCCAGAGCGAGCTGACGTTGGCCGAATAGCCGACGATCTGCCGCGCCGGCGTGTCCCAGTTGGCGTCGCGCAGCAGGTGCGCCAGCCCCGGTTCCTCGCTGACCAGCTGCTTCAGCTTGGTCATCTCGTCGCCCGGATACTGGTCCAGGAAGGACTTCTCCGCCACCACGCCCTGCGAG
>NZ_JBFTKU010000144.1:0-415 GCF_056665975.1 Caulobacter sp. 05T431 | reverse complement strand
GTAGTTGATGGGGTCCATGTCGCCAGTCCACAGGGCCGGCCTGAACCATGGAAGACGGCAATGGGGCTATGTGGGCATGGGGTCAAGCGGACAGGGGGCTCTGCTGGCAATTCGGCGGTTGCGAATTCACCGGCGGGCGCTGCCTGCCTTCCTTCCCGGTTGCCCGGCGCGCGCGCAGCTCCGCGGCCGGGAAAAGCTCTGGATCCCGGGGCGGGGCCAGGGACGGGTGTGGAGCAACCGGGAAGGAGCGCCGACCGGCCACCTGGGGTTCTGGTGAGACTTACGTCACATGCCGGAAATCTGCCGGAAACGGCAATTTAATGCCCGGGGCCTCCATGTAACGTGCCGGCAAGAATCGGAATGCCTTCCCGAAACACGTCGTGGGTAGCGTCATCTGCGGGGGGACGCACAACAG
>NZ_JBFTKU010000143.1:0-416 GCF_056665975.1 Caulobacter sp. 05T431 | reverse complement strand
CGCTGAGGCCTTGCTATTGGCGTCGTTGACGTCAATGTCGATCCAGCGGTCGATGGGCAGTTCCCACGCCGAAGTGCTGGGAATGGTCTTCATTTTCGTGGACGGCAACGACTACATGCACCCGGAGCTGCKTGCCCTGCTGCTGAACACCGACGGGTTCGGGGTCATCAGCGACCGGCTCCTGTACGCACGACGCGGGTACCGCTGCAGTGGCGGGGGGAGTGCGGTTTAGGGCCCTTGGCGGCTCGCCTACCCGATCGAACCTAGAGCGTCCTCACTCTGCTGCGCTGTGGCAATCAGTCTGGTGAATGACGCAGCGGACCGTTCTCATAAAACGATCGATTGATGAGACACGCGGCGGCTCGCAGAGGGCCTCAGGAGTTCCCGGCACCACAAGGGCCGCCGCTGTCTCGAAA
>NZ_JBFTKU010000142.1:0-418 GCF_056665975.1 Caulobacter sp. 05T431 | reverse complement strand
GTGTTACGCGCGGTGGGTGGCGGCCGGCGCCGTCTACCAAATTCTTGGAGCCCCGCGGCCAAATTCCTCGACCGAACCTCGCGACCCGAAATCCTCGGTACACGGAGTCACTCCGCGACCCAACCCACGTCAAAGCCGCCGTGGCAGCCTGGGCCGGCGTCACGGCCAGGCGTCATGGCCCGGCGGAACCGGGTCCATTATTTCTGTCGTACCCCTCTGGCAGAGTTTAGCTATGGAAGCCATTGGTGAGTTCATACCGGATCAGGCCGTGTGGGCCGATCCGGTGGTTTGCTCCCGGCCGCACCGGCTGGCTGCCGTTGCCGGCGCAGTCGGTGCAGCGGGCGATGCCGTGAATGGCGCGGCGAATGTTGGATCGGTCGGCGCTGTGCCTGGCACGGCGCGTGGCCCAGGAATGGGC
>NZ_JBFTKU010000141.1:0-419 GCF_056665975.1 Caulobacter sp. 05T431 | reverse complement strand
GTGCCCTGCTGGAGCTGCACCCCGGCGCGGTGCTGGTGGTGGACATGTCCGGTGACCACCGGCACGCGCCGGTGGGCGCGGTCACCGCGGCAGCGGCCACCGCGCAAGGCGCCGCCGGCGTCGTCGTCGACGGCGTGGCCACCGACGTCCTGGAGCTCCGCGCCACGGGTCTGCCGGTCTTCGCCCGCGGGACTTCGTGCCTGACTACCAAGCGGGTCCGCAGCGGCGGCTCCGCGGTGAATGTCCCGGTGCAGTGCGGAGGCGTCCAGGTCAATCCGGGCGACTGGGTGCTCGGGGACGACAACGGCGTGATCGTCCTGTCCCCGGAGGCGGCCGCCGAGGTCCTGGGCCAGGCACTCTCCTCCGACGCCGCCGAGCCGGCGCTGCTGGCACGAATCGCATCCGGCGAGCCGTTGGAA
>NZ_JBFTKU010000140.1:0-420 GCF_056665975.1 Caulobacter sp. 05T431 | reverse complement strand
GACCAAAATGATGTTGGGACTCGAAGCCGCCGGAGGCTTCGTTCTCCTGGCCCTCGTGATCGCCCATGCCGTCCCCCTGCTGGGCTAAGCCTCGATCCGACGCATTCCGGGCGCTGCGGGAGGGGCGCAGCAGGCCATATCTGCAGCCTTCGATGAGTATGGACTCATGACACACGCACGTTTGGCGACTCTCGGCACCAAGCCGGGCGCGCGCGATGGCCTCATAGAACTCCTCACCAGGCGAGCCGACGGGCTTGCGGAACTGGGTTGCCTCCTCTACGAAGTAGGGGTAAACGACGACCAACCCGACACGGTGTTCGTTGCCGAGTTGTGGATATCCGAGAGCGCCCACAGGGCCTCCCTGGAACTAGACTCGGTCCGGAGCAGCATTGCCGAAGCGATGCCGCTGCTGTCGGGATC
>NZ_JBFTKU010000139.1:0-421 GCF_056665975.1 Caulobacter sp. 05T431 | reverse complement strand
CGTCAGCTGTCGTTTGCACGGTTCTGTGTCGCCCTGGCACGTTCGAGGGCAGGGTTCTGCGTTATCGTGCCGGGATTAACGATGTCGTTCATTCTGCCCGTGAGGGACGGTAAAGGTCAGCTCCCGCGCTCCCCGGAAGAGCAGGCGTGCCTCAATTCGTGGCTGACTCAAGCACCGGCGGGTCACGCGTTGCTGCCGGCCACGCCCTCCCTCTGGAATCGGCTAGGCAAAGAATGCGCCGCGCCTCGGGTGAGCGGTCGGCCGGCTTCTCACCCGGGCTGCTGACCGGGTAGTCAGTGACCAGCAGTGCCGTTTACAGCGGCACCGAATATTGCGTCAGCCTGGGGGTTTCACTACTGGTGGTCGACGGCGCTCCCGGCCTGTTCTGCGGGGTGCAGGTGCCGGACTATTCCTGTTTATC
>NZ_JBFTKU010000138.1:0-422 GCF_056665975.1 Caulobacter sp. 05T431 | reverse complement strand
GACCTGATCTCGGTAGGGAAGATCATTGGAGGCGGTTTTCCCGCCGGAGCGATCGGCGGAAGCCCCGACATTCTCAAGACGTTCAGCCCAACAACGACCGGCAACGTCATGTGGGGTGGCACGTTCACCGCCAACCCCGTGACTATGGCAGCTGGCCTCACTGCCCTCCGCCTATACGACGAAGAAGCCGTATTAGATCTGAACATCCGAGGCGACCGCTTGCGCAGTCAACTGAAATCCGCGGGAATTCCGGTCAACGGCTTCGGATCACTGATGCGCATAGTCACCCCAGACATCGAATCCCTTTGGTGGAATCTCTACGATAAGGGCGTCCTGGCCGGCTCCAATGGACTCCTTGCCCTCTCAACAGCAATGACCGATGACCACATCCAACAAGTCGCAKAAGCAGTCATTTCTAGTAC
>NZ_JBFTKU010000137.1:0-423 GCF_056665975.1 Caulobacter sp. 05T431 | reverse complement strand
GGCCCGCGCCTGGCGTGGCCTCGGTGCCCGGATTGTTGGAGGGTGCTGCCGGACGACGCCGCGGGACATTGCCGCCGTGGCAAGGCTGTCAGCGGTTCGCGTCAGTCGCGAAGTGGCGACCCCACAACGTTGAATCGAAACCCTCCGAACGTACCGGACAGTAGCGGGCGTGCGACCGTGATGGATGCCTGGACCTCCGGCAACGCGAGGGAAGACTGATGCGCCTCCTCGTTCTCCCACAGTTCCAGTACAAACACGGTGTCCGGGTCGTCGTCGTTCACTCCAACCTCGTAAGCAAGGCAGCCGATCTGTTGGAGGGTCTCGCTGCGCTGAGTCAGGTGGCGCACCAACTCGTCGCGCTTACCTGAGACAGCGCCGAGCGTTCCCACATTCGCAAAGGTCATAGCCCTACCGTAGTAGGAC
>NZ_JBFTKU010000136.1:0-423 GCF_056665975.1 Caulobacter sp. 05T431 | reverse complement strand
CAATGTGGGACCTCATGGCTGCCCACGGCGTCGACGTCGTGGTTTCCGCGCACAACCACGTGAGCGAAATCTTCAGGCCTATCGGCGCCTCGGGGACGGGTGCACCCGTTCTCTCCGCTGCCGGCATTCGATCCTTTACCGCGGGCGGCGGCGGCGCCGATCTGCAGTCACTGACACCGAACTCCGATCCGCTTCTCCCTGCAATGGCACTGGGACCAATGTGGGACCTCATGGCTGCCCACGGCGTCGACGTCGTGGTTTCCGCGCACAACCACGTGAGCGAAATCTTCAGGCCTATCGGCGCCTCGGGGACGGGTGCACCCGTTCTCTCCGCTGCCGGCATTCGATCCTTTACCGCGGGCGGCGGCGGCGCCGATCTGCAGTCACTGACACCGAACTCCGATCCGCTTCTCCCTGCAATGG
>NZ_JBFTKU010000135.1:0-425 GCF_056665975.1 Caulobacter sp. 05T431 | reverse complement strand
GTTCCCTTCCAGCAGCGGTCCTACGGGCAAGTGATGCGCACGATTTTGTCCGAACGTGTCCTGGGCGATCTTCTTGCCAGCCCGGAGTATTCAGCTGACGCTGGCTTCCGACTTGTATTGCGGCGGGCAGCCGTGGTGGCTGAGGGTATTGAGATCTCCGGAAGGCGAATTGCGCTCAAGCTACGCGAAACTGATGACAAGCTGCGGTTCACCAAAGTGGTCGCCCGCATGGGTTCGCTGACTGCCCAAGCCTCTGTGACCAGTGGACCGGACGGACTCCGTCATGCAGTTCTGGACTTGGCGGAAAGTGCTGGCGACGGAGTTGCGTTTCCGCAGTGGACGCTTCGTGCCGTAACAGATGCCGGCGTCGAACGCGCCCTGGGATGGGGGCTTTCCTCCTCGAGCTCGGGCAGCCATGTGTATCC
>NZ_JBFTKU010000134.1:0-425 GCF_056665975.1 Caulobacter sp. 05T431 | reverse complement strand
GTGCTGGGCGAGGGCTACAGCTTTGCGTGGAGCGGGCAGGCGTATGAGGAGAAGAAGGCCGGCTCGACCGCCGCCATGGTGTTCGCCTTCGCGCTGCTGATGGTGTTCCTGATCCTGGCCGCCCAGTACGAGAAATGGTCGCTGCCGATCGGCGTGCTGCTGGCGGTGCCGTTCGCGCTGTTCGGCGCGCTGGTCGCCATCCTGATACGCGGCATGCAGAACGACGTGTACTTCCAGATCGGCCTGACGGTGCTGATCGCGTTGGCGGCCAAGAACGCCATCCTGATCTTCGAGTTCGCGGTGGAGATGCGCATCAAGGAGGGGCTGAACGCCTACGACGCGGCGGTCAAGGCGTCCAAGCTGCGGCTGCGGCCGATCATCATGACCTCGCTGGCCTTCATCCTGGGCTGCATTCCGTTGGCCAT
>NZ_JBFTKU010000133.1:0-426 GCF_056665975.1 Caulobacter sp. 05T431 | reverse complement strand
GCGCTACTACGCCGAGGTGCTCGCCGGGCAGCGGCTTGGCAATGCGGGGCCGGAACGCCGCTCCGCCACGAGCCAGACCGTCCTGCAAACCGGCACGCGGCTGCGCCGCACAGAACAGGGCTTGCGGCTGACTGGCCAGCGCTTCTATTCGACCGGCGCGCTGTTCGCGCATCGGGTGCCCGTACGCGCGCTGGACGACGAAGGCCGCGCCGTGCAGGCATGGGTGCCGCGCGATGCGGCGGGCCTGACCGTGAACGACGACTGGTCGTCGTTCGGCCAGCGCACCACCGCCAGCGGCACGGTGCTCTTCGACAACGTGGCCGTCTCAGAGGAAGACGTGTTGCCGGTCTGGCAGCTTGCGGAGCGCCCCGGGATCTACGGGCCGACTTCGCAGCTGATCCAGGCCGCCATCGACCTGGGTATCGC
>NZ_JBFTKU010000132.1:0-426 GCF_056665975.1 Caulobacter sp. 05T431 | reverse complement strand
CGTGCTAAGCGGATGCGGGCTGCCCAGGAGGACATGCCCAATCTTTGCTGCGGCGAGAGGACACCTGGGCATCATGCGCTCTTCTCGCGCTGAGCGATGGACATGCCCCACGGTTGCCGGCTGCCCGGGAGGACATGTCCACTCCGGATGCCGAGGGAAGGGCATGGCCCGTGACCGCGTGGCCGGTTGTCCCGTGACCGCGTGGCCGGTTGGCCGGTTGGCCCGTGGCCGAGTGGCGGCTTGTGCCGTGACCGCGTGGCCGTCGCTAGCCCGCGCCTACTGGCCTGCGAGGTCTTCGAAGTCCACGTCCTGGCCGTCGTCTTCGTCCGTGTTCCGGCCCTCGTCGTTCCGGTGCCGGTACATCAGCACGGCCCCGGCGGCGGCCAGCAGGACGCCTGTGACGAGGGCGATGATGCCGCCGAGCCG
>NZ_JBFTKU010000131.1:0-431 GCF_056665975.1 Caulobacter sp. 05T431 | reverse complement strand
GTGGCGGCCGGCCGCCGCGGTCCTGCCACAGGCCCACGGTGGCCCCGATGAGCTGGGCTGCCCCCTGTGCCGGAGTCAGGGCGGCGCCGCCGTCGTGAGCCCCACGGTTGGGGGAACCATCAGCCCGGACACCGGGTACTGCAGGACCCCGCGTCAGAAAGTCCGTGAAGGTGCGCACTGTGACCGCTCCAACACCTGTCTGCGCAGGGGTCCGGGGCATTAGGGCGGCCGTCTGGAACTCTTCCGGGGCCTGGGCCCCGCGGATCAGGAACGCCCGCCCCGGACGTTCGATGGGGATGGCGGCCGCGAGCCCGGAGCCCATGATGTCGAACGATTCCGGACCGGACTGGACGCGGAGGGCGATGCAGGTGGTGACGTTGGCCCTGATATCGGCGTTCAGGGCTCCCTGCGGGCGCTGCGTGGCCATGATG
>NZ_JBFTKU010000130.1:0-434 GCF_056665975.1 Caulobacter sp. 05T431 | reverse complement strand
GTTCCGTGGTGAAGTGCCAAGCGAGGGTGGTGTCCCCGTTGTGCTCGTAGTTGGGATCGCCCATGGTGATCCGCTCCAGGCTGTGGCCGGCAATGTCGCACAGTTCCCGGATGATCTGTTCGAACTCCGGCGCGTCCAGGAGGTCTTCCTCGGCGGCTGCCGCCTGGCGCTCCGCGAGGTCGGAAAGCCTGGCCACCCGAGCGGCAATGTGGGCGTCGAGGTCGTCGTCGGCAAGAACCAGCAAGTCCGCCTGGCCACGCAGCCACGCGGCGTTGAGCGCCACAATGTCCTCTGTCTCGAGAACCGACTCGAATTCCCCGTCCAGTTCTTCAATGCCGCGAACGGCGTCGGAGACGGCGTCCCCCGCTTCGTCGCCGTCTGTGCCGGCTCCGGCTGTGTCGCCTTCGGCGGTCCAGCCGCTGCCGCCGTCGAGG
>NZ_JBFTKU010000129.1:0-435 GCF_056665975.1 Caulobacter sp. 05T431 | reverse complement strand
ACGCCTGCGAGGAGATCGCCAAGGATCCGTCGATGGCCGCCGAGTACACCTCGCGCGCCAACCTCGTGGCCGTGATCACCAACGGTACCGCCGTGCTGGGYCTGGGCGACATCGGCCCGCTGGCCGGCAAGCCGGTGATGGAAGGCAAGGGCTGCCTGTTCAAGAAGTTCGCCGGCATCGACGTGTTCGACATCGAACTCGATGCCCGCGACCCGGACAAGATCGTCGAGATCGTCGCCGCGCTGGAGCCCACGCTCGGCGGTGTGAACCTCGAGGACATCAAGGCGCCCGAGTGCTTCTATATCGAGAAGAAGCTGCGCGAGCGCATGAACATCCCCGTCTTCCACGACGACCAGCACGGTACGGCCATCAYCKYGGCSGCGGCSMTGCTSAACGGCCTSAAGGTGGYGGGCAAGGAAATCGGCAGCGTGAAGG
>NZ_JBFTKU010000128.1:0-436 GCF_056665975.1 Caulobacter sp. 05T431 | reverse complement strand
GTCCAGTTTGGTGCCATTTGCGACGTCGCTGGGCAGGTTCCCGTCCAGCGTCACCGTATCWGTGGCCTTGGCCACCATGGTGTTGGGGTTCAGCGTGATGTCGCCGACCGGAGAGCCAGCGTTGATGACGCCGTTGGTGGCGGTCCAGCCCTGCAGGATGCCGCCGTCGGGGCTCACCAGCTGGTTAGCCGCGTCCGGGCTGAACGCACCGGCTCGGGTGAACAGCTGGCTGCCGCCCTTGCTGGTGACGAAGAAGCCGTCACCGGAAATCATCATGTCGCTGGCGCGGCCGGTGCTCTGCGAAGAGCCCTGGGAGAAGTTGGTGGTGACACCGGCCACCCGGACGCCGAGGCCGATCTGGGCCGGGTTGCTGCCGCCGGTCGCGGGCTGCGGGCCGGTGGCGCCCTGCTGCAGCTGGGACAGGGTGTCCTGGAAC
>NZ_JBFTKU010000127.1:0-439 GCF_056665975.1 Caulobacter sp. 05T431 | reverse complement strand
GCAGAAGGACGACTTACCTTGCGAATTTGACGCGCCGTTTGGTGAGGGTGAGGACCATGCCGAGGGGATCACCGTACTCGACGACGGCAGGTCGGCACTGGTTTTGTATGGGACACCGGCTGGGAAGCGGAAAACCGGACGCCACGAGATCAAGGCCGATGTCTTCCGTCTCAGCACGTAGGTAACCAGCGCCGCCACAGCACCGCAGGTTGTCGGCGTTCTTAGTGCTCCCGTCCCACCTTTCCGAGCCAGGCCCTCAGGAGGGGAACCACCACGTCGCTATGCATCGCGCCCAGGTGATCGAGGGGCTGGGAGCACCTGCACGTCCCACCCGGCGTCGATGGCCAGGCCCTCAGGAGGGGAACCACCACGTCGCTATGCATCGCGCCCAGGTGATCGAGGGGCTGGGAGCACCTGCACGTCCCACCCGGCGTCGATG
>NZ_JBFTKU010000126.1:0-439 GCF_056665975.1 Caulobacter sp. 05T431 | reverse complement strand
TCAACATGACCCTCGACGGTCTCTCGAAGGCCGACTCCACGGCCGTCGAACTTGTCCCGGGCCCGTTCACGGGGGGTCAGGATGCCTCGAACGTCGTCAAGAGCGTCCAGGTCGAGGCCGGGGCTCCGCTGGCCAAGTTCTCGGTCATTTCCGCGGATCCTAACGCTGACTTCGACATGTACGTCATGACCCCGGAAGGCCCGCTGACGGTCGCGACGTCCTCGGCGAGCGAATCGGTGTCCATCCCCAACCCGACTCCGGGCAAATACACGATCTACGCCAACCTGTACGCCAGCCCGAACAACCAGCCCACCAAGGCCTCGGTCGACGCTGCCGTGCTGGGCAAGGTTGTGGGCAAGTCCTCGCTGAACCCGAACCCGCTGCGGCTCACCAACGGCAAGGCCGGCACGGTCATGCTGAACTGGGCAGGTCTGGAGAC
>NZ_JBFTKU010000125.1:0-440 GCF_056665975.1 Caulobacter sp. 05T431 | reverse complement strand
CATCAACTGGACCAAGAAGGCGTTCCGCAACGTGGACGTCATCCCGCCGGGCAACGGGATCATGCACCAGATCAATCTGGAGCGGATGTCGCCGGTGATCCACGCCGAGCAAGGCCTGGCCTACCCCGATACCGTGGTGGGCACGGACAGCCACACGCCGCACGTGGACGCGCTGGGCGTGATCGCCATCGGCGTGGGCGGCCTGGAGGCCGAGAACGTGATGCTGGGCCGCGCCTCGTGGATGCGCCTGCCTGACATCGTCGGTGTGGAGCTGTCTGGCAAGCGCCAGCCCGGCATTACCGCCACCGACATCGTGCTGGCCCTGACCGAGTTCCTGCGCAAGGAAAAGGTGGTCGGTGCCTATCTGGAATTCCGTGGCGAAGGTGCCTCCAGCCTCACATTGGGCGACCGCGCGACCATCTCGAACATGGCCCCCGAAT
>NZ_JBFTKU010000124.1:0-440 GCF_056665975.1 Caulobacter sp. 05T431 | reverse complement strand
GTGCCTCTCCTACCTCCGACGCCACCGCCGAGGCTGACGTCACTAAAAACGATGCCCTGCAGGCAGTGCGTCCGGACGCCGACGCCGGTGATGCCGGGGAACGCGCTGAGGCTGAAGCTCCCCCGGTCGACGACACGTCGACACAATCGATCGCCGGCATTCAGCCGGACTCCACGGCGAAGCCGGGCTCCACGGCGAAGCCGGGCTCGGACGACAACACGTCGACCGCCGCCATCACGGTGGTCGACACCACCTCCCGCTAGACCCGGCGCCGCCTGCCAGTTCAGTCAGGGCGCCTGCCCCCCGACTCGCGCCGGCCGGCGCACGCCTGGCAGGAATCCGACTAGGCGCCCCGCGCCGTCGATGTCCTTCCCAGCGCCGCTGCCACGATTCCCTCAAGCTGTTCCGCTGAGCCGAGATCGTGGGGACGGACCACCTGG
>NZ_JBFTKU010000123.1:0-441 GCF_056665975.1 Caulobacter sp. 05T431 | reverse complement strand
GCCTGACGAAAGTCCCGGAGCGTGCGGGCGCAGAACGCGAGCAGGTCCCGGAATTCATCGCCAGCCCGCCCTGCTACTGATGGAGCCACGTCGGGCCCCTGATTGCCGTCCATGATTCAAGTTTCCTGCGGAGGTCCGACATTTAACGGACAGCCAGAGGAGGGGGGGCGGACAGGCGGCGGCGGTGACTGACCCGGGCGGCGGTCTGTGGCCGTCGCATCAGCGGCGATACTGCTCTCTCGGGCACCGCCCGCCGCGACGGAGCTCAACCTCGCCGTGTGCTGCCGGGACCACGTCTGGCCCTGGTTGCCCTCCATGATTCAAGACTCCGCGCGACCTACGACATTTGGATCTACGCGGGCATGGGTGGACAACAAAGGCAGAGTTAGCTGGTCAAATTCCTCTGCCATCTCCAGATGAACCTGAGCCCACGCTGGGGCC
>NZ_JBFTKU010000122.1:0-441 GCF_056665975.1 Caulobacter sp. 05T431 | reverse complement strand
ACCGAGGCCACCGGCCCGAAGATTTCCTCGCTGACCATGCGGGCCTGCAGCGGCACGTTGGTCACGACGGTGGGCGGGTAGTAATACCCGGCGCCGTCGATGGCCTTGCCGCCGGCCAGGAGCCTGGCGCCCTGGCTGACCGCGTCGCGGACCAGCGAGTCGACTTTGCGGACGCTGGCCTCGTCCACCAGCGGACCGACCTCGGTGCCGGGGTCGGTGCCCGGGCCCACGCGCATGGCGCCCATGCGTTCGGCCAGCCGGCGGGCGAACTCGTCGTGGATGCCGCGCTGGACGTAGATCCGGTTGGCGGCGGTGCAGGCCTGGCCGCCGTTGCGCATCTTGGCGATCATGGCGCCGTCGAGGGCCAAATCGAGGTCCGCGTCATCGAAGACCAGGAACGGAGCGTTGCCGCCCAGTTCCATCGAGCACTTGAGCACGTTG
>NZ_JBFTKU010000121.1:0-441 GCF_056665975.1 Caulobacter sp. 05T431 | reverse complement strand
AGCCATGAGACCGGTCCCCTCAGTTCCGAGGACGCCGCAATTGCACAGGCGTTCGCGGACGTGGCAACCATCACCCTCCTGCAGGAACGCGCGGAGCGGGAAAACGCCCTGATCAACGAACAGTTGAAGCGAGCACTCAACAGCCGCATCCTGATCGAGCAGGCCAAGGGCGTGATTGCCCACACCTMCAATGTCGACATGAACACGGCGTTTGCGTTGCTCCGCGGCTACGCCCGCGCCCACAACCAGACGCTCTACGACACCGCGGAAAGAATCATCAACCGCAGAATCACCGTCGATCCCGAGGGGCGCCGACCCCTGCCAATGGTCCCTCCCGGAAAACACTCCGGAACTTTATAGTTAGAGCCACACCCCGCGGCGGGAAAAGAGCGATGATGCGCGGAATAGGCAGGCGCCAATCTGGCGGGCGCGGAATAGGTC
>NZ_JBFTKU010000120.1:0-448 GCF_056665975.1 Caulobacter sp. 05T431 | reverse complement strand
GGCCGGGGACCGTGAGCTGGAGACAATCCAGAGACTCCCGCACCGTGCGGTCGATGTCCCACGCCCAGGATTCCGGAATCGGGTCACCGGACCGATTGACGAAGCCGGAGCCTTCGAGGGCAGTGAAGATGACCTGGTCGCGCAGCATGTAGGAGGGGGCAAATCCCTGAACCAGCCAGTGTGTGGCAAGCCTGGTCATGAGTTTCAAGGCGTCGTTCTGCGGGGCTCCAATCGTCTTAACCATGTAGTCCCAGAGCGCGTCCGGGTCCTCAAGGCCAATCTTGCCCACGGCGCCGAGCACCATCCTGCCGTTGCGCTTTCGCAGCAGCTTCCAGTCCAGCAGGTGCAAGCGGAGGTTGAGCACGTGTGTGGCGTTGAGTTCACGGTTGCCCTTGCCCATGATTTCGTCGTGCCAGCCGAGCTCATCCAGCGTCCCCCGGACCATCGC
>NZ_JBFTKU010000119.1:0-448 GCF_056665975.1 Caulobacter sp. 05T431 | reverse complement strand
AGACAGCTTCGGTTTGACGCCAGCCGCGCTTTCGAAAGCGACCGGCCCATGCTTACCGCGTTCAAAACCGGAACGTTCGACCTCCTCCCGGACGTTGTCTACCGCTGGCGTCTCTGGACCCAACGCGAAAAGCAGGCGGACGAGCAGATCCTGGTCGAGCGCATGCGTGGCATCCTGCCAAGCTGGCGATCGATGACAAGAGAACTGGCTGAGCACCTGGAGGGACGGCAGGAGTTCGAGTCGCATTTTCTTGAGCACGTCCTCCTTAAGAGCGCCCTCTTGGCGGTCAGTCACGACTTCCCGGAACTCCGGCTACTGGCTCAGAAGAACTGCCGAGAAATACTTGAAGGGGTTAACAAGCAGTCCTGGTTCGGCCTCTCACTGCAAGATCGGATTGTCCTGAAGCTTGTAGCCGCTGGGCAGTTCGAGCTATTGGCACGCGTCCTTG
>NZ_JBFTKU010000118.1:0-448 GCF_056665975.1 Caulobacter sp. 05T431 | reverse complement strand
GCACTAGTGACATGAGCCCCACACCTTCAGACCTCATCCACTTCACCGAACGCGGATCGGGTAAGCCCCTGCTGCTGGTGCACGGGCTGATGGTCACCGGCCAKATGTTCGACMCAGTGCTCGAGCGTCTCGCCGCCCGGCATCGCCTGATCATTCCGGATTTGCGCGGCCACGGGCGAAGCCGGGGACTTCCGCCGCCTTACACGGCCACGCTGCTGGCAGCGGACCTGTCGCGTTTGCTCGACTATCTCGCCATCGAGGCTACGGACGTGCTTGGCTACTCGCATGGTGGCGCGGTCGCCCAGCAACTGGCCCATTCCGCCAGACCCCTGGCGGTAAAGTAGATTATCGGAGTGTCAAAGCAGCTAGTGTCGAAGCAGCTTTTGGGACCTAAGAATCGGGAGAAGTGTGAGCCAGCTGATCGAGAGCCAGGGTGGAGCCGATGGAG
>NZ_JBFTKU010000117.1:0-452 GCF_056665975.1 Caulobacter sp. 05T431 | reverse complement strand
GGTGACCGCGGGTGCCGCTGCCGGGTCGTTGGCCCGGGCGAATGATGCCGCAGCGTTGCGGGCAGCCACCGGGTCGCCGGGGAGGTATGACGCACCAGCCAGCGCGGCGGCGTCCATTGCATTGCTCAGGTGCTGGCGCTCGTAGACCAACCTGCCGACGTCGAGGGCCATCGCAAGGGCCCCGAATAGCACCGGAACCATCAGAGCGAAGATGACGGCCGCCGCTCCACGCTCCAGGGATGCCTTGCTGCGTGCGTTACTCTCCTTCGCCTGCTCCCGGTTAGTACGGACGCGAAATAGCCGCTTCAGGAACGGTCCTGGTGTCAAGGCGTGCATGACCCTCCGGTCCAACGCTGTGCACCCGAGGCCACAGCCGCCGGGCTTTCCATTTTCATAACGGCTTTGGCCTCGAAGACTCCGCCGAGTACCCAGGAAAAGAAACCGGTCAGGGA
>NZ_JBFTKU010000116.1:0-453 GCF_056665975.1 Caulobacter sp. 05T431 | reverse complement strand
GAAGAGCACTTTCTCGAAGCTGCGCGTTATGGCGCTGGCAACGGTGGCGTTCGTCGTCGCCCTGTACCCCGTGGCGACCGTGGCGAAGGTCGCCGGCCGCATGTACGAGCTGATGCAGGATGCGGTCACGCACCCGGCACAGCACGGCGTGGCCGCGGCAAATACGCTCACCGGCTTGATCCCGACCATCTATAACGCGCTGGACGTCGTCTCGCGCGAACTGGTCGGTCTGATCCCAGCGGTGTCGTCAGACTTCGGCTACACCCGAGCGGCAGTCGGCCAGACCGTGACCTCGCCCGTTGCACCCGCTGCGACCGCCTCGGACATCACGCCGGCCGTTACTCCTCCGAACGACGGTGATCAGACCATCGGCACCATCTCGATGACGATCACCAAGGCCCGCCGCGTACCGATCCGCTGGAACGGCGAGGAAAAGAAGGGCCTGGACAACAA
>NZ_JBFTKU010000115.1:0-454 GCF_056665975.1 Caulobacter sp. 05T431 | reverse complement strand
CCGTGATCTTTTCAGCCGTGTCAGTCACGACTCCAAACTCGGCCCCGGTAATGTCTTTCGCTGAAGCCCAGGGTTGGTCGCCATCCCAGAAATCCGGGCGAGATCGTGACGGGGTTCCCCCAAGCACTGGGTCCAATATTTCGCTCATAGGACGAGTATCTAAACGGTCCGCCGAGCGGTCGTAGATCAGGCCGGCAAGGTCGCCGGCCGTAGCCGCAAGCCTCAGGTTGGCAGCGATCTTGTCGTCGAGCGCCCCCAATACCTCCGCAGTAGCCGTCTGCTGGTCGATGCTCGGAAGGATCGGTAGGTGGAAAGCCCGAACGTCCGCGACGTTCAGATGGGCGACAGTGGAACCGGTMGCCATGCTGAGTAGCCGTTCTTGTTGCAGAGGCGAAGTCAGCAAGTAGTAGAGGAAGTCGGAGTTCACGAGGGCGGGATTGGGTCGGAGTAACAC
>NZ_JBFTKU010000114.1:0-456 GCF_056665975.1 Caulobacter sp. 05T431 | reverse complement strand
AGAGATGCCTGAACCAAGCCACAGGATGTATTGGCCTGCGTTGAAGGCGGTGGTGAACTCTGAAAAGGTCGAGCCGAACCGTTCCAGGACAGCAGACACTGTCCTCACAGGTTCAGCCTGCATCCTGCGCCCCCTTCAAGTGCAAATCAACCTCCGCAGCCGGCGGACGGTCCGCACGCCAAGGTTCCCAGGTCATCCTGCCATACATGGACCCGAGCACCACGTTTCTGGGAGTCGGACGACGACTCAACCTGGACGCGTCTCGAAATGCGGCGTCTTTTTTGGGCTGTCTGACGCTTACTTCGTTAGGCAATGCGCCCCCCAGCGGCTCTCGACGACTGAGAACAACCACTTTGGAAGTGTGCGGCTTCCAAAGCTTCCGTCCGGCCGGGGGTCGGTCTGAACCGCGTCGACGAATGCCCATCTCCTGTGACGGCCGTCGGCCCAAAGGAACCC
>NZ_JBFTKU010000113.1:0-458 GCF_056665975.1 Caulobacter sp. 05T431 | reverse complement strand
GACAGGACCCTCGCTGTGGGGTCGACTACCCAATGGCGGTCGATTCTCCGGTAGTTGTCAACCCTCAGCTGTTGTCCGTAGCCCACTTCAAAACTGATCATGGTAGGCCGGGATTCGTCGCCCATGTAAAAGCTGTCGTGGTGATCCCGGTAGAAGGAAAATACGTCGACAGCAGAAAACGCCAAGACCCGCACGTCCCGTTCAAGGCGTTCTCGGGCAAGGGCGAAGTACCAGAGGGTCGTCGTATCGGTGCCCGGAGATTGGAGGATTGTTTCCAGATCATCGATTGAAAGGAACAGGGTAGGCGTAGAGCTTTCCGTGTTCGGGATCCCGAACGCCATGTCCCTGCCGACCCCTTGATGGGCAACGATCCGAAGCGTCTTTTCCGGCAGTGTGTCGGATGCTGAGAATATTTCGTGAATGCGTTCAGAAAGCTCAGGTGCCCGCCAGGGCTGAAA
>NZ_JBFTKU010000112.1:0-458 GCF_056665975.1 Caulobacter sp. 05T431 | reverse complement strand
GGGTTGCTGGCCGTACAAATGGCCATCGCGGGTCAAAAGATATCGGATCGGCCGGACGAGAGGTATGCCGTCGACGCCTCCGGGATGGCAAGCTGCGAAGCTTTTGCACGCGAGTTCGGGGCGCGGCTACAGATCGAACATATCCCGGCGCGCATTGTCCGGCTCTCCTTCGAGGCGCCCCGCGCTTCGGGGGCAGTTCAGGAAGGTAGCTAGATCACCACTCATATTTGGCCGTTGCCAGCACGACACGAAACTTTGGCAAGCTCCTCGGTAGGGAGATGGCGTCTAGCCGCCGCCGGTGCATGGCCACGAATCTGGGTGAGAGTCTCAATGTCCGCTGCGGCCYGTCTCYGCCGTCGCTCTCTCCGTGACGGTCGCCCTGGCGACAGAGGCAAATTCCGCCCATTCGCGGTCTGCCGGTTCGCCCGTGAACTACCATTCCGCGTCGGGATAGTGAG
>NZ_JBFTKU010000111.1:0-458 GCF_056665975.1 Caulobacter sp. 05T431 | reverse complement strand
CGCCGGCACTGGACCAACAGGGCAGGGCCGACGTGGATAGCAGGGCAACGGAGGCGGTCCCGGCCGTTGACGTCGTCATCGCAGTGCACAGMAGCACCCGGCCGGTGGCAAGGGCGCTCTCCTCGATTGCGTCGGCCGGCCTGGAGCTGAACGCCCCCGACGGCGTCCGGGTCACGGTGGTGTGCCACAACATTTCCAGGGACGAGATTTCGAGGAACGTTCCACCCGGGCTGGCTGCAGCCACCAGGTTCCTGGAACTCCGCGACGGGATTCCCAGCCCGGCCGGGCCCTTCAACTATGCGCTGCAGCAGGCTACGGCCGAGTTCGTCTGCGTCCTTGGCAGCGATGATCACCTTGAGCCCGGCGCCCTCCGCCAGTGGCTGGAGCTCGCCCGCAGCCACTCTTCCGCGATGGTCATCGCCCAGCAGCGCCATGCCGGCGGGGCGCCGGTCCGGACT
>NZ_JBFTKU010000110.1:0-461 GCF_056665975.1 Caulobacter sp. 05T431 | reverse complement strand
CCTTGGTGACGATGATTCGTTCCTCGTGGAGGATGATCTCGTTCTCATCGTCCGCACGGTCCGCTACGTCGTTGCGGTTTTCCTCCGTAATCGGTTCTCGCTCGATCCGTACTTCTTCGCGCTGCACTGGAACGGTCCTGGTTTCGTATTCCGAGGTGACGTATTTGCGCAGGCGTGCCCCGCCCGCGGCCGGCTGTTCGGCGCCGCCCCCTGCCGGGCGCGGCTGGGGCCGGGTTGTGGTGTCTTCAGTGGTGGGCGCGGTGGCGTCGTATCCGGGGTGCCGGTGGCGGCAGGGGGAGTACTGCGGTCTGTTGCGGTGGTGTCTTGTGTGGCGGGGGCCAAGGTCTCGTCGGTGGTGGCGTTGTACCCGGTGGTGGTCGGTGTCCCGGTGCGTTGCGTTCCGGGGTCGGGGGTGGAATCTGCCGCATCTGCCGTCGCCTCGGTGTAAGTGCGTCCGGTGT
>NZ_JBFTKU010000109.1:0-462 GCF_056665975.1 Caulobacter sp. 05T431 | reverse complement strand
GACATGGAGTATTTTGTAGATCAGGCCAAGATCATCCTCCCCGTCCTCGGGGTCGATGCTCTACGGAAAGTCCCGTCTCCGTCCGACTCTGCCAACCCCTATGTTCAAAACACAGCCTCCTCTCCAATTTTTGAGATGTCTATTTCAGGAACAGGCATCACGGCACAGGCGCAGGAAACCGACGGGGAATTCGCCGTCCTTGAAGGTTCCAGAGCCAGGGCCTCGTGGATTGGGGCAATGCATGGCTATGCAAAGCTCCACCAAAAGCTAGTGACCGCGGGCGTTCTTGTAGCTGACGGGGCGTCGGCGCGATTCACGAAATCGCACGTGTTTAAGAGTCCGAGCGCCGCAGGGGCCGTTATAGCCGGAAGGGCAACGAACGGGCGAACTAGTTGGCGAGTTCCGGCAATCGGGTTGACTTACGGGCAATGGCAGGAGCAGGGGATCGCCTCCCTCGATCAG
>NZ_JBFTKU010000108.1:0-465 GCF_056665975.1 Caulobacter sp. 05T431 | reverse complement strand
CGATTGTGCCATCCATGGTCCATCCGCGGCCCTGGTCGATCTGCAGCCACACCGGGATGTCGATGTTCGGGGCCAGCGTGATGGGGTTGCGCTCCTCGTACCAGTCCCCGTCGAGCTCGTTCATCACGATGTCGAACCAGGCTTCGTGGTTCTTCGGGTAGTTCAGGACATGGACCAGGTTCGGCCACGCGGCGACGTCTGGATCCTCCAGGCGCTTGGCGACGAGCCGCTTGAGTTCCTCGGGGGAGTATTTATCGATCATGCGCGACTTGACGTTGTCGGTGAAGGCCCAGCCGGAGTCGCCGCCGCGGCCCTCGCGGGCTGCCCGCGGCATGAACCACATAACGCCGCCGTGGTAGGTGGTCTCGTAGAAGTCGTAGTGCCCGCCGGAGACGAAGATCGCCTTCAGGTGCGGCGGGCGCTCGGCCGCGGCCAGCACCTGCATGGACCCGAAGTAGGAGATGC
>NZ_JBFTKU010000107.1:0-466 GCF_056665975.1 Caulobacter sp. 05T431 | reverse complement strand
GGACAGGTCACCCTGACGGTACCGCGCGGCTCGGCGCGCGTCAGCTCCACGGCTTCCTGTGCAGCCTCGGCCTCCATCAGCATCGCCTTGCAATGCTCGTAGTAGGTGCGGCCAATYTCGGTCATGGTGAAGCGGCGCGTCGAGCGCTGGATCAGCCGAACGCCGAGTCGTTCCTCCAGGACGGCGATGCGCCGGCTAAGCCGGGACTTGGGCATTCCCAGTGCGCGGCCAGCCGGCGCGAATCCGCCGTGCTCAACCGCCTGCACATAGAAGTAGAGGTCATTTAGGTCCTGCACGCCACTTCCTTCTCCCTTCATCGTTCACCAGATAGGACTATGACGTCCAATCTAGCACTCTAGTGCGTCCCGCGTCCCAATCCTATGCTTTCTCCATCCGACGAATGGTCGCGAGCGGCCAGACCTTCCACACGGTGCGATGCCACCGCCCCTTACCCAGGAGACCCATC
>NZ_JBFTKU010000106.1:0-466 GCF_056665975.1 Caulobacter sp. 05T431 | reverse complement strand
GTCGTCCACCATGTCGCACTTGTTCAGGAACACGATGATGTAAGGCACGCCAACCTGACGGGCCAGCAGGATGTGCTCGCGCGTCTGCGGCATCGGGCCGTCAGCGGCCGAGCACACCAGGATTGCGCCGTCCATCTGCGCAGCGCCCGTGATCATGTTCTTCACATAGTCAGCGTGGCCCGGGCAGTCAACGTGGGCGTAGTGGCGGTTAGCCGTCTCGTATTCCACGTGTGCGGTGTTGATGGTAATGCCGCGTGCCTTCTCTTCCGGCGCTGCGTCGATTTCGTCGTACTTCTTGGCCGAGCCGCCAAACTTCGCAGCCAGCACCGTGGCGATTGCTGCCGTCAGCGTCGTCTTGCCGTGGTCAACGTGACCAATCGTACCTACGTTCACGTGCGGCTTGGTCCGCTCGAACTTTTCCTTTGCCATTTTCAGCTCCTAATGGAATGCAGTCTTGTTGTTTCAT
>NZ_JBFTKU010000105.1:0-468 GCF_056665975.1 Caulobacter sp. 05T431 | reverse complement strand
ATGTGCCGGAGGTGCACGGGCTGCGCGGCCTGCCCGCGGCTGCCCGCACTGCGGAGAGCCTCGCCGCCCTGCTGCGCCCGGGAGATGACGGCCCCCTGTCCGCCGATGCGGCGTGGACCCGGCTGGCCCAGCAGAACCTTCAGGACGCCGGCCTCGACCTCGCCGCCCAGCTGGAGGAGGACATGGCGGAATGCCGTGGCGGGGAACGCGAGCGCCTTACGGAAACCGTGCAGCACTACCTGTCCACCGGGAACATCACGGCCACGGCGGAGCAGCTCTTCTGCCACCGGAACACCATCCTGAACCGGCTCAACCGCTTTCAGGAATTGACCGGAATCGATTTGACCGTTCCGACACAGGCGGCCCGGCTGGTGGTCGCCTGGGCCTAGCAGTTGTGTGAACACACACTTCGGGCCCATTTTTGGTGGGGTTTTCGCCATTGAGGTGTGATCACCAACACAGAATAGT
>NZ_JBFTKU010000104.1:0-469 GCF_056665975.1 Caulobacter sp. 05T431 | reverse complement strand
CTCCCGGATCATGAGGTCGCGGACATCGAGATTGACTACCGCGACTGAGAGTTGGACATGAAAGAGGGCTCCCGATCATTCACGATCGGGAGCCCTCTTTCGAATCGATACCCCTTAGCCATCCATTTCAGGAGAAAACCCCATGATCCAGCACATCGTAGCCTTCCGCCTTTCCGGCACTGACATCGAGGAAAAGCGCCGGCAGTCATCGTTGGCCCAGGCTGAACTCAGGAAACTGGACACCGGCCGGATTCCCGGTCTGGTTGACCTGCGGGTGCGGCCGGATCTGGGAAAGGTCGCCGCCCACTGGGATCTGGTTCTCGTTTCCCACCATGAATCCGAAGCCGCCCTGGAGACCTACATGGAACATCCGCTGCACCTGGCCGTGGCGCGGGAAGTCGCGGTGCACGTCGCCGAGAAGGCGATCATCGATTCACGGGTCTKAGCCGAAGCAAACGGGGTGCCCCTG
>NZ_JBFTKU010000103.1:0-470 GCF_056665975.1 Caulobacter sp. 05T431 | reverse complement strand
GGGAAGGATTCACCCCGTACAGCCCGGTCCTGGGCGAATCCGGACAGGAATGACCGCCGGCCTGTCATTCTCGGCTCTTAGCGCCGGTTCCCGGCATTGGCCGGTTCCGAGGCCCAGGCAGGACCTTGAGCACTGGTGTCTTTGCTGTCCATGGGGGCTACTCTGTTGGCGAGACCTTCATGGAGGAGGGCCCGATGAGCGCCTCTGACGAACTGCCCGGCATCGAAGCGCGGCTCGCCGCGGACGGGACCGTGGAAAGCAACGCCAGGGACCGGTCCTTTCTCCTCTCCGTGGTGCGGGAGCAGGGTGCACGGCTCGAGAAATTGGAAGCCGTGGCATCTGATTTCGCGGAACGGGGCGAACGGATCGAACATCAGTTTGACGGCATCGGCTCGATCCACGCTGCCAGGACAGCGGGTCTTGGTGACGGGTATCGGGAAGCTGCCAGGCGCATCCGCGCCGCGTTGGGC
>NZ_JBFTKU010000102.1:0-478 GCF_056665975.1 Caulobacter sp. 05T431 | reverse complement strand
GTTTGTGCGGACCTACCCCGAGCAGAACCCGCTGCTGCACGACCTGCTGCCGTCCATCACCACGCCCACCCAGATCGTCGCGGGCCGCCACGATGACCTCGTGCCGTGGTCGAACAGCGAGTACCTGGACGGGCTCCTCCCCCACAGCGAGATGCATCCTCTCGACGCCGGCCACTTCGCGTGGGAGGAAGCACCGGAGGAGTACGGCCGACTGGTCGCCGACTGGGTCAGCGGCGGATATCGACGCGTCGCGGGCTAGGCGGCCCGCCGCACCGCACCGCGCATCCTCCAGGCCGGGAACGGCAGTCACGCGGGGGATTTCTCTGTGTGAAACTGATCCAATGATGGTCGCCGACTGGGTCAGCGGCGGATATCGACGCGTCGCGGGCTAGGCGGCCCGCCGCACCGCACCGCGCATCCTCCAGGCCGGGAACGGCAGTCACGCGGGGGATTTCTCTGTGTGAAACTGATCCAATGA
>NZ_JBFTKU010000101.1:0-481 GCF_056665975.1 Caulobacter sp. 05T431 | reverse complement strand
CGCCAATATAGAGCGCCGCTCATGTCCGCATTTGACGACACCATGACCCGATACTCAGCTGTGCCTGCAACGGCACCCCATGTCAAGGAGACGGAGTCCCCGGTCTGGCCCACCGCTTTCAACCCAGCGGGCGCGGCTAGCGCCGTCAGATTTGACGCCAGCCGCTCAACTCTGGAGCCGGACGTAACTGTGCCAGTCAAACTCGAATCCGACGAGAATTGGGGCGCGGTGACAGCCAAAGCCAATGCTGCCAGCGTGGCAACCGCAGCAGCGATCTTTCCGGTCCGGCCTACCAAGAGAGAAGACATTAGAGGTTCCCATCAGGTCACAACTACGGCGACAATCMTTGTGCTCAGGACTATCGGTCGCTCCCGGGGGGCGGTTAGGCACAAGGTGGGCGCATCCGGCGGCAAGTCAAGCCGTCCCGGAGGTATCCGCATGTTGCCCTAAAGTGCAGAGGCTCAGAGTCTCTACACCCGAT
>NZ_JBFTKU010000100.1:0-481 GCF_056665975.1 Caulobacter sp. 05T431 | reverse complement strand
GCACCGCGTCCATGGCGATGACGTTCTTCGGGCTGGCGGCGGCCGGGAAGTGGCAGCCCGAACGCGGCACCAACATCCTGGACTCCGGCGCGCCGTTCTACGATGTCTACGCCTGCGCCGACGGAAAATGGATTTCGATCGGCCCGATCGAGGCACGCTTCCATGCCGAGTTGCTGGAGCGCATGGGCATCCCGGCGGACGCCATCGGCCCGCAGATGGACACCACGAGCTGGCCGCATACCCGCGAGGTGCTCGCCGCCGCGTTCCGCACCCGCACGCGCGCGGCTTGGTGCGATCTGCTCGAAGGCACCGATGTCTGCTTTGCGCCGGTCCTGTCGTTTGCCGAGGCGCCGTCGCACCCGCATCTGAAGGCGCGCGGCACATTCGTCGAGGTGGATGGCGTGGTGCAGCCCGCGCCGGCGCCACGCTTCAGCCGCACGCCTTCGGCCATGCCGACGCCGCCACAGGCGCCGCAATCGCC
>NZ_JBFTKU010000099.1:0-485 GCF_056665975.1 Caulobacter sp. 05T431 | reverse complement strand
CCTTGTCGAAGTCGATGAGGTTCTTGGCAACGACCTGCCGCTCGGCCGAGTAGGTGGTGAGCAGGCTTTCCGGGCTGCGGCCCTCGAGCACGTGCCCGAGCTTCCAGCCGATGTTGAAGCCGTCCTGCATGGATACGTTCATACCTTGGCCGGCCTTGGCGCTGTGCGTGTGGCAGGCGTCGCCGGTGATAAACACGCGTGGCGTGCGCGTGCCGAGTTGCTCCGGGAGGACGTCGTCAAACCGGTCGGTGAGGCGGTGGCCCACCTCGTACACGCTGTGCCACGCCACGTTGCGCACGTCCAGCGTGTAGGGGTGGATGATCGCGTTGGCCTTGGCGATGATCTGCTCGATGGTGGTCTTGCGGACGGCCCCGTTGTCGTCTGCGGCCACCTCGCCGAGGTCGACGTACATGCGGAAGAGATGCCCGCCCTCGCGCGGGATCAGAAGGATGCTGCCGCCGTCATGGGACTGGATGGCGCACTTG
>NZ_JBFTKU010000098.1:0-488 GCF_056665975.1 Caulobacter sp. 05T431 | reverse complement strand
CACCAACAGCTGGTATTTGGCGAAGGCTGGATCCAGGTGCGCCCAGGTGATGGCGTGAAAGGCCAAGTCCCAAGCCGCGAACCATGGGTACTCCCACGGGTCGGGCATGGCAATGACGTCGAACGAGTCCAGGTGCCGCCAGCCTGTGTTCCGGCCGTTGCGGTGCCCGGGCGGCGGCGCCGGTTCCCCGGAGTCGCCATCCAACCACCGGCTGACCCGGTACGGGTACATTTGCTTGCTCCAGATCAGCCCMGCGCAGGACTGGCGCATCACCCGCATCGGCTCGGCACCGATTTCAGCGGGGGCAATCGCCGCATAGAACTCGTCCGCTTCCCGCTCACGGTCTGTCATGACGTCATCGAAATAAGAGGCGAACCAGCGGTCCGGGGCTTCGGCTTGGTCCGGGACGGGCCGGTGCAACCGCAGCCGCAGCTCGACCCGGCCTCCGCCTGGCACGGCCAGCTGATACCACCAGGCTGCCTTGGTCC
>NZ_JBFTKU010000097.1:0-488 GCF_056665975.1 Caulobacter sp. 05T431 | reverse complement strand
CCTTGCCCGCTGCGGGCACTGCTGATGAACGTATCAAGGGAATCCCCTCAGTGCTGGCTATTACCGGACTTAGCAGTACATGCGTGACAGATCGCCGTCCTGCTGGTCCAAACATTGGAGGTCCCGGGTCCCCTGTACTCGATAGAGCCCGCCGCAGGAGTACTAAGAGCTCGCGTAGGCTMGTCAGGACACAACTACTGGGAGTATTTCGTGAACGTCGCACCAGCCGCCGGCATCCTGGCCGTTGCTCTACATCGTCGTGATGGCCATTCTGGCCGGCCTGGCCATGTACGTCCTGGTCCTGGTCATCACGTTCCTGCGGCTGCGGATCGCCGAGCTGAGGCGCGCTGCCCCGCCCGTGGGTGGCTCCCGGCTCCCATGAGGCCGGCATGGCAGCCGGCACCACGCGCCGAATGAGACCCCGCGTTGCCTGGGCCCTATCCCAAGTTTCTCTGGCTGTCCCGGCGGGTTACGGCGACATCGAGCGT
>NZ_JBFTKU010000096.1:0-494 GCF_056665975.1 Caulobacter sp. 05T431 | reverse complement strand
GGCGTACATGGATGAGTTCGCCTCGCGCCACGCCAACGTGACGGTGCACCACCAGGAGAATCACGGTTGGCCCGGTCAGCCTCGAAACGTTGGCATCGCAAGCACGACGGGGAGGTACTTGTTCTTCGCCGACGCCGACGACGTACTTGCTCCGCAAGCGCTGAGGGAGCTGGTTGCCTTTGCCGACGCTCACGGTTCCGACGTCGTCATTCCGTCAATGGCAGGAACTCACGGCCGCATTGTCCCTCCCTGGCTTTACATCAAGACTGACATAGACGTTGCTTTGCCTAAGGCGTTCAAGACGCTTGCCCCGCAAAAGCTTTACCGGCGCTCATTGCTGGCCGATAACGACATCCGCTTTCCTGAAGAGAAGGTTCGCCTCGAGGACGGAATCTTCAACGCGGCGGCCTACCTCGCCGCGAAACGAATCTCGGTCTTGGGCGGCGAAACTCTCTACTTCCTGCGCAATCGAGACGACGGAAAGAACATCAGCT
>NZ_JBFTKU010000095.1:0-495 GCF_056665975.1 Caulobacter sp. 05T431 | reverse complement strand
GGTCCGGGTGGGCAGGCGGTTCAGCCTGGATCCGGTCAAGGACCGCCTGAGCTATCGCACGGCGCCCCTGGGCCTGCTGCGACGCAGCGAAATTCAACGGCTCGGCCTCCAATTCAGCGCTGATCTGCGGACGGGGGAGGACCAGATATTCTCCGCCAAACTGTGGTTCGGTGGCGGGCGGATCGATTACGCCCGGGGGGCCGGCAAATACGTCGTCGGCGCCGACGCCGAGGACCGGGTCACGGGTCAGCGGCGCGAGATGGGCGAGCTGTTCGCCTTTGCCTTGGAACTCGTCGCGGACCCCTGGTTCGTGGCGCTTCCCCTGGCCCAGCGTCAGGCCCTGGTCACCAAGCTTTTGCGGGTCCACGTCTTTGGCGTGGTCCTCCCTCGCATGGACCAGGGCGGCTGGACGGATGCGGAGCGCGAAGACCTCGCGGGCGTGGCCCGCACACTTCTGGCCGCGGCACCGGGGGCGGATGGGCCCTTGTCCCTGGC
>NZ_JBFTKU010000094.1:0-496 GCF_056665975.1 Caulobacter sp. 05T431 | reverse complement strand
CTCCCAAGACTTGACGTTGGCGGCTTTGGCGCGACTCAGTCCGGACATGTCGAATCACGTCCGCAACGATGTCGACAGGGCTGCGGTCGACACCACCGACGCTGACGGCCTCCTGCCCTAAGAGGAACTTCGGCGAACGCACCGTGTTGCCGTAGACCCCAAGCCCGACTTCCTCTAACGCATGGCGCGCTTCTCTGCCAACGATAACGTCCTCGCCCTCGTAACGGACAACGGAAGGATGGGGGCGGCCCTCCTCATCAAAGACGTCGATAACGCGATCACCGACCACCACAGATACCAAGCTGTTGGTGGTTCCGAAGTCAAAACCTACAGTCACTGCACCCCTCCATCAAGATCTTTGAGGCGCGTGACCTCACCGGTAATTGCGCTCAAAGCCCGGTCAACGAACTCCTCCGCCACACCTGTGCTTCCATTGCGTAGCGCGTGAAGTCCGTCGCTGAGAAGCTCGACCTGGGTTGTTAGTCGCCGGATAACC
>NZ_JBFTKU010000093.1:0-499 GCF_056665975.1 Caulobacter sp. 05T431 | reverse complement strand
CCACCGCCCACCAATGATTCGGCAACGATTGTGCCGATGCCGCCACTTCCGCCCGCCACTGCGCTGCAGGGCCGAAGAGGAGACTCGAGGACAGGAGACCCAAGATCCAGTAGACAACGACGAAGGACACCGTGACGGGAGACCCGCGCACCACCGCGAGCAGCCAGCGCACGGGCCCGCCGCGGCGGAATCGCCCTGGCTTGGTGACGGCCGGCGACTCTAGCACTGTGAATCCTTTCAGGATTTTAGGGACAATCCGACAGGCCCATCCTGTAGCGTCCATTTGATCACTGACGTACAAGCCAGCATAGGACGGTTCCGCTGAAGCATCGACAGGCTCCCGTCCGGTCTGCGGCGAGGGCCCGGAACGCTCCCAGCTTCGCCGACGACGGACGTGCTATAAAGCCTCTTAGGGGAGCCTGCAGTGCGCTCCGGAGCCGGACCCGGTGGCCGGCCGCTGGCCATGGCGCAAAATGACGGACAGGAGGAGACGAGATGG
>NZ_JBFTKU010000092.1:0-501 GCF_056665975.1 Caulobacter sp. 05T431 | reverse complement strand
GCACATGCCCGGCGGCAGCCAAGGACATCGTCGTGCCCGTGATCAGGACCGCCCGGAACAGCGGCAGATTATCGCGAAGATCCAATTGTGCCTCCTCCCGTAGGGCGCAGACCGGTGTAACAACTCCGACGCTAAGCCGGTCAGCGTGGGAAATCCTTGGACCGCAATAGCCATTTGTACGCCCCGATGATTGTTGCGGGAGCCAACATGGCCGGAGACGTTGCCCATGAAGCTCGCCGCCTTTCCTCCCTGGATCGAGGGTTTTCAGTCGGTACCTGGGGACGCCTTGGCTCAGGTACGCTCCTGAGTCTGGTCGGGGGTGGCCACCCAGACGGTCCGGCTGGCGCGGGGTTCAAGCTGAACGTCGTCGGGGAACCGCTCCAGCAGATCTTCGACGGAGTGGCGGTCGTCCGCGGTCAGGGGTGTCAGGTGTGAGAACCGTGCGAACCACTGTTTGGCGTACTCCCGTGCGGCCGGGGTCACGGGTGCAATGGCTGTCAC
>NZ_JBFTKU010000091.1:0-514 GCF_056665975.1 Caulobacter sp. 05T431 | reverse complement strand
AACTGGGAGACACCTTTTTCGACTTTGGCGGCCTTTGTCTCGAAAGACGCCGCAGAGCAGGCCCAGGCCGGCTTAAACAAAGTTGCCGACGTCTACGAGGCCTACAGCAAGAGTCTTAGTCGAACGGCGCGGCCGTTTTTGAGTGACGAAATTTCCTCCATGCTGGGCATACGGGTAGAGGTGGTGGAGGCCGAGACCGGATGCTCACTCTTTACGCGATCGACGGTGGACTCAGGCGTCCTGAACGAGCGGCGACGGCTTCTCAATATCGGTAGTACCGGCTCCGCTGACCGCCGGGCAGCCATTGCCGGCCGCGATTACTATGTACTGCCGATCAAGGGACGACACCATGTGTGGCTAATGACACCGGCTGATCAGGAAGTCGTCGACCGCCGCAGTTTGCTCCACCTCTGTACGTTGTTCGCCGTGGAGGTCGAGCGCTACTACGTGGAGCACAATGGAGATAGCTCAGCCCTCACGGAGACAATGGTCAGATACTTTGGAGGGTTAATCG
>NZ_JBFTKU010000090.1:0-518 GCF_056665975.1 Caulobacter sp. 05T431 | reverse complement strand
GCGCATGGGCTGTCGAACGTGTGCCGGTTCGCCGGCCACAGCCCCGAGTTCTACTCGGTGGCGCAGCACTCGGTGCTGGTCAGCTATCTGGTACCGGCGGAGGACGCGCTAGCCGGCCTGATGCACGACGCAACGGAGGCGTACCTGGGGGATATGCCCACGCCGCTGAAGCGGCTGATGCCGGCGTACCGCGAGCTGGAGAACCGGCTGCACGAAGACATCTTTCGCCGGTTCAACTTGAACCCGGTGCTGCCACCGTCGGTGAAGCAGGCCGATCTGGTCGCCCTCGGTGGGGAGAAGCGGGACTTCTTCCCCCGCGACAGCGAGCCCTGGTTCGTGTTGCAGGGCGTCGCGGAGTGCCCCTACACCCTCGAGGCGTGGATACCTCTCCGCGCCAAGCTGAATTTCCTGAAACGATTCGAAGAACTGACATGCAAGCATTCCTGAACATGATGGCCGCCGCCGGCACCAGCACCAAGAAGGACGCCAAGCTGGCGGCCCTGAAACTGATCGAGAAC
>NZ_JBFTKU010000089.1:0-520 GCF_056665975.1 Caulobacter sp. 05T431 | reverse complement strand
ACCGCTCCGCGGAACCGTTCTTCTCAAGGGACGGCGACTGAGGGCCTGTTTCATCCCGGTCGACGTTCCCCCTCGGGCGGGCAGGATCAAAGTCGCCCGGAAGGGGCCGTCGGCGACTCCGACTGATCCTGGAACAGGCCGGTTTGAACTTTCCGGCCCCGTCGACCCTTGCCGTCCGACGTTCGCCCGTCTCGGGCCTTGGGACCTTCTGAGCCCCGCTTCCCGCAACGATCCGATCGCCAGGCCGGCTCGGCCCCGCTCGGTTCCATCCCCATCGCCTGCTTGGGCCGGTACCAAGAGCCCTCCCCGTGATGGTGACGAATCTATTGTGCGGGAGGTTCGAACCCTGGCGCGTCGGTGACGCTGCTTTTTCTGCAAGTCATTGGAATTGTTGTGGTTTTTCTCGCCACTGGCGGGGATGGAGGGCGCTCGATCCCCGCGCGGGGACATGCCCTCGCGGCGTGTCCCCATCGGACGCACCGAGCCCCGTCTTGGGGACACGCCGCAAGGGCATGTCCCC
>NZ_JBFTKU010000088.1:0-521 GCF_056665975.1 Caulobacter sp. 05T431 | reverse complement strand
GCTGTACGGACTGTACACCAGCTGGTGCCTGATAAACCAGAGCCAGCCAGAGCCTGCCKAAGCCCTCTGGGCGGCCCTCGAAGGCCGCCGCATCAAGCCTGAGGACAACACTCTTGCCATGTCCGGTCCCGCCGCGTTGGATTACATCGTGGCCAGTTCCCCCGACCTGGCGTAACTGGCACGACGAAGAGTTGGCGGCGCCTGTGCTTACCGCCTGACGGCCCGGATGGTTTGCAGGGACGGGTCGGCCGGGTCGGGGAGCACCATGCCGGCCTTCAGGCCGGATTCGAGGTAGTCGATGATGGCGGTGTTGATCCCTTCGCCAGGGACGACGACGGGGATCCCAGGCGGGTAGGGGGTGATCTGCTCGGCGGCCGCGCGCCCTACCGCGTTCTTAACCCAACTCCACGGCCAGGATAAGCACGGGACGTAGACTGCCCTGTTATGCTCCTGGCGGCGCAGGTGGTTTCGTTGGGTCAGCAAGGAAAGCACAAAGTCGCCTACCGACATCCTCCGTCGTC
>NZ_JBFTKU010000087.1:0-525 GCF_056665975.1 Caulobacter sp. 05T431 | reverse complement strand
CCTCAGCCGCGAGTTCCGCCTCGCGTACGGCGAGTCGCCGTACAGCTACCTGATGACGCGGCGCATCGARCGCGCGATGGCGYTGCTGCGCCGSGGCGAYCTCAGCGTCACCGARGTCTGCTTCRMRGTSGGATGYTCRTCSCTGGGCACCTTCAGCACCCGCTTCACCGAGCTGGTCGGCGTACCGCCCAGCGTCTACCGGCGCGAGGCTGCCCGTACGACCGCGGGGATGCCGTCCTGCGTAGCGAAACAGGTGACCAGACCGGTCAGGAATCGAGAAGTGCCGGCCCCGGCACCGCAGTTAGCATAAATTCCATGGACATCAATATTCACGCGAGTTTCCTCCCACACAACGATCCCGACGCCGCCGTCGCCTTCTATCGCGACACGCTCGGCTTCGAGGTCCGCAACGACGTCGGCTACGGCGGGATGCGGTGGATCACGGTCGGCCCGCCTGACCAGCCGGGCACGTCGATCGTCCTGGAGCCGCCTGCCGCCGACCCCGGTGTCACCGACGACGAGCGC
>NZ_JBFTKU010000086.1:0-530 GCF_056665975.1 Caulobacter sp. 05T431 | reverse complement strand
ATATAGGAGGAACCAGATGAACATCACATTGGCCGCACGGCCACGAGGATTTCCAGCACGTCGCTTCACCGCCGTTTCCCTTGAAGGAGGCGACCCGAGGTAGTGGCTACGGAATTCCTCAACAAGAGGATTCAAGAGCTGAAGGATCGCGATTCGTCCGGTCCCGTAATTTCGCTCCGTTTGTCGTCCAAGGACGATCGCCTCGCAACGAAGATCGCCAAGGAGCTTGGTATCAGCAAGCAACAGCTCGCTAAGGCTGCGCTGCTCGCCACGCTTGATGGCTATCGGGAGTCGGGAGACGCATCGGAGTAACAGTCGTCGGGTGGCGCCCCGCCGGACCGAATGTAAACCGCATCGGTCTACAAAAAAGCGCCAGAAGGTCAATCATGGCCAAGAACCCTAGCGACAAACACAATCCGTCCTACGAAGGAAACGAGGGCCCCCCACAGCAGAACGAGCCTAAAAACCACGACGACCCCACCTTCGACCCGGCCCGAGAGCTCGGACGGCAGCTTGCGCGAGGCATTGCC
>NZ_JBFTKU010000085.1:0-531 GCF_056665975.1 Caulobacter sp. 05T431 | reverse complement strand
GTGTCGACGATTTTCCGTAGGTGGGCATTGCTCTCCAGGACTGCTTTGCTCAAGACATGGCTCTGGTGAAGTGTCTGTACTCGCTGCGGTTGGTGTGGATGTCCCAGAGAGTGCGCGCGACTACTGCTGGGTCGTTCGTGGGGTCACCGGCTTCGATCGCGCCCGGGATGATGAACTGCGAGACGTGGATGTTCTCCTCAGCCAACGCGGTGTGCAGCATCTCGCCGTAGGCGCTTTCGGCGGCGAACGCAATCGAGGTGCCGGCGTAGCCGACTGCGGGACGAACGGCGCTGCCGCCGTTGATGAGCAGAACCGTGCCGCGTCCGGATCCGCGCATGCCGGGGAGGACCTGCTGGACGGCGGCGACGGGGCCGTAGATCGATTKCTCGACGGGCGCCAGCAGGTCTTCGGCGCTTGTGTCGAGAACCGGTTTCATGAAATCGCTTTGGGGAACGGGGCTGTACTGGAGCACCTCGATCGGGCCGAGCGCCGTGGCGGCGAGTTCGAGAGCACGAGCGAGCTGCTCGGGAT
>NZ_JBFTKU010000084.1:0-533 GCF_056665975.1 Caulobacter sp. 05T431 | reverse complement strand
ATGTTCAGATGTACTCACGACTTCGTCAGGATCCATTCTCAATGTGAGGAACACTCATGCAGGCCACCACACGAACGGGAACAGCAGAGCCGCGCGTAGAGCGCCGCTCGATCGATTTCGTCCCTGAACACGAACGCCACGGATCGCCGGCGCAGCAATTCACCCTATGGTTCGGCGCGAACATGCAGATCACGGCAATCGTGGACGGAGCGCTGGCGGTGCTGTTCGGCGCCGATGCCCTGTGGGCGATCCTCGGACTGCTGATCGGCAACATCCTTGGCGGAGCCGTCATGGCACTGCACGCGGCCCAGGGACCCAAGCTGGGTCTCCCGCAGATGATCTCCAGCCGTGCGCAGTTTGGTGTCCTTGGCGCCGTGATCCCCCTGGTGTTGGTCATCATCATGTATCTCGGCTTCGCGGCCACCGGAACTGTCCTGGCGGGGCAGGCCGTCGAGCAGATCACGCACACCGGGACGCCGGCCGTGGGCATGGTCATCTTCGGGGCCTTGACCGTGCTGGTGGCGACCCTGGGC
>NZ_JBFTKU010000083.1:0-537 GCF_056665975.1 Caulobacter sp. 05T431 | reverse complement strand
CCAGTACGTGCGCAGTGCCCTGCGCACGTACTGGAAATCGTGGTGTCAGAAACCTGACCGACTGCTCCGTTTACAGTTCGGGGGCTCAGTGCCATGCTGAACGCATTACGGTCGTTTTGGGCCGTGGTCGAACGGGGGGGCAACGAAATGCAATGGAGCACGCCGAGGCCAAGGAATTTCTGGCCGCATGACATGGTGATCACCGGAGATGACCATCCCCTGTCCCTCAATTTACTGCTGCTAGTGCGAGCTCAGTTCTGGACCACGAAATACGACTGGGACGGTGGGGTTCGCGAAGCTTTCACTAACTGGCACAGGGATCTTAGCCCGCCTACTCCGCGTGATGCGGAGCGTAAGTGCCTCTCGGAGACTGCACCGTAAAAACGCCGTTCGGGGTTCGGCTCACCTTATGGCTGTTGGCACAAAGGTGATCGTTATTCGCGCATTCCCTAGCGCAGGTTAAAAGGGTTCGTGGGTGGACCTGGATCAGGCCGTCTCAGTGGTCTGAGCCGTTTTGACATACTCACGGGCCCGAGC
>NZ_JBFTKU010000082.1:0-539 GCF_056665975.1 Caulobacter sp. 05T431 | reverse complement strand
TCCTGCAGCCGCCGTTCTTCACCGCCGACGCCGACGACGCCGTCAATTACGGCGGCATCGGCGCCGTAATCGGCCACGAAATCGGCCACGGTTTCGATGACCAGGGCTCGCAGTACGACGGCAACGGCCTGCTGCGCAACTGGTGGACCGAGGACGACCGCACCGCCTTCGAGGTCCTGACCTCGAAGCTGGTGGCGCAGTTCGACGCCCTCTCCCCCACAGCCGCCCCCGGCCACAACGTCAACGGCAAGCTCACCCTCGGCGAGAACATCGGGGATCTCGGTGGCCTCGCGATCGCCTACAAGGCCTACCTGATCAGCCTCGACGGGCAAGAGCCCCCTGTGCTCGACGGGCTGACCGGGGTCCAGCGGTTCTTCGCATCCTGGGCTGCGGTGTGGCGGCAGGTCATCCGGAAGGAAGAAGCCATCCGCCGGCTGGCGACAGACCCGCACTCCCCCAACGAGTTCCGCACGAATGCGATCGCCAAGAACCTCGATGCCTTCCATGACGCGTTCGCCGTCACGGATCAGGACGGCATG
>NZ_JBFTKU010000081.1:0-548 GCF_056665975.1 Caulobacter sp. 05T431 | reverse complement strand
AGCATCACCAGCGCGCTCCCCAGCCCCAGGAAGCCCAGGCCGATGCGGCGCTTGGCGCGGGCCTCGGCCTCCTGCTCGGGCAGCGGCCAGAACGTGACGTCCAGCACGTTGTCCAGCATGCGCGTGGACACCCGCACTACCTCGGCGAAGGCCTCGAAATCGAAATAGGACTCGGCCGTGAACGGCTGGCGCACGAAGCCGGTCAGGTTGATCGACCCGAGGCAGCAGCAGCCATACGACGGCAGCGGCTGCTCCGCGCACGGGTTGGTCGCCTCGATGGTCTCGCAGTAATAGAGATTGTGGTCCGCGTTGATCCGCGACAGGAACAGGATGCCCGGCTCGGCATGGTCATACGTGGCCTGCATGACCTGGTCCCAGAGCTGGCGGGCCGGCACGCGGCGGTAGACCCACTGGCCGTCATCACGCCGATAGGCGCCGGCGGCGATCATGTCCATGCCCGGCTCGGCCTCGTGGACCAGTTCCACCTCGCCATCTGCCTCCACGGCCTGCATGAACGCATCGGTCACGCCGATCGAGATATTGAAGTT
>NZ_JBFTKU010000080.1:0-555 GCF_056665975.1 Caulobacter sp. 05T431 | reverse complement strand
CCACCCAGTGCGTCCGGGCGGCGCTCGACGCCGGTATCAGCACCTTCGACACGGCGGACGTCTACGCCAACACCGCGGCGGAGACGGTCCTCGGCGCAGCCTTGAAGGACGAACGCCGGGAGTCGCTGGAAGTCTTCACCAAGGTCTTCGGCCCCACCGGGCCCAAGGGCCACAACGATCTTGGCCTGTCCCGCAAGCACATCATGGAATCCATCAACGGCTCCCTCAGGCGGCTGCAGACGGACTACGTGGACCTCTACCAGGCCCACCGCTACGATTACGAGACGCCGCTGGAAGAGACCATGCAGGCCTTCGCGGACGTCGTGCGGCAGGGCAAGGCCCTGTATATCGGGGTCAGCGAATGGACGGCCAACCAGATCCGCKATGGCCATGCCCTCGCCAGGGAACTGGGCTTCCAGCTGATCTCCAACCAGCCGCAGTACTCCATGCTGTGGCGGGTGATCGAGGCTGAGGTGATTCCGGCGTCTGAAGAGCTTGGCCTGTCCCAGATCGTCTTGTCTCAGATCGCGCAGGGCGTGCTGAGCTGCAAATACC
>NZ_JBFTKU010000079.1:0-556 GCF_056665975.1 Caulobacter sp. 05T431 | reverse complement strand
TAGTCACTAAGCAGTCAATAGCGCGTTGTCCGATGGGGCCGAAGCGGACGGCGTTGAGCTTGCGGACCGTCGCGTCCAAAACGTGGACCGTTAGGAGATCCTGGGGCCTAAACCTCCCGGACGAAGGGTACCCGTCCGCGAAGTCAAAGTATTGCCACAGAAAGGACAGCCTGCCGGGATTGGCTGCGTCGAGAACGTGCGCGTCCGTCAGATGCCCGAACGTTGCCAGGCCGATTCGTCGGCGGCTAACAGCGCGGCCCCGGGTGCAGAGGTCCTCACGGACTAGTGTCTCAAGGGCCGGTCCGCGCGCCAGCCTCTGGTAAGGCAGGCGAGGCGCGGACCGGGACCCTAAGATGACGGTGGCTTCCAGTGTTGACAGCGGTGCTGCCGGCTCCGGATCTGCCTGTGCGTTCCCCGAGGACTTGGAGGAGGATTCCGGTGTTGATCCGGAAACCCCCAGCACAGTGACGCCTACCGCACCAGCGAGAKACCACCGGATTGCCCTTCGCCGTGAGACAGGCGTGTTGTTCGGGTGTCGCACTTGCTGTTGTAACCC
>NZ_JBFTKU010000078.1:0-563 GCF_056665975.1 Caulobacter sp. 05T431 | reverse complement strand
GCTGGTCGAGGATTGCGAACTTCATCGACGTATCGAAGCTGGAGATCGGATCGTCCAGCACAACCAGGTCCGGTTGCTCCCGATTTACATGATGCATGAACAACACGAGTGCAAAGGCGTTCTTCTCGCCATAGCTCAAATGACTCGACGCAGACTCGAGATGTCCGGGAGCGTCCTTGTGTTCCAGGAGCATGCGATATGAATCCCCAGTGGCCTCAATCCGGACAGAGTACTGATAGCCCGCGGAACTGAGGAACTCATTTATCGATGCTTGATTGACCTGAATTAGGTTCGAAACCCTCCTCTTCTGGTCTGAAATGCTGCGTCGAACATCGATGATCTGGATCGCAACTTCGTCAAGCTTCGCGTTTATCAGGTCTACGACCAACGTAGTTGCGTCCGAATTGAGTGCATGCAGTAGGGACAGATCGACCTTGAGGTCTTTTAGGACGGCTCCCACATCTTTTTCGTCTCGCAGGGCATGAAACGACAGTCCTTGCAGCGCGGAAAGCTTTAGGAGGAGCGTCTCCACCTGCCCTCGCAAAGTGGCAAGGAAGAGGCCC
>NZ_JBFTKU010000077.1:0-567 GCF_056665975.1 Caulobacter sp. 05T431 | reverse complement strand
CCTCTACCAGGGCCTTCTGTTCGAAGCCCATGTCCTGACGCAGATGATACTCACCGCCGTCGTCCCCCTGCTGCTCGTCCCGGCAGCGCCACTGACACTGGCCGAACTGGCCATACTTCCCCGGGCGGACAGCAGCATCGGGGCCCGGGAGTTCGTGGCGGGCACCCGGCGGCACCTGCTGACCCCTCTCGGCAGAGACCCTTACCTGGCAGTTCTCGTCCTCGCCGGGGCCGTCCTCGTCATCTACTACAGCCCCCTTTTGGAATGGTCCGCCCTCACCCAGCTCGGCTACAGCAGCACGACCCTGCTTGCCCTGGTGGCCGGCTGCCTTTTCACCCATGCAATGATCGGGCCGGGCCTACTGGGCAGCCGCCCGCTGGGGCGACTGGCCCTCTTGGCAGCAGCCGCCGCACTGTATGAGATGAACGGGTGGTGGCTATCGGTCCAGCGATTCACCAGCGAGCCACCGTGGAACAGTGCGCCCAGCCCTTCAGCAGTCGCGGTGGCAGGTTCCGCCACCGGACCGGGGGGAACCATCATGTGGTCCATAGGCGCCCTGGGTCTGGC
>NZ_JBFTKU010000076.1:0-569 GCF_056665975.1 Caulobacter sp. 05T431 | reverse complement strand
CTCGCCGAGCTCGCCCGCGGCACCGGAGAAGCCCCGCACCCGGAGACGCTCATCCACGATCTGGAATTCGCCCTTGCGATCGCCGACGCCACCGCCTCCCGCGTCGATGCCGGCGCCACCGCTTTCGAGTAGGCAAGCGCATGACAACCCCACTTTTGGTCCACGCCGGCCCGGACGCTGAACGGGACGGCGGCGTCGGCGCCGTCGTCGCTTCCCTCCCGGTTTCTTTTGCCCMGGCACGCAACGTGCCCGACGTCGTCGCACTCGCCGGCACCGCCGGCTGGACTGCCAGCGCAACCGAGGCGGTCCGCAAGGGTGCCCGGGGCGTTGTCGTGGTTGATCCCGTGGCCGAAGACCCCGCGGCACTGGCCGCAGCGGCAGCCGAGGCGGGTACAACGGTGGTCCTTGACCAAGTCTGGGCCGGCAACCCCGCCCTCGCGGAGTCCGCGGCCCGGGACGCCATCGCGGGCGCACTGGCCGACGCCGTGTTGCTCGACTCCGTGGCGTGGGGCACCCGCGGGACCGACACAGGGGTGCTGCTCACGCGGCATCTTGCGGCCGTCCTGGCC
>NZ_JBFTKU010000075.1:0-578 GCF_056665975.1 Caulobacter sp. 05T431 | reverse complement strand
CATCATGGACGTCCTGACACCCGGGGCGCCCAGCTAGGTCGCCAATCACTGAGTATTCGAGGAGGGTCTGTTTCACGTGAAACAGGCCCTCCTTTCTTGTTAACCTCAGTACCGCGGATCCCGGGGACTTCTGAGGGACGGGTTCCCGCTCTCGTTCGTCCGCCGTGGCTGCCGGCATATTGGGGCATCACTTCGTGGGGCGGAATCGTCGCTGTTGACGTGGCGGATCGCCTGGTAGCCCAACGAGGGGAGACCCCGGGTTCTGGTCGCTCCGGCTTATGGCGTCACCTCGCGGTGCACGTGCGGGCGGGAGGCGCGCTGCAGAGTCCGCGCCATCACTATCGCTTCTCAGCGAAGCAGTCATCATGGTCCCATCCCTGTGTCCATAGAGCGCCTACTCCGGTGTCCCCCATCCATGTTTCACGTGAAACAGGATCGGCCAGGCTACTGTTTCACGTGAAACAGAACCGGCCGGTTGAAGCCAGGACACTCATCTATCCGGGACGCCGAGGGACAAGAAGTTGTTGATGGTGGCGAATGCGCTCGACGGGTGCCGGTCCTTCGTCCCAGCCGTCGAC
>NZ_JBFTKU010000074.1:0-580 GCF_056665975.1 Caulobacter sp. 05T431 | reverse complement strand
CTGCTGGTCCGGGCGCAGCCGAGGATCCAGTCTCCACTGGATCCCTGACCGGTCCAGATCGATCAATTTGGTGCCGTCCATTCCGAGCGCGGTGACGGCGGCCAGGCGTTTGTCCAGCCGCATGAGGACGGAAAAGTGGGTGTAGGGGAGCAGGACCGACGCGACGCCGGCGAGGGCCGGAATGCCAACCCAGGCACCCAGAAACTGTTCATCGAACCCCGGACGCCCGGAAAGATCCTCGACATTCAATKCGTGCCGGCCTTGCACTATTTCATCCATGGGCAGACCGTTTCAGGGCCCGGCGACAGAGGCGGGTACACGTCTCGACTACTTTCGGGGCTTCCCGGTTCCTTCTCGAAACTCGAATAGTGTCCGGGGCCGGCGGCGGACTGGGCTAGACAGCCGAGCCTGGAGGGCGACCGCCGCCGGCCCGATCATTGTCCCAGTGCGACCTTGGAAAAAACGGGAGCGAATCTTCGACTACGGTGCGACAACTCCATTGCCGCACTTGTCTAAACGTCCGGACCCGGTAGATCCGGCTGCCTTCTGCGCGTTGGCCAGGGCGGGCGTGCCTGAAGCG
>NZ_JBFTKU010000073.1:0-580 GCF_056665975.1 Caulobacter sp. 05T431 | reverse complement strand
AAGTACGACTTCCCGGGCGACGACACCCCGATCATCAAGGGTTCGGCCAAGCTGGCGCTGGAAGGCGACAAGGGCGAGCTGGGCGAAGTGGCGATCATGAACCTGGCCGACGCCCTGGACACGTACATCCCGACGCCGGAGCGCGCGGTTGACGGTACGTTCCTGATGCCGGTGGAAGACGTGTTCTCGATCTCGGGCCGCGGTACCGTGGTGACGGGTCGTATCGAGCGCGGCGTGGTGAAGGTCGGTGAGGAAATCGAAATCGTGGGTATCCGCCCGACGGTGAAGACGACCTGCACGGGCGTGGAAATGTTCCGCAAGCTGCTGGACCAAGGYCARGCTGGCGACAACGTGGGYCTGCTGCTGCGCGGCACGAAGCGCGAAGACGTGGAGCGCGGCCAAGTGCTGTGCAAGCCGGGTTCGATCAAGCCGCACACGCACTTCACGGGTGAGGTCTACATCCTGTCGAAGGATGAAGGCGGCCGTCACACGCCGTTCTTCAACAACTACCGTCCGCAGTTCTACTTCCGTACGACCGACGTGACCGGCTCGATCGAGCTGCCGGCGGACAAGGAAATGG
>NZ_JBFTKU010000072.1:0-586 GCF_056665975.1 Caulobacter sp. 05T431 | reverse complement strand
GGCCTCGACGGCGTCGGCAGCCAGGCCCGTGGGTGTCCGGCTGGCGGTGACTTCCACGTCGCCGGCTGGGATCCCGGCGTTGACCAAAGACTCGCGGATGCCCGCTGTTTCGGGCTGGCCCCCGCCGCGGACGGCGGTGTCCAGGACCGACTCGACCTTGGATTTCATGTCGGGCCCGGATGTCCCGGCCCCGCCGCCGCGCGCCTGCCCAGCCGGGGGTGGGGAAGCTGCGGAAGTCGCGCCTTCAGAATGCCCGGCTCCAGAGGCCTCGACTCCGCTGCCGCCGGTCGGCGTCGCCCCAGCAGAAGCGTTGGGGAGAAGCACGAGCAGGAGCACGAGCAGGAGCGGCACGACGGTTGCGGCCCCTGGAACTTTCCTGCCGCCGCGGCGGCGTTGGGCCCCGCCCGTGGCGGTAGTAGCCGCCCCCGGTTCCGCAGCGGCGGCCGCCGCGGGTCCTGCGCCGATGCTGGCATGTTGCATCCGGCCATCTTGCCACGCTGTGGTGCCCGGTCCGGCGTCCTGGGTATGGTCCACCGGCCCACGGGATTCAGGCTGCGGCCCCTTTCAGTTCGCCGGTTTCCTGGTC
>NZ_JBFTKU010000071.1:0-587 GCF_056665975.1 Caulobacter sp. 05T431 | reverse complement strand
CGCCTGGACAGGGGCGCACCTCGCGTCCCTTGGCCCGCTCAATCCGCTCCACGCCAGGACCGGCGCGGCCGAACAGTTGGAGCTCGAAGCGCTGATCAGTGCCGTCACGGGTAAGTCGCTGCTCTGGAAGACCATGGGTCTCCTGTCCCGCACGGACCCGCGTATTGGACAGGGGCCGGTGGCGAATCTGCTGGACCGGGCAGCGGCACAGCTCCGCGAGCTCGAGGGTCTCCTCTTGGAGACCGCGGCGGAGCGGTTCACCGACGCCGGTCAGTAAGTCCCGGACGTTCGTCGACGATCCTTCGGCCTGAGGACACAGCGCTGCCAAGTCAGCAACGTGGAGGGGCGCCCCTACCCGGTTCCATCGCACTAAGTCCGTTCGGGTCATCTTTCCGGCATGCGGCTTCGTATCCGAGTCCCGGCGTTGACGGTTCCCGAATTATCAGCATGCTTACAATTAGTCCAGAGTCTCCACTCGAGGGAAGGAACAACGATGAGCACCTATCATCCCGAAAATGACCCGGCCAACCCGGATCCTCCTGGGGAGGCGGGGAACGCGGAGCATCCGGACACACGCGGTGACGGGC
>NZ_JBFTKU010000070.1:0-599 GCF_056665975.1 Caulobacter sp. 05T431 | reverse complement strand
GTGCGATACCGTCCGTTTACTTGAAGACGACGGTCTTGTGCCCGTTCACCAGGATGCGGTGTTCGGCATGCCACTTGACCGCGCGGGCCAGCGCCACGCATTCCACGTCGCGGCCGACGGCGGTCAGTTGCTCGGGGTCCATGCTGTGGTCCACGCGCTCGATTTCCTGCTCGATGATCGGGCCTTCGTCGAGGTCGGCCGTCACATAGTGCGCCGTGGCGCCGATCAGCTTCACGCCSCGGTCGWRCGCCTGRTAGTACGGCTTGGCGCCCTTGAAGCTCGGCAGGAAGGAATGGTGGATGTTGATCGCGCGGCCGGCCAGCTTGCGGCACAGGTCGTCGGACAACACCTGCATGTAGCGCGCCAGCACCACCAGATCGATGTTCTGGTCACGCACCACCTCGAACACGCGCGCTTCCTGSGCGGACTTCTGCTCGGCGGASGCGTTCATCAGCGGCAGGTGGAAGAACGGCACGTCGTACGACGCGGCGAGCTGGTAGAAGTCACGATGGTTCGAGACGATCGCGGCGATCTCCACCGGCAGCCCGCCCGCCTTGGCGCGGAACAGCAGGTCGTTCAGGCAGTGGCCGATCTTGGAC
>NZ_JBFTKU010000069.1:0-602 GCF_056665975.1 Caulobacter sp. 05T431 | reverse complement strand
TACCTGTCCTGCGCCTGAAGTACTGTTTGCTGATAGTAGAAGGTGCTTCGTGCCAGGCCTGCGACCTTCAACAGCCCCGCCAATGGATACTGCCGCCTTAGCTCAWGCACTATTTGCGCTTTTTGGGTTGCGCAGATTTCTTGTTCGCTTGAACTAAGGCGTCGAGTTTTTTTAGGTAGGCGTTCTCCATGCGCAGGTAGTTCAGCTCGTCAATGAGCTCCTCGCGCGTGCGCGTGCGATCACCAGATGGCTTCGGTGGCTTTGCTTTGGGAGTGGGTGGCGACATCTTCCTGGGACGCCCTTTTGGGCGCGATGACAAGGCCTCTATACCCCATGCATCATACTGGCGTTCCCAAATGCCAATCGCACCGAAGTTGTGAACCGCCCCGGGTTTAGTGGAGGCTCCACTTCTTGAGAGAATGGAGCCACGATGAAGAAACCAGTCAAGTTTTCCCCGGAGGTTCGCGAGCGAGCCGTGCGCATGGTTGCCGAGTCGCGAGGCGATCATCCGTCCCAGTGGGCGGCCGTAGAATCCATAGCCGCCAAGATAGGATGCACGCCGCAAACGCTGTTGAACTGGGTTCGCCAGCATGAGCGGGATA
>NZ_JBFTKU010000068.1:0-613 GCF_056665975.1 Caulobacter sp. 05T431 | reverse complement strand
ATGGATCCGCTGGTAGCCCCGGCAAATGGGATTGCGCCCATGGTCTGTGCGGCCGCACCGGCGGGCGGGTTGCCCTCCCGCACGGTCCGGTCGGGGACGGAGACAGGCCTCTGCTGCAGCGTCGCGGACAATCCAGTGGCCGCGATAACTGGGCCCTGGGCGGCGGCGGCCGCCACCGCGGCGGGAAGAACGGCGGGAGGAACGGCCGGATGAACGGCCGCGGTTACGGAGGCGACGCCGGCCTGTCCCGGAGCAGGGGAACGATCGATACGATCCGACGCCGGCGCAAGGGCCTGCGCTGCCTGTCCGGGCTGCGCTGACGCACGGGCCTGGGCTGACGGTCCTGTCTGGGTAAGGGAGACGAACTGGGCCGAGGAGAGCTGAGCCGGTGCGTACTGGACTGGGGCGACCTGGACTGGGGCGACCTGGACTGAGGCAATCTGCGCAGGCCCAGGGCCGGCAGCCGAGGCGGCATCGGTTCCCGGAGCGGCCCAAGAAGGGGCGGCGTCAGCCGTCACGGGGTTTCCGGCGGGGCCGGCCGGCGAAGCGAGATCCGCGCCGCCGTCGCGCTCCGGACGTTCCGGCGCCCCGTCGTCGGTCACCGGTACTTCAG
>NZ_JBFTKU010000067.1:0-621 GCF_056665975.1 Caulobacter sp. 05T431 | reverse complement strand
GCGTCGGCGTCGGCATCGGCACCGGATGCGTCACTGGGTCTCTTGGGGCGGCCGGGTCCCGGGGGTCCGCCGGCTGTGCCGCCTGGTTCGGGGGGACCGGTGGTTGACTCGCCGGATTCCTGTGGGCCGTTTTGTCCGGATGAACTGATGCCGGCTGTGCCGTCCTTGGCGTTGGTGGCGTTGGTGGCGTTGATGAGGGCGCGGGCCCAGCCGGCGGGGACRGTGCCGTAGCCGGGGATCCGAGCCGGTTCACTGTCGGCCTGGAAGAGKGTGCGGTCGGTCATGACGACCTGGATYTCSACCCCGGTGATCCCGCCCGGCGTGCCSGTGCAGCGCTSGACSARRGTGTCGGCCATGGCCTGGCCGCGGCCCCTCGGGTCCCCGGCGGCCCGSAGGGTGTCGGCGTGCCGGSYCAGSGCGGTGTAGAKSCCGACGCCGGCGGTGACCGGGAGCAGGGCGGTGAGGTAGCACATGGTGTCCGGGGCCGGGCGGAGGCTGACATGCCGCTCGGACACGGCGTGTGCGGCGCGGTCGGTGACGGTGCGCGGGTCCAGCCGGTACGCGGCGGCCCGGGCGGTGGCGAACAGCCGCCGGTCCCCGGCCCCGGCGAGGGTCCCGGTG
>NZ_JBFTKU010000066.1:0-622 GCF_056665975.1 Caulobacter sp. 05T431 | reverse complement strand
GGCCCCATGGGCTCACTCAACTCCGAGCGCTGCTTGCGCTGGACCGACTCGTCGTCGAAGGCCCCCTGCGGGTTGCATTGCTCATTCGCGCGTAGCCCCCACTCGAGGTGCCGACCGTGCGCAAGCTTCCGGTTCATCATTCTGATCAACTCACCAAACTTTGAGATCTAAAGGGTCTCCTCCAGCATGAGATCGGGGGCAAGGAACAAAACGTGTCACTTTGAGACAGCTGGCGACGCCAATTCCCCGCCATGGCGAGGGGTCTTTAGGTAGCAACAAAATCCATCAGAGCAAATGCAGCATGTACCTGCGGCCAATGGCCAGGTGGCCGGGGCGCTTAGGTTTTCAAACATTTCTCGCCCTGTTTCCGTAGCGGTCGACGCGACGCTACCCACCCAGATGCCTTCAGACGGTGTGAGGACGTCTTCGATCCTCTCGACCGGAAGAACACTGGGCTGGACGCTCTGTCCGCGGTGAACGCGTCGACACCACAGACAACACCTTGCCGAAACACCGGCGTCCGGGCGGTATCAAAAGAGGGACATAAACCCCTCCATCCCGGCTTTCCAAAGGGCAAGCCGCCTCGGCGACTTCGCTGTCGTGAATGAAGACAGGCCCGCTC
>NZ_JBFTKU010000065.1:0-625 GCF_056665975.1 Caulobacter sp. 05T431 | reverse complement strand
ACCCGGTGCTGACTGCGGCCCAGCGGGCCCGCGTTGATGACGTTCCCGGCCCAGTACAAGCCTACTGTCGGGGTACCCAGCGCCTGTGCCAGGTGTCGCGGACCGCTGTCGTTGCCCACCAGGACCGTTGCCGCGGCCAGTAGCGACGCCAGAGCCCCTAGTGCGAGTTCACCGGCCAGCGAAGTGACCTGCGCCGAGGCGGACRCCGCCACTACCGCTGCGGCCAGGTCTTCCTCGTCCCGGGTGCCCACTACGAGCACCCGGGCACCGTCCGCCGCGCAGGCCGCCGCTACCTCGCCGAAGCTTCGCGCCGGCCAGCGTCGACGCGGGTCCGTCGCGCCCGGGTGGATAACCACGACGGCGGACTCGCCTCCCAGGAAAGGTTGCAGCCCTGCCGCGTAGCGGTCCAAGGGCCGTAGCCGAGCCTCCAAGCCGGCCGGGGGAGCGCCGGCAAGTCCGGCAACTTCCAGGGCTCGGAGCGGTTCGTGCTGATAGTAGGCATAGGGAAGGTTGCGCTCCAGCCGGGCGGCATCAGGGGTCCGGGCGCCTACCGTATGCCTAGCGCCCAGGCGCAGCAGAAACGGATTAGAGAAGCGCCCTCCGCCATGCAGCTGTACGGCGAGGT
>NZ_JBFTKU010000064.1:0-644 GCF_056665975.1 Caulobacter sp. 05T431 | reverse complement strand
GTCGGAGACCGAAGAATTTCTCGAGTTTGCTCTGGCCGAAAACTCCGATCTCCACAACAGTCTCGCAAACTTTCGGTATGAAGCAGAGCGAAGTGATTCAAGGATCCTGACCTTGGAGGCCACATTAGCCGGCCTTCAGGAGAGGCTCGAAGAACTCGGGGGACAGGAACGAGAGCGCCGTCGAGATGCTGCCGCTCATGTCGCGCCTCGCCGCGGCGTTCCGGGGTTCCTGGACACGGCGTTTGCGCGGCTTTCCTTCGTTCTCGACAGTGTCGAAGTATTGGCCAATATCGACGCACCCGCGTCGGTGCTCCGGGCACTCGTGCAGATTGATATGGGGCAGATCGTGGGGAAGGATCTTGAAGGCATGCGCGGATGGCGAGAAGTCTCCAAGCTTGCTACCGGGATCGCTGGCAGCGAGGATATGGGCCGCGTTTACTACAAGCCAGACGGCAACTGTGTCCTGGTCAGTGTTCACGTCAAACAGGACGACAAAGAACAGCGCCGCCATATAGAGCGACTTAGGTCCCTTTGAGGTGGCGCTACCGAGCGGCGGCATCAGGCCTGCAAAAGGGCACGGGGTCATAAAGGACCACTTAGCTTGTCCATGAAGGGGACTTCCATGGGCTGCTGGTGCCCAGCAC
>NZ_JBFTKU010000063.1:0-678 GCF_056665975.1 Caulobacter sp. 05T431 | reverse complement strand
CAAAGTGGTCAGTGCGCACCAGACGACGCTTTCCCGCACCGTCATTTCGCCAGCCTTTACAACCAGCCAAACCAAGGAACTCCTGGTTGCGTTTGTGACCTCTGATGGAAGTGCCCAAGCCGGTGCCCAGCAGTTCACCTCAGTCACCGGTGGCGGGCTCACCTGGCGCCTGCGTAAGCGGACCAACGTTCAGTTCGGGACAGCAGAAATCTGGCAGGCGGTGTCCATCGGCATCCTCACGAACGCAAGGGTGACCGCAACGCACAGCGGTTCATACCGGGGTTCCATAACGGTCGCCACATTCACGGGCGCGGACACGGCCACCGATGGAGCGGTCGGGGGTGCCAGCGGGCCCACGGGAGCGCCCACCGCTTCGCTTAGCACCACACGCAGCGGCTCCTGGGTCTGGGGTGTGGGAAATGACTGGAGTGCGTCCACACCCCGCACAGTGGGAAGCGGCCAAACCAAGGTCGACGAGTACCTTGCCGGCAGCGGCGGCACCTTCTGGACGCAACGCCAGACTGTGCCCGGCACAACGACGGCGCCATCTACCGTCAGAATCAATGACACCGCTCCCACTACGGACAGGTGGAATATGTATCTGATCGAGATTCGGCCGGCTCCGGCGGCGCCGGTGTTCACGGCGTCCTCGCCTCCGGCGACGGCCACGGTCGGTAC
>NZ_JBFTKU010000062.1:0-679 GCF_056665975.1 Caulobacter sp. 05T431 | reverse complement strand
GCGTCACACCCTATACGTCCACTTTCGTGTTTGCAGAGTGCTGTGTTTTTATTAAACAGTCGCAGCCACCATTTTATTGCAACCCCTTCACCCTCCTGGCGCAGGCCAGTCAAGCTACAAGGGCGTACCTTATCCCGAAGTTACGGTACCAATTTGCCGAGTTCCTTCTCCCGAGTTCTCTCAAGCGCCTTAGAATACTCATCTCGCCYACCTGTGTCGGTTTGCGGTACGGTCTCGTATGACTGAAGCTTAGAGGCTTTTCTTGGAACCACTTCCAATTGCTTCGCGGCTCAAGGCCGCTCGCCCCACATCCTTGAATTACGCGCCCGGATTTGCCTAAGCGCCTTCTCCAATGCAGGGACCGGGACTTCCAACACCCGGACAACCTTCCGCGATCCGTCCCCCCATCGCATCATACGACGGTGCAGGAATATTAACCTGCTTCCCATCAGCTACGCATCTCTGCCTCGCCTTAGGGGCCGACTCACCCTACGCCGATGAACGTTGCGTAGGAAACCTTGGGCTTACGGCGAGGGGGCCTTTCACCCCCTTTATCGCTACTCATGTCAGCATTCGCACTTCTGATACCTCCAGCATCCTTTACAAGACACCTTCACAGGCTTACAGAACGCTCTCCTACCACGCACATTACTGTGCGTCCGCAGCTTCGGTATATAGC
>NZ_JBFTKU010000061.1:0-688 GCF_056665975.1 Caulobacter sp. 05T431 | reverse complement strand
GTGCACGTGCGCGTGAAGCCCGAGGCCCTGGCGGCGCGCCTGCGCCAGCGGGGGCGGGAGTCCGAAGCGGCGATCGCGCAACGTCTGGCGCGCGCGGGGCAGGCGTTCGACGTGCCGGTCGGCTGCAAGCTGGTCGAGATCGACAATAGCGGGGCGCTGGATKACTCGGCGGCGTCGTTCGCCCGGTTGATCGGGGTGAGGCACGACTGAGTTGTTGATCGTCGACAGCAAAGAAAAAGCCCGGGACTCTKAACTGACCCCCAGAAGTTGGACGGTTGATGGCTAGGCCGGAAAGGGCTGAGTCCTGTATTTCACGGGACTCAGCCCTTTTAGYTTGAGCTTGATGCGGTCATGATTGTAGTAGTGAATGTATTGGCGCAGTCCATCCTGCAGTTGCTCGATGCTGGTGAACTTGTTCAGGTAGAAGAATTCGGACTTTAGGATGCCGAAGAAGCTCTCCATGGCAGCGTTGTCGAGGCAGTTACCTTTGCGCGACATACTGGGACGGACACTGCGCTGCTTGAGCATCGATCGATAGGACGCCATTTGGTATTGCCAGCCCTGATCCGAATGCAGGATCGGTCGGTCCTTGGGGCCGAGTCGAGCAAACGCCTTCTTGAGCATTTTGCTTACCATCTCGAACAACGGACGCCTGGCCATCTCGTATGCGACGATCTCGCCGTTATGC
>NZ_JBFTKU010000060.1:0-691 GCF_056665975.1 Caulobacter sp. 05T431 | reverse complement strand
AATCACCGATGTTCCGCGCATGGGACTGATGAAACCCGATGCGGGACAGCGGGCCCAGGATTTTGATACCGGCCAGGAAGGGCCTCCCTCCACGTCTGCCCTGGCGCTCGAGGAGCTGGCCGTCGAGCTGGCCGAGTTCCTGGGAGGGCGGCAAAAACCGAGTCTGGAACGGGTGCCCTCTTCCGCTTGGCATCGCAGCGGCGCGCAAGATTTCGGCGTTTGGCGGGACCAGCAACTGGCAGAGATCGAGGATCTCGCCGGGGACCTCAAACGGAAGGTAGCCCGGTATGCGTCGTTGCGGGCAGTCCAGTCCTCCGACGTGAGCACGAKGCCAGCCGACGCGGCTGCCGTAGCGTGGATTCACGAAGCCCTGGAGGATATCGCCGCGACTGCCTTGGGTCTGGAAATCGCGTCCCGGGAACTGTTCCTTCGGGCCGGGATGGCCGAGGGGCAGACTTTGAAAGTTGAGGCAGCCCAGGACCAAGCCGCAGAATGATCAGCCCCATCGGGGTCAGGCAGGTTAATTTGAGCCCGACCGCCTAGAGCCCAGGCAGCCACGTCTGACAAACAGCGGTGTTAGTCGGCGAGGATGCGGTAGAGCGCGCGGCGGGTTTCATCGAGTTTTTCCATTGCGGCATTTCGTTGCTCCTCGGTTGCCGAGAAGCGGAACTGGTGGATGACTCCCATGAGC
>NZ_JBFTKU010000059.1:0-694 GCF_056665975.1 Caulobacter sp. 05T431 | reverse complement strand
GATCTGGACATCCAGGAGTACACCGACCCGGACCACGATCCGATGATCCCGCACACCCTGGTTCTGAAGCCCGGCCTGATCATCCACAGCATCTACAACGGCTACTGGTTCTGGGGGCGCCCCTCCGTCGAGGACCTGCGCCACGATCTGCGCGCCGTGATGAGCGAGATCCGGCCGGACTGGGACCTCAGCACCCCGGGCCTCCGCGACGCCTGGGACGCGGGCAACTGGGCACCGTTCCACGGATGGAACAAACGGGTGCGGCCGGACTGAACTCGTCGAGTCGGTATTCGGCACGGAGGGACCTGCGATGAACGCGGCTGAAGTTCCCGGCGCCGGCAACGGGTGGCCCGAACTCCGGGTCGGAGACTGGATTCAAACCCGGGACACCGTGCACATGTGGATGCAGATTGTCGGCAAGATCCGCATGGCGCTCACGCCAATGCTGAACCACTGGTGGCACGTGACGCTGTACGTCACACCGCGCGGATTGTCGACGTCGAAAATCCCCTGCGGGGGAGGGGCATTCGACGTCGAATTCGATTTCTGCGACCACCAGTTGCATGTTCGCGCCAGCGACGGGACTGCCCGGAGCATCGTCCTCGAACCAAAGTCCGTGGCCGCGTTCCATGCAGAAGTGTTTGACACCCTCGCCAAGCTCGGCATTCAGGCACCCATCCGTGCGGTCCCGAAC
>NZ_JBFTKU010000058.1:0-714 GCF_056665975.1 Caulobacter sp. 05T431 | reverse complement strand
CTGTTAGGGCGCACTTTTCGATTTCAGCACGGGCCTCGGCTATGGGTTTGTCCATCTCTAGGGTGATGAGATGGGCGTATTCCCCGCTGTTTTCACGGAGGATCTTGGCGGTGTTTCGCAGTATTTGCACCCGGTCTTCAACAGGCACAAGCCTCCACGCTTTTTGGGCCTCGGCTGCTGTGGTCAGGATGGAATCAACCTGGCGGTTCGAGTGTGCATCGAAGGACTGAAGGTGTTCGCCCGTGGCCGGGTTGATCGTGGCGATCATGATGTTTTCCTTTAGGAATGTGGGTGGTGGCCGGGATGTGGTTGGTCAGAAACTTAGGGGTCTCTGTACCCAGCTGCAGCCTCGCTGGAAAGGTGGGCAAGACTCCGGCAGATCATTTGGACGCGTGCTGCCTCGACTGAAATCAGCTACGTCCGGGGGGGAGGGAACCCGGCCTGGCGGCAACCGGGTTCCCTCTAATGTGTGCTGCGCTGGATTGGCGGTCAGGCCCCGGCAGGTGCGAAGTGGTGGATGGGCTGCTCTTCGACGGCTTCGGCCGACTGGTTGTCTGCACCCTTCCAGGCTTCATCGTCCTGGTACGGGAACCACCAGAAGTCATGGCTGGTGGCGGCCGGGTCGATCATGACAAGTTTGGTGTGGCGGAACGTGTCCAGGCCCTCGGCACCCAGCTGGCGTCCGATGCCGGACATTTTGCGTCCGCCGAAGGG
>NZ_JBFTKU010000057.1:0-732 GCF_056665975.1 Caulobacter sp. 05T431 | reverse complement strand
ATCGCGCTGGCCGTTGCGCTGATCGCACGCGACGGGGCTGGATCCTTCACCTTCGACACCCCCGTCGGCCCCGTCGTCATCGAAACAGCAGGCGACGGCGCCGACATCACCGCATCGTTTACCGCCGTGGAGCCACGGGTGGCCGTATTCGACGACGGCGTCCTGGCCGAACTCCTCGGCCTGCTCGGCGTCGGGCCGGCGGATCTCGATCCCGCCTACCCGCCGCGGATCGCCTATTCCGGGAACTGGCATCCGGTGCTGGTCCTGGCCGACCGCAGCCTTTTCGACTCCTTTGGCTTCGATCCGGAGGCAGTGCGCCGGCTCATGGACGCTCAGGGCTGGGCCGCAACGGTGGCCGTCCTGCACCGCATTGCGGATGGCGAATTCGAAGCCCGGAATCTGTTCCCCGTCGGAGCCATCACCGAGGACCCCGCAACAGGGGCCGCCGCTGCGGCGGTGGGCGCCTACCTGCGCCTCCTGGGCCTGGTCGGGCCCCCGGCGAGGGTCTTGATCCACCAGGGACGGCACGTCGGCCGCCCGGGCTTACTCACCGTGGACATTCCCGCCGCCGGCGGAATAGTGGTGAGCGGCACGGCTGTCCGAATCCCCGCCGCCTAGGGCAACAGCTGATCAGAGCCGGGCAGGGTTCCTTACGTCGCGTCCTTCGTCCCCGGGGTAGCGCGGATTTCGGTCCGGAACCCGATCAATTTGTGGGTACCGTCGCAGTAGGGC
>NZ_JBFTKU010000056.1:0-742 GCF_056665975.1 Caulobacter sp. 05T431 | reverse complement strand
GGAATGGATCGAGTCAGTTTTCTGAGAGTGAGCGACCGCTCGAAAGAGCGAGGTGCTTCGGCACCACACAGGTATTGAACTGAAGAGTTTGATCMTGGCTCAGATTGAACGCTGGCGGCAKGCCTWACACATGCAAGTCGAACGGCAGCACGGGAGCAATCCTGGTGGCGAGTGGCGAACGGGTGAGTAATACATCGGAACGTGCCCTGTTGTGGGGGATAACTAGTCGAAAGATTAGCTAATACCGCATACGACCTGAGGGTGAAAGCGGGGGACCGWAAGGCCTCGCGCAATAGGAGCGGCCGATGTCTGATTAGCTAGTTGGTGGGGTAAAAGCTCACCAAGGCGACGATCAGTAGCTGGTCTGAGAGGACGATCAGCCACACTGGGACTGAGACACGGCCCAGACTCCTACGGGAGGCAGCAGTGGGGAATTTTGGACAATGGGGGCAACCCTGATCCAGCAATGCCGCGTGTGTGAAGAAGGCCTTCGGGTTGTAAAGCMCTTTTGTYSGGAAAGAAATSSMTCTGGYTAATACCYGGWKKSGATGACGGTACCSRAAGAATAAGCACCGGCTAACTWCGTGCCAGCAGCCGCGGTAATACGWAGGGTGCRAGCGTTAWYCGGAATTAYTGGGCGTAAAGCGTGCGCAGGCGGTTTTGTAAGACAGGCGTGAAATCCCCGGGCTCAACCTGGGAATTGCGCTTGTGACTGCAAGGCTAGAGTACGTCAGAGGGGGGT
>NZ_JBFTKU010000055.1:0-779 GCF_056665975.1 Caulobacter sp. 05T431 | reverse complement strand
GAACGGTCCCGTCGGTCTCCTGCGCGACCTGCAGGACCTCTACCTGCTGGCCAGCCTCGTCGACGTCACCTGGACGATGGTCAAACAGGCCGGGTCCGCGCTGCGCGATATAGAGTTACTCGCCGTCGTGGAGAAATGCGACGCCGAAACGGCCACCCAGCTGCGCTGGCTGCAAACCCGGATGAAACAAGCCGCACCCCAGGCCCTCATCGCAGCACGCTGAGGCCATCGAAAGGGACCACACGGCGGCGTCCGGAAGGATGACCCCAACGGACTCACTGCGATGGAACCCGGGTAGGGGTGCCCCGCCACGTTGCTAACGTTGCAGCGCTGTGGTCCGCAGGTCGAAGGATCGTCGACGAACGTCCGGGTCTCACTGACCGGCGTCGGTGAACCGTTCCGCCGCGGTTTCCAAGAGGAGACCCTCGAGTTCGCGGAGCTGTGCCGTTGCCCGGTCCAGCAGACTCGCCACCTGCTCCTGTCCAACGTGCGGGTCCGTGCGGGACAGGAGACCCAAGGTCCTCCAGAGCAGCGACTTGCCCGTGACGGCACTGATCAGCGCTTCGAGTTCCAATTGTTCGGCTGCGCCGATCCTGGCGTGGAGCGGATTGAGCGGGCCTAGGGACGCGAGGTGCRCCCCTGTCCAGGCGAAGGGCTTTTTGTAGGCCGGGATGCCTAGRCCGAGCCCCTCGGTGATGCCCTCMAGGGTTGCCTTATCGGCACTGACTTCCATCGCGAGCCGCGCGATCGTACTGCCGCGTGGCGAGTCCTTCCACGTC
>NZ_JBFTKU010000054.1:0-785 GCF_056665975.1 Caulobacter sp. 05T431 | reverse complement strand
GGGCGGCAGCCCGGGCCAGCTGCTGGCTCGAAACCTGGGCGGGGCCGTCGATGTACTGGTATTTGGCCCCGACATCAGGACAGAAAAGATGCTCGTCATGGCGGCAGGCCTCGAGCTCGGTTTCCCGGACATTGTGCTGGTGCTGGTGGCAATGGCGGCACCAGAGCYCACGCTGGCCGCCATGCGATCCGGCATCCGAGATGTCCTGCCACCGGATACGGAGGCTGGACGGATGCGGGCAGCGTTGGAACACGCTGCCGAAACGTCCAGGAATCGCAAGCAGATTGCCTCCGAGGAGGCAATCCAGAAACGCGTCCGCGGGCGGGTGATCTCCGTAATGTCCCCTAAGGGAGGGGTGSGTAAGACCACCGTTGCCACCAACCTGGCCGTCGGACTGGCCAAGCTGGCACCCATGGGGGCGGTTATTGTCGATCTCGACCTTCAATTCGGCGACGTAGCCTCGGGGCTGGGTCTGGAGCCCCAATATACGATCAATGACGCAGTGACCGGCGCAGCGTCGAGTGACGCCATGGTTCTGAAGGCCTTTCTTAGCCGGCATCCGTCTGGGGCCTATGCCATGTGTGCGCCGCGGCGGCCGGCGGAAGCTGACCTCATCAAGCCCGCGCATGTGATCACTCTGATCAACCAGCTCTCGCTGGAATTCCCCTATGTCATTTTGGATACGTCGCCGGGACTTGGGGAAGAAGTCTTGGCGGTGCTGGAACTAGCTACCGACGGCGTATGGGTTTGCGGGATGGATATTCCCAGCATCCGTGGCCTCAACC
>NZ_JBFTKU010000053.1:0-1059 GCF_056665975.1 Caulobacter sp. 05T431 | reverse complement strand
GTGAACTGCGAGCCGTCCGAGTTGGCCAGGAAGGCCAGCTTGGTGGTCGAGCCGTCGGCGATCGACACGCCGTTGAACTTGGCGTTGGTGACAGCCTTGGTGATCTGGTCACGCAGGCTTTCGAAGTCCGACTTCAGGGCGTTGAACGAGGCGGTGTTCAGCGAGGTGTCGGAAGCGGCCAGGGCCTTTTCCTTCATCTTGCCCAGCAGGTCGGTGACCGTGTCGCCGGCGGCCAGGGCCACGTCGATGGTCGACTGGCCGCGTTGCAGCGAGTCCTTCACGGCGTTCAGCGAGCTGGCGGTCGACGATTGGCCTTTGGCCATCGCCCAGATAGCGCCGTTGTCCTTGGCGTTACCGACTTTCTTACCGGTGTTGATGCGTTGTTGCGTGACCTGAAGCTCGCTGTTGGTGGCGTTCAGGTTTTGCAGGGCGACCATCGCGCCCGAGTTCGTATTGATGCTGTTCAGAGCCATTTCGGCGATTTCCCATTCAAGGTGTCCGACGTCATTTTGACGGTCGGGAGCATTTTGCTCATCGCCAGTGTCCACGGTCGTGCTTTCGATATTGTAAAAGTGTCGCAGCTAATTTCTGGATTTGGATAATGCCTCGTTAGTCATTTCGATTCGGCGTTGAATCGAATTCTTTTGATCGTGAATCCCGTTTACGAAGATTAATTGCCGTTGACTCTGTCGGCCCGCCGACTGTTCCTGGAAATACAACATCTGGTAGGCGAGAGGCCGCGAGCGGCCGAGTCTTGTCATGTGCAGGCATAAGAAAAGGGCGGGTCCGAAGACCCGCCCTTCAAGATGCTGAACTCGACGTCCGTACCGCTTAGCGGAACAGGCTGAGCACCGACTGCGTCGACTGGTTGGCGATCGACAGCGCTTGCACGCCCAGCTGCTGCTTGGTCTGCAGCGACTGCAGCTTGGCGCTTTCCTTGGCCAGGTCGGCGTCGACCAGGTTGCCCACGCCCGCGTCGAGGCTGTCTTGCAGCTTGCCGACGAAGGTCAGGTGGGTGTCCAGGCCGGTCGAGCTGGTGCCCAGCGAAGCCAGCTTGTT
>NZ_JBFTKU010000052.1:0-1283 GCF_056665975.1 Caulobacter sp. 05T431 | reverse complement strand
GCCGTAGAGGGTGTGAGCCCCGTAACCGAAATGTTGTGCACCGCCTGGTGAAGTATCCCAAGTAGCACKGGGCCCGAGAAATCCCGTGCGAATCTGTCAGGACCACCTGATAAGCCTAAATACTCCCTAATGACCGATAGCGGACCAGTACCGTGAGGGAAAGGTGAAAAGTACCCCGGGAGGGGAGTGAAACAGTACCTGAAACCGTGTGCTTACAATCCGTCGGAGCCTCCGCAGCTTGCTGTGTTGGGGTGACGGCGTGCCTTTTGAAGAATGAGCCTGCGAGTTAGTGTTACGTCGCGAGGTTAACCCGTGTGGGGAAGCCGTAGCGAAAGCGAGTCTGAATAGGGCGTTGCAGTGGCGTGATCTAGACCCGAAGCGAAGTGATCTACCCATGGCCAGGTTGAAGCGACGGTAAGACGTCGTGGAGGACCGAACCCACTTCAGTTGAAAATGGAGGGGATGAGCTGTGGGTAGGGGTGAAAGGCCAATCAAACTTCGTGATAGCTGGTTCTCCCCGAAATGCATTTAGGTGCAGCGTTGCGTGTTTCTTACCGGAGGTAGAGCTACTGGATGGCTAATGGGCCCTACAAGGTTACTGACGTCAGCCAAACTCCGAATGCCGGTAAGTGAGAGCGCAGCAGTGAGACTGTGGGGGATAAGCTTCATAGTCGAGAGGGAAACAGCCCAGACCACCAACTAAGGCCCCTAAGCGTGTGCTAAGTGGGAAAGGATGTGGAGTTGCGAAGACAACCAGGAGGTTGGCTTAGAAGCAGCCATCCTTAAAAGAGTGCGTAATAGCTCACTGGTCAAGTGATTCCGCGCCGACAATGTAGCGGGGCTCAAGTACACCGCCGAAGTTGTGGATTTCAGATATTAGCTAAGCCGCCCCTTTGTGGGTTGGTTCAGGCGTCTGGAGTGGTAGGGGAGCGTCGTGTGGGCAGTGAAGTCGCGGTGGAAACCAGCGGTGGAGCCTACACGAGTGAGAATGCAGGCATGAGTAGCGAAAGACGGGTGAGAAACCCGTCCGCCGGATGATCAAGGGTTCCAKGGTCAAGCTAATCTGCCCTGGGTAAGTCGGGACCTAAGGCGAGGCCGACAGGCGTAGTCGATGGACAACGGGTTGATATTCCCGTACCGGCGAAAAACCGCCCATGCTGAACAGGGGACACTAACCGCCCGAAACCTGCCCTAGCACCCTTCGGGGTGTGTGGGTTTTGGTGGAGCGCGGGACCTGATCCTGGGAGGCAAGCGTATTAACAGGTGTGACGCAGGAAGGTAGC
>NZ_JBFTKU010000051.1:0-1363 GCF_056665975.1 Caulobacter sp. 05T431 | reverse complement strand
CCATGACCCGGCCTCTGGTTTTTCACGACGACCGCCTGTTCCCGGCCGACGAGCGCACGCGGGGGATCGCGAGGGCGCTGTACGGCCAGGTCAAGGGCCTGCCGATCATCAGCCCGCACGGCCACACCGACCCGGCCTGGTTCGCGACCAACGCCCCGTTCGAGGACGCCACCGATCTGCTGCTGGCCCCCGACCACTACCTTTTCCGCATGCTCTACAGCCAGGGCGTCAAGCTGGACGACCTGAAGGTGCGCTCCAAGGCCGGGGTCCCCGACACCGACCCGCGCGAGGCCTGGCGCCTCTTGGCCTCCAACTTCCACCTCTTCCGCGGCACGCCSTCGTGGCTGTGGCTCAACCACGTGTTCAGCCAGGTGTTCRGCTTCAAGGTGTTCCTGTCGGCCGAGACCTCGGACCTCTATTTCGACACCATCAACGAAGCCCTGGCCACCGAGGCCTTCCGGCCCCGGGCCCTGTTCGACCGCTTCAACATCGAGACCCTGGCCACCACTGAAGGCCCGCAGGACAAGCTGGAGCACCACAAGGCCATCCGCGAGAGCGGCTGGGGCGGCCACGTGGTCACCGCCTATCGTCCCGACGCGGTCATCGACTTCGAGGACGAGCGCTTTGGCCGGTCGTTCGAGCGCTTCGCCGAGGTCTCGGGCCAGGACGTCACGACCTGGAAGGGCTATCTGGAAGGCCACCGCCTGCGCCGCCAGGCCTTCATCGCCGCCGGGGCCACGTCTTCGGACCACGGCCACCCGACCGCCGCCACCGCCGACCTGTCGGCCGTCGAGGCCGAGGCCCTGTTCCAGGACCTCTTGAAGGGCAACGTCACCCCGGCCAAGGCCGAGCTCTTCCGCGCCCAGATGCTGACCGAGATGGCCCGCATGAGCCTGGACGACGGCCTGGTGATGCAGATCCACCCCGGCTCGCACCGCAACCACAATGTCGGGCTTCTCGCCAGCCACGGCCGCGACAAGGGGGCCGACATCCCCATGCGCACCGAATATGTCGACGCCCTGAAGCCCCTGCTCACCAAGTTCGGCAACGACCCGCGCCTGTCGATCATCCTGTTCACGCTCGACGAGACCGTCTACAGCCGCGAGCTGGCCCCGCTGGCCGGCCACTATCCGGTGCTGAAGCTGGGCCCSTCCTGGTGGTTCCACGACAGCCCCGAGGGCATGATGCGGTTCCGCGAGCAGGTCACCGAGACGGCCGGCTTCTACAACACCGTCGGCTTCAACGACGACACCCGCGCCTTCCTCTCCATCCCCGCCCGCCACGACGTGGCCCGCCGCGTCGACAGCGCCTTCCTGGCCCGCATGGTCGCCGAGCACCGCATGGACGAGGTCGAGGCCGCCGA
>NZ_JBFTKU010000050.1:0-1850 GCF_056665975.1 Caulobacter sp. 05T431 | reverse complement strand
GCGCCGGGCACCACCACCGTGTATATAACCGGCTCCAGGCCGTCGGCTGCGTCCGGTTCGGGACCATCAGGCAGTCCAACGGATGCGTGGCTGAAGAGGTTATCCATGGGCATTTATTCTACCCGCGCCTCTCAGCCGGGCCGGCGCCGGGGTTTGTGTTGTGCCGGTTAAATGCGGGAGGACCCCCAACGTGGTTGGGGGTCCTCGACCGTTAATGGTGTTCCGGCGGTGACCTACTCTCCCACACCCTCCCGGGTGCAGTACCATCGGCGCTGTGGGTCTTAGCTTCCGGGTTCGGGATGGGACCGGGCGTTTCCCCCACGCTATGACCGCCGTAACCCTGTGTCCGCACCCGCCGCGGCCCTGGGGGCGTGGGGGTGGGAAAACTGGTGTTACAACATCTGTGGTGTTGTTATTTTGTTGTCGGTTCTCAAGCAACGGGTTTGTTGTTTGGGAACCACATAGTGGACGCAAGCAGTCTTGTTTCTTTGTACCACCCCTGGTGCGAACCCCTTTTGAAACTGGTTCGCGGGGTGGTGTGTGGTGTAAGTTATCGGCCTATTAGTACCGGTCAGCTTCACGAGTCGTTAGTCCTCGCTTCCACATCCGGCCTATCAACCCAGTGGTCTGGCTGGGGGCCTCTCACACRCAAGGTGTATGGAAATCTCATCTYGARGCGMGCTTCCCGCTTAGATGCTTTCAGCGGTTATCCCATCCGAACGTAGCTAATCAGCGGTGCACTTGGCAGTACAACTGACACACCAGAGGTTCGTCCGTCCCGGTCCTCTCGTACTAAGGACAGCCCTTCTCAAATTTCCTGCGCGCGCAGCGGATAGGGACCGAACTGTCTCACGACGTTCTRAACCCAGCTCGCGTACCGCTTTAATGGGCGAACAGCCCAACCCTTGGGACCTACTCCAGCCCCAGGATGCGACGAGCCGACATCGAGGTGCCAAACCATGCCGTCGATATGGACTCTTGGGCAAGATCAGCCTGTTATCCCCGAGGTACCTTTTATCCGTTGAGCGACGGCCATTCCACAATGTACCGCCGGATCACTAGTCCCGACTTTCGTCCCTGCTCGAGATGTCTCTCTCACAGTCAAGCTCCCTTGTGCACTTACACTCGACACCTGATTGCCAACCAGGCTKAGGGAACCTTTGGGCGCCTCCGTTACTTTTTAGGAGGCAACCGCCCCAGTTAAACTACCCATCAGGCACTGTCCCTGACCCGGATTACGGGCCGAAGTTAGATGTCCAAAGTGACCAGAGTGGTATTTCAACGATGACTCCACCCGAACTGGCGTCCGGGCTTCAACGTCTCCCACCTATCCTACACAAGCCACTCCKAACACCAATACCAAACTATAGTAAAGGTCTCKGGGTCTTTCCGTCCTGCTGCGCGTAACGAGCATCTTTACTCGTACTGCAATTTCGCCGAGTTTATGGTTGAGACAGCGGGGAAGTCGTTACTCCATTCGTGCAGGTCGGAACTTACCCGACAAGGAATTTCGCTACCTTAGGATGGTTATAGTTACCACCGCCGTTTACTGGGGCTTAAATTCTCAGCTTCGCCTTGCGGCTAACCGGTCCTCTTAACCTTCCAGCACCGGGCAGGAGTCAGTCCGTATACATCGTCTTGCGACTTCGCACGGACCTGTGTTTTTAGTAAACAGTCGCTTCCCCCTGGTCTCTGCGGCCCCGATCCCCTCCCACCAGCAAGTGGTGTTCAAGGTTGGGGCCCCCCTTCTCCCGAAGTTACGGGGKCATTTTGCCGAGTTCCTTAACCATAATTCTCTCGATCGCCTTAGTATTCTCTACCTGATCACCTGTGTCGGTTTGGGGTACGGG
>NZ_JBFTKU010000049.1:0-1869 GCF_056665975.1 Caulobacter sp. 05T431 | reverse complement strand
CCCACGAAGATGACCTTGTAGTCGTGCGGGAACTTGTGGAGCACGTCCCAGGTGGGGATCTTCTCGACCTGGCGGCGGCGGTTGTCCTTCCACACGGCCTCGTACAGGCAGTTGTGGAAGTAGAAGAACTCCAGGTGCTTGAACTCGGTCTTGGCGGCGCTGAACAGCTCTTCGCAGAGCTTGATGTGGCCGTCCATCGAGCCGCCGATGTCGAAGAACAGCAGCACCTTGATGGTGTTGCGCCGCTCGGGGCGCATCTGGATGTCCAGATAGCCCTTCTCGGCCGTGCCGCGGATCGTGCCGTTCAGGTCCAGCTCGTCCAGCGCCCCCTGGCGGGCGAACTTGCGCAGGCGCCGCAGGGCCACCTTGATGTTGCGGGTGCCCAGTTCGACGCTGTCGTCGAGGTTCTTGTACTCGCGCTTGTCCCAGACCTTCACGGCCCGGCCGTGGCGGCTCTTGTCCTGGCCGATGCGCACGCCTTCGGGGTTGTAGCCGTTGTTGCCGAACGGGCTGGTGCCGCCCGAGCCGATCCACTTGTTGCCGCCCTCGTGGCGCTCCTTCTGCTCCTTCAGGCGCTCCTGCAGGGTCTCCATCAGCTTCTCGAAGCCGCCCATGGCCTCGATCTGCGCCTTCTCCTCGTCGGTCAGGAACTTCTCGGTCAGGGCCTTCAGCCACTCGGCCGGGATGTCGGCGGTGATCCCGTCCTCGACGGTCTCCAGCCCCTTGAACACGTGGCCGAACACCCGGTCGAACTTGTCGAGGTTCTTCTCGTCCTTCACCAGGCTGGCGCGCGACAGGAAGTAGAAATCCTCGATCCGCCGATCGATGACGTCCTTGTCCAGCGCCTCCATCAGCTGGAGGTATTCGCGCAGGGACACCGGGATCTTGGCGGCGCGGAGCTCGGAGAAGAAGCGGAGGAACATGGGTTGGCTTTCGAACGGTTGTTCGAAGGATGGCGGGTTATGGGGCGCGAGGCAACGGTGCGTGAAGGTGGGGACACACACTCGCCCCACGAATTCGGCAGGCGATCTCGGACGGTTGGGCGAGTGTGTGTCCCCCGTGTCTGTCACCCCCGTCTTAGGATGAACTCCAGGTCCCGCGTCTCGCCGACCGGGAAATGGTACTCGCCGACCTTCTCGAACCCCTTGGACCGATACAGCTTCTGCGCCCCGAAGTTCTCGGACCACACGCCGATCCACAGCGGGCGCGGGCCGTCGCGTTCCAGCCAGTCCAGCGCGGTCTTCAGCAACAGGGAGCCTCGCCCGCCGCCCTGGAAGGCCTTGAGCACGTAGATGCGGTGCAGCTCGCCGTCGCTGGGCTTCACGTCGTCATGGGGCAGGCCGCACGGGCCGGCGGTGGCGTAGCCGATCGCCTCGTCGTCGAGCTCCAGCAGCCAGGTCGCCTTGTCCGGATCGGCCAGGTCGCGCTTCGTCCGCTCCAGGCCGTAGGCGTAGGCCAGGAAGGTCTCCAGGTCCTCGGTCGGGTACAGGTGGGCGAAGGTGTCGCTGAAAGTCCGGGCGCCGAGGCTGGAAACGACGTCGGCGTCGTCGAGGGTGGCCCTGCGGATGGTCGCGGCGGTGGTCAAGAGGTAGGGTCCTCGCATGGATGTCGCGCTCTATACGCATCTGGATATGCTCGACCATCGGCCCGGCGACAACCACGTCGAGCGGCCCGAGCGCCTGCGGGCGGTGGTCGACGCGCTGGACGACGACGGCCGCCTGGACCTGGAGAGCCTGGAAGCGCCGCTGGTCGACTTCGCCGACCTGGCCCGGGTGCATCCGCAAGGCTTCATCGACGACGTGGTCGCCGCCGCGCCCCGCAGCGGCCGCCGGGCGCTGGACCCCGACACGGTGSTGTCGACCGGCAGCC
>NZ_JBFTKU010000048.1:0-2779 GCF_056665975.1 Caulobacter sp. 05T431 | reverse complement strand
GTCCAGCCGCGACCCGCGCCGACGCCGCGGCCGGCGCCGACCGGCCCCGGGGCCCAACCGATCGTCCCGCAGCCCAGCGCGACGACKACCTCGACGCCGCCCGCGGCCTCCGCCGCGCCGGCCCAGCCCGCGCCGGCCGCCAAGCCCGCGACGACCGAACCCGAGAAGCCGCCCGAGCCCCTCAAGCGTGCCCGGTCGTCCGTCGCCATCCTCCAGGCCCTGGACAAGGTGACGACTGRGACGATGCGGTTCGAGGCGCCGGTCGGCCAGCCGATCCGCTACAAGACCCTGGTGTTCACGGTCCGCGCCTGCGAGACGACCGCGCCGGACGAGGACGCCCCGGACTCGATCGCCTACGTCACCGTCGACACCCAGCCCAAGGCGCTGCCGGGCCGTGTGGCGCCGCCCGGACGTCAAATCTTCAAGGGCTGGATGTACGCCAACTCGCCGGGCCTGAACCCGCTCGAGCATCCGGTCTATGACGCCTGGCTGATCGCCTGCAAGACCTCGGCCCCGGTCGCGCCGGCCGCCAGCCGATAGAAGTCGGCCTGGGCCGTCCAGGCCCGGCCCAGGCGACGGCGATAGTCGGCGCGTGAGATTTCCACCGTCCCGAACTGTTCGAGATGCTCGGTGATGAACTGGGTGTCGAGCAGCCGGTAGTCGCCGGCGATCAACCGTCCGGCCAGATGGACCAGGGCCACCTTGCTGGCGTCGCGGCGGGTCGAGAACATGCTCTCGCCGAAGAAGCAGGCCCCGAACGACACGCCGTAGAGGCCGCCGACCAGGTCGTCGCCATCCCAGCACTCGACGCTGTGCGCCAGGCCGCGCGCGAACAGCTGGCCGTAGAGGCGCTGGATCGGCGTGTTGATCCAGGTCTCCAGCCGTCCGGGACGCGCGGCGGCGCAGGCCTCGACCACGGCGTCGAAGGCGGTGTCGATGCGGACCTCGAACGGTTCGGCCCGGACGGTGCGGGCCAGCCGGCGCGGGACGTGCACGCCGTCCAGCGGCAGCACGCCCCGGCGTTCCGGGTCGATCAGGAAGATGCTCTCGTCCTGGCGGGCGTCCGCCATGGGGAAGACGCCGCGCTCGTAGCAGGCGATGAGATCATCGACCGTGAAGGCGTCGTCCATGGCGATCCCAGACGTTGAGCCTTAGCCCTGCGCCTTGATCCAGCGCTCCAGCCAGTGGATGTCGTAATCGCCGGCCAGGATGTCGGGTTGCACCAGCAGGTCCTGGAACAGCGGGATGGTGGTCTCGATGCCGCCCACGACCATCTCGCMCAGGCAACGACGCAGGCGCGCGATGCACTCCTCGCGGTCGCGGCCGTGGACGATCAGCTTGCCGATCAGGCTGTCGTAATAGGGCGGGATCGCGTAGCCGGTGTAGATCGCCGAATCCAGCCGGACGCCCAGGCMGCCGGGGGCGTGGAAGTCGGTGATGGTGCCCGGCGAGGGCGTGAAGGTCCGCGCGTTCTCGGCGTTGATCCGGCACTCGATGGCGTGGCCCTCGAACACCACGTCGTCCTGGGTGAACGACAGCGGCAGGCCGGCGGCGATGCGGATCTGCTCGCGCACCAGGTCGATGCCGGTGATGGCTTCGGTGACCGGGTGTTCGACCTGCAGGCGGGTGTTCATCTCGATGAAGAAGAACTCGCCGTTCTCCCACAGGAACTCGATGGTGCCGACGCCGAGATAGCCGATGGCCTTGACCGCATCGACGACGATCTTGCCGATCTTGGCGCGGTCCGCCGCGCCCAGGGCGGGCGAGGGGGCTTCTTCCAGGACCTTCTGGTGGCGACGCTGCAGCGAGCAGTCGCGTTCGCCCAGGTGCACCACGTTGCCGTGGCTGTCGGCGATGACCTGCAGCTCGATGTGGCGCGGCTTCTGGAGGTAGCGCTCCATGTAGACCGTGTCGTCGCCGAACGCCGCGCGGGCCTCCGAGCGGGCGGTCGAGACCGCCTCGGCCAAGTCCTCGCGGGTCTGGGCCACCTTCATGCCGCGACCGCCGCCGCCCGAGGCGGCCTTGATCAGCACGGGGAAGCCGATGCGCTCAGCGGCCTCGAAGGCCTCTTCCTCGGTCKAGACGCCGCCATCCGAGCCGGGGACGACCGGGATGCCCGCGTCCTTCACGGCCTGCTTGGCGGTGATCTTGTCGCCCATCATCCGGATGTGCTCCGGCTTGGGACCGATGAAGGTGTAGCCGTGCGCGCCGACGATCTCGGCGAAGCGGGCGTTCTCGGACAGGAAGCCGTAGCCCGGGTGGATCGCCTGGGCGCCGGTGATCTCGGCGGCCGCGATGATCGACGGGATGTTCAGGTACGACTTGGCGGCCGAGGCGGGGCCGATGCAGACGCTCTCGTCGGCCAGGCGCACCCACATGGAGTTGGCGTCGGCTTCGGAGTGCACGGCCACGGTGGCGATGCCCATTTCCTTGCAGGCGCGGTGAACCCGGAGCGCGATCTCGCCCCGGTTCGCGATGAGGATCTTGTCGAACATGAGCGTTACTCGATGACGACGAGCGGCTCGCCGAACTCGACGGGCTGGGCGTCGGCGACCAGAATCTCGACGACCTTGCCGGCCTTGGGGGCCGAGATCGGGTTCATGGTCTTCATGGCCTCGACGATCAGCAGCGTCTGGCCGGCGCTGACGGTGTCGCCGACCTTGATGAAGGCGTCCGCGCCCGGCTGGGGCGACAGGTAGGCAGTGCCGACCATCGGCGACTTGACCGCGTCGCCGCGGGCGGCGGCGGCCGGAGCGGCGGCTTCGACGGCGGGGGCGGG
>NZ_JBFTKU010000047.1:0-5336 GCF_056665975.1 Caulobacter sp. 05T431 | reverse complement strand
GCTCCGGCCAAGCGCGCCGCCGCCCCGGCCCGTCGCGCGGCGCCGGCCAGCGCGCCCGACGCCGAGTCGGCCTCGTCCAACGTCAGCGCGACCGTCCCCGCGCCGGTCGCCGCTCCGGCCCCGACGCCGGTGATCGCGGCCCCAGCCGCCCCGGCGCCCACCCCGGCTCCGGCTCCGGCCCCGGTCACGCCCGACGCCCCGATGTAGCTGTAGGCGTAGCGTAAAAAGAAAGGGCGGCTCCTCGCGGGGCCGCCCTTTTTCGCGTCCGTCTAGCGGCGGATCACCACCACTTGTCGGCCTTGGCCTTGAAGCCCGCGGCCTTCTCGATGGCGCCGGCCACCGAGAACACCGTGCCTTCGTCCAGCGGCTTGCCGATGATCTGCAGGCCCAGCGGCAGGCCGTTGGCGTCCAGGCCGGCCGGCAGCGACAGGCCCGGCAGGCCCGCCAGGTTGGTGGTCACCGTGAACACGTCGTTCAGGTACATGGCGATCGGGTCGTTGCTGTTCTCGCCCAGGCCGAACGCCGCCGAGGGCGCGGTCGGCGTCAGGATGGCGTCGACCTTTTCCCAGGCGTTGTCGAAGTCCTCGGCGATGCGGCGGCGCACCTTCAGAGCCTTCAGGTAGTAGGCGTCGTAATAGCCGGCCGACAGCACGTAGGTGCCGATCAGGATGCGGCGCTTGACCTCGTCGCCGAAGCCCTGGGCGCGGGTGTTCTCGTAGACCTCGGTCAGGTTGGCGCCCTCGGCCCGCAGGCCGTAGCGCATGCCGTCGTAGCGGGCCAGGTTCGAGGACGCCTCGGCCGGGGCCACGATGTAGTAGGCCGGCAGGGCGTACTTGGTGTGCGGCAGACTGATCTCGACGATCTCGCAGCCGGCCTCCTTCAGCCATTCGACGCCATCGTCCCACAACTTTTGAATTTCGGCGGGCATGCCGTCGACGCGGTATTCCTTGGGAACGCCGATCCGCAGGCCCTTGACCGACTTGCCGACGAAGGCGGCGAAGTCCGGCACCGGCACGTCCAGGCTGGTCGAGTCCTTCGGATCGTGGCCCGACATCGACTTCAGCAGGATCGCCGCATCCTCGACGGTCTTGGCGATCGGGCCGGCCTGGTCCAGCGAGCTGGCGAAGGCCACCGTGCCCCAGCGTGAGCAGCGGCCGTAGGTCGGCTTGATGCCGACGGTGCCGGTGAACGAGGCGGGCTGGCGGATCGAACCGCCGGTGTCGGTGGCGGTGGCGCCCAGGCACAGGTCGGCGGCCACGGCCGCGGCGCTGCCGCCCGAGCTTCCGCCCGGGGTCAGGGCTTGGTTCGAGCCCGACTTGCGCCAGGGATTGACCACCGGGCCGTAGGCGCTGGTCTCGTTCGACGAGCCCATGGCGAACTCGTCCAGGTTCAGCTTGCCCAGCATCACCGCGCCGTCGCGCCACAGCTGGCTGGTGACGGTCGACTCGTATTCCGGCACGAACGGCTCGAGGATCCGCGAGGCGGCCGTGGTCGGCGTGCCCTCGGTGCAGAACAGGTCCTTGATGCCCAGCGGAATGCCGTCCAGCGGACGCGTCGCGCCCAGCGAGCGCCGGGCGTCCGAGGCGGCGGCCATCGACAGGGCCTGCTCGGGCGTCTCGAACAGGAAGGCGTTCAGGCCCCGCGCGGCCTCGACGGCCTCGATGTGGGCCGTGGTCAGCTCGACCGAGGTGAACTCGCCGGCTTCCAGGCCGTCCAGCGCGCCCTTCAGGGTGAGAGAGGTGAGCGCGCTCATTATTCGACCACCTTGGGGACCACGAAGAAGCCGCCCACCGACTTGGGGGCGTTGGAGGTGACCACCTCGGCGTCGCCGCCCATGGTCACCACGTCGTCGCGCAGCGGCAGGCCGGCGTGCACGACGCTGGTCAGCGGCTCGACGCCGTCGGTGTCGACCTCGGCCAGCTGCTCGATCCACGTCATGATGCCGTTGAGCTCCTGGGCCAGGGCCTCGATGCGCTCTTCGGGTTCGGCGATGCGCGCGAGCCGCGCGACCTTCCGCACGGTGGCGGCGTCAATGGCCATGGGGGCCTCCTGAATTCCAAGCGCGTGGGTTAGCCGTGCGAGGGGCGCTTTGACAAGCGTTCCCTTGTTCGCGGTTCTCTTGTCGGGGGGGCGCTTCCCCGTGGTATGAGGACGAATGCCCGTTCTCGACATCGCCGAATTCGCCGCCGCCATTCCCGATTACAAGCCGATCGTCGGCCTGGACCCGGGCGAGAAGACCATCGGCGTGGCCGTGTCCGACGTCACCCTGACCGTCGCCAGCCCCTTGGCCACCATCGCCCGGGCCAAGTTCACCCAGGACGCCGAGACCCTGTTCAAGCTGATGGACGGCCGCAAGGCGGCGGGGATCGTCATCGGCCTGCCGATCAACATGGACGGCACCGAAGGCGTGCGCTGTCAGTCGAACCGCGCCCTGGGCCGCAACCTGCTGCGCCTGCGCCCCGACCTGCCGATCACCTTCTGGGACGAGCGCCTGTCGACGGCGGCGGTCACCCGGGTGCTGATCGACGAGCACGACGTCAACCGCAAGCGCCGCGGCGAGGTGGTCGACAAGATGGCCGCCGGCTGGATCCTGCAGGGCGCGCTGGAGCGGATGCGGGGGATCCGCGAGGCGGCGTCCTAAGCCCTCTCCCAGAGGGAGAGGGTTTCACGCACCGCCCTTCCCCGCGACGCCAAACCCGCCTATGACGCGCACTCATGACGGCAAAACCCCCGCCCCGTGAGCCCGCCGATCCGATCGAGACGATCCGTAAGCGCATCTTCTCGTTCCCTCGCCGCCATTTCCTGTCGGCCGGCGACCTGAACGCCCCGCAGGCGACCGACCTGCTGGACCTGGCCGACGCCTTCGTCGCCCTCAATCGCCAGACGACCAAGTCCCTCGACATCCTCAAGGGGCGGACGCTGATGAACCTGTTCTTCGAGAACAGCACCCGCACCCAGAGCTCGTTCGAGATCGCCGGCAAGCGCCTGGGCGCCGACGTCGTCAACATGAGCCCGCGCACCTCGTCGATCACCAAGGGCGAGACCCTGATCGACACGGCCGTGACCCTGAACGCCATGCGCCCCGACCTGCTGGTGGTGCGCCACGCCTCGTCGGGCGCCGCGTCGCTGTTGAGCCAGAAGGTCAGCGGCAGCGTGATCAACGCCGGAGACGGCCAGCACGAGCACCCCACCCAGGCGGTGCTGGACGCCCTGTCCATCCGCCGCGCCTTCGGCCGGGTCTCGGGCCTGACCGTGGCCATCTGCGGCGACGTGCTGCATAGCCGCGTGGCCCGCTCGAACGTCGCCCTGCTGCACACCCTGGGAGCCAGCGTCCGGCTGGTGGGACCGCCCACCCTGATGCCGGCGCAGGCCGAGCGCTGGGGCGTCACCGTCCACCACGACATGAAGGCCGGCATCGCCGGGGCCGACGTGGTGATGATGCTGCGCCTGCAGCTGGAGCGCATGCAGGGGGCCTTCGTGCCCTCGACCCGCGAATACTTCCGCTTCTACGGCCTGGACCGCGAGAAGCTGGCCCGCGCCGCGCCCAAGGCCAAGGTCATGCACCCCGGTCCGATGAACCGGGGCGTCGAGATCGATTCCGACGTCGCCGACGATCCCGAGATCAGCCTGATCCAGGACCAGGTCGAGATGGGCGTCGCCGCCCGCATGGCCGTCCTCGCCTCCCTTGCCCACCGGCTCGAGGAGCACGGCAAATGACCAGTTCATCGCCCCCCCTCGCCCTGATCAACGCCCGCCTGGTCGATCCCGAGAGCGGCTATGACGGCCCCGGCGGCGTCATCGTCTCCGAGGGCGTGATCTCCGACGTCGCCAAGGGCCGCGAGTTCGGCAAGCTCAGCAAGGACGTCCGCGTCGTCGACTGCGGCGGGGCCATGCTGGCCCCCGGCCTGATCGACCTGCGGGTCAAGACCGGCGAGCCCGGGGCCGAGACCAAGGAGACCCTGGCCAGCGCCGCCAAGGCCGCGGCGGCCGGCGGGGTGACCAGCTTCGTCGTCCAGCCCGACACCGACCCCGCCGTCGACGACCCCAGCGTGGTCGACTTCATCCTGCGCCGCGCCCGCGACATCGACAGCGCCCGCATCCTCTGCGCCGGCGCGGCGACCAAGGGGCTGGCCGGCGAGCAGATGGCCGAGATCGGCCTGATGCGCGAGGCCGGCTGCGTCTATGTGACCGACGCCGACAAGCCGATCGTCGACAGCAAGGTCATGCAGCGCATCCTGACCTACGCCAAGGGCTTCGACACCCTGCTGGCCCACCGGCCGATGGACCCGTGGCTGGCCAAGGGCGGCGCGGCGACCGGCGGCGAGTTCGCCGGCCGCATGGGCCTGCCGTCGATCTCGCCGATGGCCGAGCGGATCATGCTGGAGCGCGACGTCGCCCTGCTGGAGGCCACCGGCGGCCGCCTGCTGGTCGACCAGGTCACCAGCGCCCAGGCCCTGGAGACCCTGGCCCGCGCCAAGCAGAAGGGCCTGCGCGTCCACGCCTCGGTGTCGATCAACCACCTGTCGTTCAACGAGCTGGACATCGGCGACTACCGCAGCTTCGCCAAGGTCACCCCGCCCCTGCGCGGCGAGGACGACCGCCAGGCGCTGATCGAGGCCCTGGCCGACGGCCTGATCGACATCGTCGTCAGCGCCCACGCCCCGGCTCCGGCCGAGGACAAGCGCCTGCCCTACGACGAGGCCGCCCCCGGCGCCGTGGGCCTGGAGACCCTGCTGCCGGCCCTGCTGAGCCTCTATCACGACGAGCGCCTGCCGCTGGTCGACCTGATCCGCACCGTCACCCTGGCGCCGGCCGGCCTGATCGGCCTGCAGTCGGGCCGCATCGCCCCCGGCGCCCCGGCCGACCTGGTGCTGTGCGACCTGGACGCGCCCCTGATCATCGACGCCGGCAAGCTGCTGTCGAAGTCCAAGAACTCGCCATTCGACGGACGGAGGCTGCAGGGCCAGGTGCTGATGACGATCGTCGACGGGCGGGTCGTGCATCGGGCGGAGGGGTAGAAACTGCCTCCGCCCCCTCCGGGGGCGGGCAGACCGCGCAGCGGTCAGGTGGGGGCAAGTCCTAGCGGGCATGGCTTTTCAGACACGGCTTCTCGACCTCGGGCTTTCGCGGCGAGGGGGTGGGGAGGCGCGGAGCGGGCCGGGCTTCGCCCGGAGACCGTGAGTGTGTTTTGCGTTTCGGCTTGGCTCGACCGCTCCGCGGAACCGTTCTTCTCAAGGGACGGCGACTGAGGGCCTGTTTCATCCCGGTCGACGTTCCCCCTCGGGCGGGCAGGATCAAAGTCGCCCGGAAGGGGCCGTCGGCGACTCCGACTGATC
>NZ_JBFTKU010000046.1:0-2500 GCF_056665975.1 Caulobacter sp. 05T431 | reverse complement strand
AATTCCTTGTCGGGTAAGTTCCGACCTGCACGAATGGCGTAACGACTTCCCCACTGTCTCCAGCATAGGCTCAGCGAAATTGAATTCCCCGTGAAGATGCGGGGTTCCCGCGGTCAGACGGAAAGACCCTATGAACCTTTACTGCAGCTTCGCCTTGGCGTTAGCAGCAACATGTGTAGGATAGGTGGGAGGCTATGAAACCGGGGCGCCAGTTCCGGTGGAGCCATCCTTGAAATACCACCCTTATTGTTGCTGACGTCTAACCGCGGCCCGTTATCCGGGTCCGGGACATGGCGTGGCGGGCAGTTTGACTGGGGCGGTCGCCTCCCAAAGTGTAACGGAGGCGCGCGATGGTGGGCTCAGACCGGTCGGAAATCGGTCGTCGAGTGCAATGGCATAAGCCCGCCTGACTGCGAGACTGACAAGTCGAGCAGAGACGAAAGTCGGCCATAGTGATCCGGTGGTCCTGCGTGGAAGGGCCATCGCTCAACGAATAAAAGGTACTCTAGGGATAACAGGCTGATTTTGCCCAAGAGTCCATATCGACGGCAAAGTTTGGCACCTCGATGTCGGCTCATCACATCCTGGGGCTGGAGCAGGTCCCAAGGGTTCGGCTGTTCGCCGATTAAAGTGGTACGTGAGCTGGGTTCAGAACGTCGTGAGACAGTTTGGTCCCTATCTGCCGTGGGTGTACGAGACTTGAGAGGATCTGTCCCTAGTACGAGAGGACCGGGATGGACACACCTCTGGTGGACCTGTCATGGCGCCAGCTGTGCAGCAGGGTAGCTAAGTGTGGAATAGATAACCGCTGAAAGCATCTAAGCGGGAAACTAACCTCAAAACAAGGTCTCGCTGAGAGCCGTGGAAGACCACCACGTTGATAGGCCGGGTGTGGAAGCGCTGTGAGGCGTGTAGCTTACCGGTACTAATAGCTCGATAGGCTTGATCGTTCTTCAGTCAAACCCATGACTGAGCTTTCCGCTAAAAGGATGCTCAGCATCAAAGTCCAAACCCTACCACACGATCACATCACTACCCTCTTCGCCGCGGGGTGGAGCAGCCCGGTAGCTCGTCAGGCTCATAACCTGAAGGTCACAGGTTCAAATCCTGTCCCCGCACCCAAGATCAAGAAATGGCCTCCTTCGGGAGGCCATTTTTCGTTTGGGCCCCTGCCTGGCGGTCCGAGCGGGGCAGGGCGACCAGGTCGTCGTCGGACCTCGGAGGTCGCGCTTACGGCGCTTGCCGCTCTCCATGAGCGGGCCTTTCAGCTGACGCATCTCTTGATTCCATTGCTCTCCCGCGGAAACGGCCGCCTTGCTGAGGATCCGTGCGAACGAGCCGAGCTCGGCCCTGAAGCGCCGGCGACGATCGAAGCCGCCCCGCGGCGCATCCAGGAATCAGCGTCTCCGATGCGTCCGCCGGCGAGACCCACATGTTTCTCCGTGACGATAGAGGCGAATCCGTCTCGACGCCCCGAACGACGGATGGTGAGGTTTCACGGATTCCGCCGCCGACAGCCGCCGAGGCCGTATTCTCCGATTCTCGGAGCACGGTCCGCCTGGCCGGTTCGAGAATCGCCGCATCGAGCATCGACCGTTTCGGATCCAAGCCTTCGATTCGCGATCAGGGCAGCCCCCGCCGCCTCAGGGCGGAGAGCTCGAGCTCCGCCTCGGTGCTGAAAATCCGTCGGCGCTGACAGACCCACGTGCCGCGAAGGCCATCGGAAGAATCGGTTTCCGCGATGCCCGGCAGTACGATCAGCACGGCCGCCGCCTTTGACGATCGATCGACGCACCGGTGTGACGATTCGCCGAGGTCGCCGACCCTTCTTCGCGCCCCGTCCTCGCCGCGCCGCACGGCCGGCGTCGGGAGGCGAGTCGGCAATTCTCGACGCCCTTCGCCGGCGTCGGCAGAGAAGGGAAGGGCGTCCGGCGACCTGGTCACGGCGCCTGGCCGTCTAAGCCCAAGTCCTCTGGTCGGGATTCGTCCGGACAGGGGTTGTCATCGCCGCGTCACACGCCTATATCCGCCCCTCGCTCGGAAACGCGATCGCGACCGGAGGGCAAAGACGCCGCAAGGCTCTTGCTTTCTTCGACCGGTTTCGCTAGCTTCCGCGCTCCAATCGACTCGGTAATGGATCCAGGCGGGCAGCCTCGGCGGCCCACGGATCCCTTTTTGTCTCTTCGTTGCGGCCTTGGCCCTTTGAGAGGATGGAAAAACGAGGCGGTTGACTCTGGGGTGATGCTTCAATAGAAGCGCCACTCCTTACTGAAGCGAAGAGTTCGATAAGAATTCCAAGGTTCGGTGAAGTATTCGACCTCGATGTTCTGCTGAAATTCAGCGAAATTCGAGGTTGACAGGGGGTTTAGCTTTCCTTAGAAAGCGCGGCTCCGGAGGGTTTGGTGAAGAGTTCGCAAGAATTCGGATCTGGGTCCTTCAAGTCTAGAAAGAGTTTCCTGGAAATTCTTACTTGACTTGGTTGGCGCTCTTCTCTAGAAGG
>NZ_JBFTKU010000045.1:0-7533 GCF_056665975.1 Caulobacter sp. 05T431 | reverse complement strand
CGGCTCCAACAGGGCCTAGCGTCGAGAGCTTGCGGATAACGACCGCGCGGAGCGAACGGGCTTCGTCGAAACGGTATTCTTTTTCAAACTCCGGACGATGTCCGGCGCTCCGCAGCCCTTTCCATCAGCTCACAGCCGGTTTGGCGTGGGATCACACTCACTTGCCCCCACCTGACCGCGTCGCGGTCTGTCCGCCCCCATAGGGGGCGGATGCGCGCGCCGGGCGCCGCAGCGCGGCTTCTTCCCCCTTTGGGGGAAGACGATCGCGAAGCGATCCGTAGGGGGCAAGTGGGTGAGCCGCTGAGCCCCGTCCTCGCAGGGGAGGTTCGCCCCCAGAATCCTTGACATCGACGCCCCCTCATGCGCCTTTCCGCGCCTTGCAAATCACCGCGTTTCAAAGACTTCCCATGACCTCGACGCACGCCTATCGCACCCATACCTGCGGCGCCCTGCGGGCTTCCGACACCGGAAACGCCGTCCGCCTGTCGGGCTGGATCCACCGCAAGCGCGACCACGGCGGCCTGGTCTTCATCGACCTGCGCGACCATTACGGCCTGACCCAGCTGGTGCTGCACCCCGAAACCCCGGGCTTCGACGTGGTCGAGCGCCTGCGCGCCGAGAGCGTGATCCGGGTGGACGGCGAGGTGATCGCCCGCGACGCCAGCGTCGTGAACCCCAACCTGCCGACCGGCGAGATCGAGCTCCGCGTCAGCGCCGTGGAAGTGCTGTCGACCGCCGACGAGCTGCCGCTGCCGGTCTTCGGCGAGCCGGACTATCCCGAGGAAATCCGCCTCAAGCACCGCTATCTCGACCTACGCCGCGAGACCCTGCACAAGAACATCGTGCTGCGCTCGCGCGTGATCCAGTCGATCCGCTCGCGGATGTTCGCGCAAGGGTTCAACGAGTTCCAGACGCCGATCCTGACGGCCAGCTCGCCGGAAGGCGCGCGCGACTTCCTGGTGCCCTCGCGCCTGCATCCGGGCAAGTTCTACGCGCTGCCCCAGGCGCCCCAGCAGTTCAAGCAGCTGCTGATGGTCTCGGGCTTCGACCGCTACTTCCAGATCGCCCCGTGCTTCCGCGACGAGGACCTGCGCGCCGACCGCTCGCTGGAATTCTACCAGCTGGACGTCGAGATGAGCTTCGTMACCCAGGAAGACGTGTTCGCGGCGATCGAGCCGGTGATGCACGGCGTGTTCGAAGAGTTCTCGAACGGCAAGCCGGTGTCGCCGATCGACGGCGAGCACACCTTCACCAACGACTTCGGCGTCACCTCGACCCACAAGGGCTTCGAGCGCCTGACCTACGCCCAGTCGATGGCCTGGTACGGCAGCGACAAGCCGGACCTGCGCAACCCGATCAAGATGGCCGACGTCTCCGAGCATTTCCGCGACGGCGGGTTCGGCCTGTTCGCCAAGATCCTGGGCGCCGACGCCAAGAACAAGGTGTGGGCCATCCCCGCGCCGACCGGCGGCAGCCGCGCCTTCTGCGACCGCATGAACAGCTGGGCGCAGGGCGAGGGCCAGCCGGGCCTGGGCTACGTCTTCTGGTCGGAAGACCAGGGCGGCTGGGGCGGCCCGATCGCCAAGAACCTGGGCKAGCCGACCCAGGCGCTGATGGAGTCGCTGGGCCTGGGGCAGGGCGACGCCGCCTTCTTCGTGGCCGGCGACCCGGCCGTGTTCGCCAAGTTCGCGGGTCTGGCCCGCACCCGCGTCGGCACCGAGCTGAAGCTGGTGGCCGAGGAACAGTTCAAGTTCTGCTGGATCGTCGACTTCCCGATGTTCGAGTGGAACGAGGAGGAGAAGAAGGTCGACTTCTCGCACAACCCGTTCTCGATGCCGCAGGGCGGCCTGGAGGCTCTGGAGACCCAGGATCCGCTGACCATCCGCGCCTACCAGTACGACATCGTCTGCAACGGCTACGAGCTGTGCTCGGGCGCGATCCGGAACCACAAGCCCGAGATCATGCTCAAGGCCTTCGAGACCGCCGGCTACGGCGCCGAGGTGGTCGAGGAACAGTTCGGCGGCATGCTGAACGCCTTCCGCTACGGCGCGCCGCCGCACGGCGGCCTGGCGCCCGGCATCGACCGCATCGTCATGCTGCTGGCCGAGCAGGTGGCCATCCGCGAGGTCATCGCCTTCCCGCTGAACCAGCAGGGCCAGGACCTCTTGATGAACGCTCCGGCCGAGGTCCTGGACAAGCAGTACAAGGAACTGCACATCCGCCCGGCCCCGCCGATCAAGGTGTAGGCCTGGCGGCGTCGCGCCCATACGAAGAGGCCCTCCGATCCCGGATCGGAGGGCCTTTTTCGTGGCGTCGCCTAGTACCGCGGCGGCTTGGGGGCCTTCGGCGGCTTGGGCGGGGCCGGCGGATTGGCGGCCAGGCGGGCGGCGGCCTCGATCTCGGCGCGATGGGCCTCGACCTCGGCGCGGGCGGCCTCGGCCTGGGCGCGCTGGAAGCTGGGGCTGATGCGGATGCGCATGTTGCCGCCCGAGCAGTTGCGGACGCTCAGGCCCCGCGGCAGGCGGGTGTCGCGGTCTCCGCAGGCCTCGTCCAGTTGGTCCTGCTCCAGGCCCCGGGCGTTGGACAGGTCGGCCCCGCTCAGGCTGGCGCCCGACAGGTCGGCGCCCCGGAAGTCGGCGCCGCTGAAGATCGCGCCGCGCAGGGTCGAGCCGGTGAACTCGGCGTCCTTGAAGCTGGCCCGCTCGAAATTGCCGCCGCTCAGATTGCTGGCGTTCAGCTCGGCCGACGAGAAGTTGGCGCCCTTGGCGCTGACGCCCTGCAGGTTGGCGCCGACGACTTCGCTGCTGGACAGGTTGGCGCGCTCCAGGTTCGCACCCTGGAAGCTGGCGCCGTGCAGTTCGCTGCTGGACAGGTCGACCCGCGACAGGTCGGCGCCGATGAAGTTGGCCCCGCTGCTCTCGATGCCCGACAGCTTGGCGTCGGTGAAGATGGCGTGGGAGAAGCCGGCGCCGCGCATCTCGGCTCCGCGCAGGTCGGCCCGCGACAGGTCCGCGCCGGTGAAGTTGGAGCCGAAGAAGCTGGCGCCGCGCAGGTCGGCGCCGATGAGGTTGGCCTTGGCGTAGTTGGCGCCGGTGAAGCGGGCGCCGGTCAGCTTGYGGCCCGACAGCTCGCAGTTCACGCAGGCGCCGCCCAGCGAGATCATCCGGGCCACGTCCTTGTCCTCGACCCCGGCGTAGGCCTGATGGGCCACGGCCGACAGGGCGAGGGACAGGGCGGCGACAGCGATCCGCAAGCGGGACATCAAAACCTCCAGACCGGTCAAGATAAGCGACCGTGTAGGTTACGATTTGGGGCCCACGGCGCTCAAGCGCCACTTAAATCGCGGTAATGACGGAAGTTTAACGGCAGGAAGGCACGGAAAGCCCGCGCGGCAAACGGGTGGACGGATCGCCGCAGGCGCGGTTCAGCTGGGCCTGGGTCAGGCCGACGGCCCGGTCCATCTCGGCTCCGGAGAGGTTGGCGCCGGTCAGGGTCGCGCCCCGGAAGTTGGCCCCCTGCAGATAGGCGCCGACCAGGCTGGCGTTGGTCAGGTTGGCCCCGGCGAAGCTGGCCCCGCCGAACACGCCGCCGTAGAAATTGACGTCGCGCAGGTCGCCGCCGGCGAAGCTGGAGCGGTTCATCTCGGCCAGGCTGAGATCGGCCTGGCGCAGCCGGGCGCCGGCCAGGTTGCGGCCCTTCAGCACCTTGCCCGAAAGGTCGGCCTGGAACAGGTTGCAGCGCGGGCAGTTGGCGCCGGCCCGAACATTGGCGATCTGGCCGGCGTTCTGCGCCGAGGCGGGCGCGGCCAGGGCCAGCAGGCCGACGGCGGCGAGGATCGGGAGCAGCGTTTTCATTCTGGCGCGCGTCTTTCGGCGGAAACGTCGATCAAGCATGGCCTTGCAAGCTTAAGGCCAGGCAAACGGCGACGAGGCAGGTCAGCCCGCGTCGCTCTCGCCCTGCGGACCGCCGTTGGCCTGGGTCCCGCAGCTGTCGCAGACCACCAGCCCGCCCTTGCGGCTGAGGGCCAGGTCGCCGCAGGCCGGACAGACGTCGCCGCTGGCCCCGGCGGGGCGAGGCTGCTCGTCACGGCGACCGCCGAACGGCAGGAACACCAGATTGTCCGGCGCCGCGCCGCGCGAGAAGCCCTTGGAGATGAACTTGCTGGCGGGCAGGGGCTCGGCCTCGGCCGCGCCGTCGTCCACGCCTTCGCCCCGGCCCAGGCCGTCGGCGTTGAACTCGCCCGGATCGGCGTTGGCCAGGTCGTCGCGCCCCAGATACGACACGCCCAGCTCGCGGAAGATATAGTCGAGGATCGAGGTGGCCGACTTGATCGAGTCGTTGCCGGTCACCGGACCGGCCGGCTCGAACTTCGTGAAGACATAGGCGTCCACGAACTCGTCCAGAGGCACGCCGTGCTGCAGGCCCAGCGACACGGCGATGGCGAAGTTGTTCATCAGGCTGCGGAAGGCGGCGCCTTCCTTGTGCATGTCGATGAAGATCTCGCCGACCTCGCCGTCCTCGTATTCGCCGGTGTGCAGATAGACCTTGTGGCCGCCGACCGCGGCCTTCTGGATGTAGCCCTTGCGGCGGTCCGGCAGCTTGCGGCGGGCGCGGCCACCGCGTTCCACAACCCGTTCGACCACGCGCTCGACGATCCGCTCCTTGACCGGGGCGGGCGGAGCCTCGGCGGCGGGCGCTTCGGCGCGGACGGGCCTGGGCGCCTCGGCTTCGGGTTCGGGCAGGGACAGGACGAAGCCCGGGGGCGGAGCGGCGCGGTTCAGGCGCAGGGCGCGGACCCCGGCGCGGGCGGCGGCGGCCTGCAGGCGGGCGGCGTCGGCCGGGCGGGCGTCGAAAGGCGCGTCCAGAACCGCCGGGACCGCCAGGCAGGTGAAGGTCTCGACCGCGGCGATCATCGCCAGTCGGTCAGCCAGGACCGGCGCCTCGAGGGCGGCGAACAGGGCGCGCAGTTCGCCCTCCAGGGCCTCGCAGTCCGACAGCCGGCGCGCGCCGAGGGCGTGGCGCTCGGCCGTCTCGATCTCGGCCTCGGAGAAGCCGGCGAAGGCCAGGGTGTCGAACTCCGGATCGGCCAGGGCCTCGGCGGGAACGCCCAGCACGTCGCTGAGGAACCCGGCCCCGATCACGGCGGGGGCGAACGCGGCGCGCAGGCTGGCGGCGTGGCGCAGGGCGTCCTCGGCCTGCTCGATCTCGTGGGCGGTGAAGCCGCGGGCCTGCAGGACCATGTGGTCGATCGACGGGGACTCGGACAGCGAACCGTGGCCCATGGCGTGGCGACGGGCGGCGTCGAAGTCGGCCCCGGCCTCGTTCAGGCAGGTGTGGGCCGCGGCGCTGAAGATCGGGACCAGCAGGCCGTCGCCGGTCTGGGCGGTCGAGATCGGCGCGGCGCCGGCCGCATGGCCCAGGGCCTTGCCGCCCAGGCGCAGGGCGGCCTCCGGATCGGCGAAGGCGGCGACCAGACGCGACGAGCGCAGGCCGTGCTTGCGGGCCAGGCCGTGGGCGACGGCTAGGGCGGCGGCGGCTTCCGAGGCCAGCGGCGAGCGCAGGGCGGCGGCGCGCACGCGGCGCTCGGCCAAGCCGCGCAGGACGCCCTGTCGTTCCTGGGTGAAGGCGGGATCGGCGCCCAGGGCGGCGGCGGTCTCGGCGCTGGCGCTCATCGCCGCGCCGACCGTCAGCGCCCACAGGGCCGAGGCGGCGTCGCGCCCGGCGTCGCCGGCGGCCGAAAGGCCCTGGACCAGCAGCCAGTCGCCGACCCCGGCCAGGCCGACCTCGGCCGGACGGTCGCCGCGTTCGATCTCCAGGGCCGTGGCCCACAGGCCCACCACCTGGTTGAAGCCGGCGGAGTCGAAGGCGTCGTCATGCTGGAAGGCGGTGACGTCGATGGCGGCGCGGACCGGCGCGTCCTTGGCCAGGGCGTCGGCATCCTCGGGCGACAGGGCCAGGATCAGGGCGCTGGTCTCCCAGCCGATCTGGGCCGCGAAGCTGGCGGCCTCGTCGACCGCCGCCACGCCCTGCCGCGAGGCCGAGGCGACCAGCGGGGAGGGCGCGCTCGCGTCGGCGTCGATCAGCCCGGTGCGCGGCGCGCCGGCCAGGGCGATCGCGTCCTGGATCATGCGGTCGTCGGCACCTAGGTCCCGAGCCCGGCGGGCGGCGCGACCCAGGGCGCTGTTCTTGGTCGGATCGGCGCAGGCCTTGGCGTCGCCGTGGCAGCGCAGAACCGCGTCGCCGACCTGGGCCAGGGCCGCGTCGAGACGTGCGGCGGCCTTCGCGGCCAGCCTGGCCGAGCGCCAGCGGGCCAGATGGCCCTCGACGGCGGGCTTGAATTCGAGCTCGGCGATGTCCGGCAGCCGGCGGGCCGCGGCCGGCGTCCCGACCGGAGAGGCCACGCCCGCCAGCATGGTGGCCAGCAGCGCGTCGCGGAAGGCGTCGGCGTCGGCGGCGTCGCCGAACACGCCGTCGGAAAGGCCGGTCCTGGCCACGGCGTCGGCATAGCGGGCGGGACCGCCGCCCAGCGGCGCGTCCGCGTCGAACGCCCCGTCGTTCCGATCGTCGGCCCAGTCCAGCCAGGCCTCGACCCGGGCGTCGGTCCAGTCTTCCGGCGCCAGCACCTCGACGACGGCGTTCGTGCGTTCGATCTCGCGCGGCGTGACGCGGGGCGCGGAGGCGGGGTGTCGGGACTGGATGCGCATGGGCGATTCCGCGGCCTGGGCGCCCGGGTGCGCCAAGAATTAGCCATCCTAGATCGCCGAACAACGGCCTTCAATAGATGTGGGGTACCCGACCGCCGTGATCCACAAGATGTTGAAGCTKGAACGTGACGCCCGATGCTGGACGCTGGAGGGCCGCCGACCTATAGTCCGGCCGCTTCGCAACGCCTCGGCGTTGCCTGGAAACCCTCCCAGTTTGGGACCTTTGCGAGATTGGTGCTGACGCGGTGCTGAAAGCGATCTTCACGTGGTGGAACGGCGCGACCATCGGTCAGCGCTTCCACATTAGCCGTCGTGGCGTGTTCGTAGGCCAGGACGACTACGGCAACCGCTACTACGAGGCGCGGGACAACAAGGACAGCTACGACGCCCGCAAGCGTCGCTGGGTGATCTACGACGGCTACGCCGAAGCGTCCAAGGTGCCGCCCGAATGGAGCGGCTGGCTGCACTATACGTTCGATGAGCCGCCGACCACGGCGCCGCTGAAGCGTCGCGCCTGGGAGAAGGACCACCATCCCAACCTGACCGGCACGATCTACGCCTGGCGTCCGAAGGGCTCGCTGGCCCGGGGGGGCGAACGCGCGGTCGCCACCAGCGACTACAAGCCCTGGTCGCCCGAATAGGATGACGATCCGGCGGTCCCTGACGGGCGTGACGGCGGCGGCCCTGGCCGCCTCGCTGATCGGTGGCGGCGCCTGGGCGCTGCAGAACGCGCCGCAACAGCCGCCGGCCGCCCAGACTCCGCCGACCGCGCCCACGCCGGCCCCCGCGCCKGTCCAGCCGCGACCCGCGCCGACGCCCGCGCCGACGC
>NZ_JBFTKU010000044.1:0-11931 GCF_056665975.1 Caulobacter sp. 05T431 | reverse complement strand
CGCCGCGCCCGCCGCCGGGGCTCCGGCCGCCGCCGCGCCGCGCGCCCACCTCTCGCTCGAGCAGCAGGGCATCCCGGCCGGTTCGTACGACTTGGTCCCGCTGGACGGCATGCGCAAGACCATCGCGCGCCGCCTGACCGACAGCTTCCGCGACGTGCCGCACTTCCCGCTGACGATCGATCTTGAGATCGACGCCCTGCTGGCCGCGCGCGCCAAGATCAACCACCTGCTGGAAGGCCAGGGCGTGAAGGTGTCGGTCAACGACATCATCATCAAGGCCGTGGCCGTGGCCCTGAAGCGCGTGCCGGAGGCCAACGCCTCCTACACGCCCGAAGGCATCGCCATGCACCACCACGCCGACATCGCGGTGGCCGTGGCCATCGACGGCGGCCTGATCACCCCGATCGTCCGCGCCGCCGAGACCAAGGGCCTGGCCCAGATCTCGGCCGAGGTGAAGGACCTGGCGGCCCGGGCCAAGGCCAAGAAGCTGAAGCCCGAGGAATTCCAGGGCGGCACCTTCTCGGTCTCCAACCTGGGCATGTTCGGCATCAAGGCCTTCGCCTCGATCATCAACGAACCGCAGGGCGCGATCATGAGCGTTGGGGCCGGCGAGCAGCGCCCGGTGGTCAAGGACGGCCAGCTGGCCGTGGCCACGGTGATGACCGTCACCCTGACCTGCGACCACCGCGTGGTCGACGGCGCGATCGGGGCCAAGTTCCTGGCCGCCTTCAAGCCGCTGATCGAAGAGCCGCTGACCCTGATCGTCTAAGCGGCATAGGGGAGGGCAGGAATGTCCGTCTACGACTACTCCGCCAAGACGCTGGACGGCCAGGACGCGAGCCTGGCCGACTATCGCGGCCAGGTGCTGCTGATCGTCAACACGGCCAGCAAATGCGGCTTCACCCCCCAGTATGAGGGGTTGGAGGCGCTGTACCGCGAGTACAAGGACAAGGGCTTCACCGTCCTGGCCTTCCCCTGCAACCAGTTCGGGGCCCAGGAGCCCGGGAACGCCGAGGAGATCGCGAACTTCTGCTCGCTGACCTACGACGTGACCTTCCCGGTCCTGGCCAAGATCGACGTCAACGGCCCGTCGGCCCATCCGCTCTACGCCTATCTCAAGCACGAGCAGAAGGGCCTGCTGGGCACCGAGGCGATCAAGTGGAACTTCACCAAGTTCCTGATCGGTCGCGACGGCGAGGTCGTCGAGCGCTTCGCCCCCACCACCAAGCCTGAAGACTTGAAGCTCGCCGTCGAGGCGCTGCTGTAGACCTCTCCTGGACCGGTCCTCGGGACCGATCGACCGACGCCGACGGCTCCCCCCGACGGCGTCAAACCTAGGATACGAAAGACATGTCCACGGAATTCGACGTCGTCGTCATCGGGGCCGGCCCCGGCGGTTATGTGGCCGCGATCCGCGCCAGCCAGCTGGGTCTGAAGACGGCGATCATCGAGCGCGAGAACCTGGGCGGCATCTGCCTGAACTGGGGCTGCATTCCCACCAAGGCGCTGCTGAAGTCCGGCGAAATCTACGAGCAGCTGTCGCACCTGGGCGGCTACGGCCTGTCGGTCGAGAAGGCCTCGTTCGACTTCGGCAAGATCATCGAGCGCTCGCGCGGCGTGGCCAAGCAGATGTCCTCGGGCATCGCCTTCCTGATGAAGAAGCACAAGATCGAGGTCGTCGAGGGCGAGGCCAAGCTCGAGAAGGGCAGCCCGTCGCCAAAGGTGGTCGTGGCCCTGAAGGCCGGCGGCAGCCGCACGATCCAGGCCAAGAGCGTGATCCTGGCCAGCGGCGCCCGGGCCCGCGAGATCGCCGCCATCGGCGCGGTCTCGGACGGCGACAAGATCTGGACCTATCGCGACGCCCTGGCCCCCAAGACCATGCCCAAGTCGCTGGTCGTGATCGGCTCGGGCGCCATCGGCATCGAGTTCGCCAGCTTCTACCGCGCCCTGGGCGCCGAGGTGACCGTCGTCGAGGCCGTGGACCGCATCATGCCGGTCGAGGACGCCGAGGTCTCCAAGGCCGCCCAGAAGGCCTTCGAGAAGCGCGGCATCGCCTTCCGCATCGGCGCCAAGGTGACCAAGGTCGAGAAGACCAAGGACGGCGTCTCGGTGGCCGTCGAGGTCGGCGGCAAGGCCGAGACCCTGACCGCCGCGGTCTGCATCGTCGCCGTTGGCATCGCGCCGAACACGGAAGGCCTGGACGCCATCGGCCTGAATATGGACCGCGGTCACGTGGTCACCGGCAAGCACGGCGAGACCAACGTCCCCGGCCTCTACGCCATCGGCGACGCCGCCGGCCCGCCCTGGCTGGCCCACAAGGCCAGCCACGAGGGCATCCACGCGGCCGAGCACATCGCCGGCTACAAGACCCCGGCCGTCAATTCGCCGATCCMAGGCTGCACCTACGCCAACCCGCAGGTCGCCTCGGTGGGCCTGACCGAAGCCGCGGCCAAGGCCGCCGGCATCGACGTCAAGGCGGGCCGCTTCCCGTTCCGCGTCAACGGCAAGGCCGTGGCGGCGGGCGAGATCGAGGGTTTCGTCAAGACGGTGTTCGACGGCAAGACCGGCGCCCTGATCGGCGCCCACATGATCGGTCACGAGGTCACCGAGATGATCCAGGGCTTCGTCACGGCCATCACCCTGGAAGCCACCGAGGAAGACCTGCACGGCATCGTCTACGCCCACCCGACCATGTCGGAGGCCATGCACGAGGCCGCGCTCGACGCCTACGGCCGGGTCCTGCACATCTAGGTCTCTGATCCTTCTCCCCCTGCGGGAGAAGGTGTCGGCGATAACCGACGGATGAGGGGTCTCTCAAAAGCAAAAGCCGCGATCAGCCGAAAGGCCGGTCGCGGCTTTGTCGTTCTTCAACCCCTCACCCGACCTCGCTTCGCGAGGCCGCCCTCTCCCGCAAGGGGAGAGGGATCGCGAGCTTACGGCCGCTTGCGCACCTGGGCGTCGACGCTCCATTCGCCAGGTCCAGCGAACACCAGGTACAGGAAGACGAAGCAGAACAGGATCGCCGCCTCGCCGCCGTTCAGGGCCGGCCAGAAACCCTTCGAAGCATGGGCCAGGAAATAGGCCACGGCCATCTGGCCCGACAGCACGAAGGCCACCGGACGCGTGAACAGGCCCAGCACCAGCAGGGCCCCGCCGATGATCTCCAGCCAGGCCGCGGCCACCAGCATCGGCGGCAGTGGGTCCGGCGCGCCCGGTTGCGGGGCCGGGAAGTGGAACACCTTCATCAAGCCATGCTCCATGAAGAGCAGGGCGGCGATGATCCGCAGCAGGCTGAGCACGCGCGGCGTCCAGACGATCAGTCTTTCCATGTCGATCTCCCTCCTAGTCGACGGTCAAAACGAAAAACCCCGACGGGCCAGGGCGGCCCGCCGGGGTTCGTGAAAGAGGCGATGTCCGCCAGGCCCATCAAGCGGCCTTGGCGTCCTGATCGGCCATCCTCTGGATGGCGACATAGTCGGTCTTGCCGCTGCCCAGCACGGGCACCTGGGTGACCTTGAGGATCTTGCGCGGCACCGCCAACTCCGGGGCGCCGATGCTCTGCGCATGGGCCACCAGCGGCGAGACGTCGGCGTCCTGGCGGTCGGTGACCAGCACCAGCTTCTCGCCCTTCTTCTTGTCGGGCATCGAGATCACGGCGTGGCGACCGTCGGGCCAGACGGCGCTGGCCAGGTCCTCGGCGGCGGTCAGCGAGACCATCTCGCCGCCGATCTTGGCGAAGCGCTTCACCCGGCCCTTGATGGTGATCCACAGGTCGTCGGTGACCGTCACCACGTCGCCGGTGTCATGCCAGCCGCCCTCGGGGGCGTCGACGCCGCCGTCCTCGCGCAGATAGCCGGTCATGATGTTGGGGCCGCGCACCAGCAGGCGTCCGCCCTCGGTGATGCCCTCGACCGGCTCGATCTTCCAGTCCTGGCCGGGCAGCAGGCCGCCGACCGTGCCCCGGCGGTTGTCGTCGGGCTTGTTGACCGCGATGACCGGCGAGGCCTCGGTGGCGCCGTAGCCTTCGAGCACCGGCACGTTGCCGAACTTCTCGGCGATCAGGTTGTGGGTCTCTTCCCGAACCTTCTCGGCGCCGCAGACCACGAACTTCAGGCCGCTCAGCTCGTCGCTTTCCGAGGCCCGGGCGTACTGGTTGACGAAGGTATCGGTGGCCAGCAGTACCGAGGCGCCGGCGTCCTTCAGCAGCGACGGGATCTGCTTGGTGTGCAGGGGCGAGGGGTACTGGAAGGCCTTCATGCCGGTCAGCAGCGGCAGGATCACCCCGCCCGTCAGGCCGAAGCAGTGGAACACCGGCAGTGGGTTGAAGAACACCCAGGCCGGATCGAGCTCGATATGGGCGGCGATCTGGATCGCGTTGGAGACCAGGTTGGCCTGGCTCAGCACCACGCCGCGCGGCGCGCCGAAGCTGCCCGAGGTGAACAGCACCACGCCCGGGTCCGAGGGCTTGGCCGAAGCGCGGAACTGGCGCGGGAAGATCCCGGCGGCGGCGGCGAACAGCTTGTCGGCCAGGCCGATCGTGCCCCGCACGTCTTCCAGATAGGTGATCTGGGCCTTCTGCTCGAGCGCGTCGACGATGTCGTGCAGCTTGCCCAGCTCGATGAACTTGTGGGCCGTCAGCACGCGCTTGACCCCGGCCAGCTCGCAGGCGGCGCGCAGGTTGCGCAGGCCGGCCGTGAAGTTGAGCATGGTCGGCACGCGGCCGAAGGCGTGCAGGGCGAAGAAGGTCACGACGGCGCCTGCGCCGGACGGCAGCAGCACGCCGACATGTTCGCCCGGCTTGGTCATGGCCGCGATCTTGCGGCCGAGCGCGAAGCTCGCCCGCACCAGGTCGGTGTAGCTCAGCGGATTGCGATCCTGATCCTCGAGGATCAGTTTCTTGGCGCCGTACTTGTCACGGGCGTCGAGCAGGGCGTCGAAGATGGCCTTCCGGCCGTCCTGCGCATTGAAAACTACCGGCATGCCGGCGAAACCTCCCGGAAGCGCGACGTCGCGCCCTCGTCTGTTTGAAGCGGGACCCTAGCGACGGCGTGTCGCTTTGCAAACACCCGTTACGTGCGCGGAAGCGCACCGGTCCTTCTAAAATGCGCTCAAGTCCTTGTCGTTCAAGGCTTGGCGGGCGGTGAGGGCGTGCGAGTCCGCAGGGCCTGGTCCACCGCTTCCAGCCAGGGGACCCGCACCGAATCTGTCTCCAGGTGCAGGGCGTGGCGGGCGCTGGGATAGCGAGTCTCGACGCAGCGGGGCAGGGCGGCGCAGACCGTGCGCTGGGGCTCGGGCAGGGCTTTGACGTCCTGGCCGGCGTCCAGCATCACGACAGGCGTCCGCACCCGCTTCAGGTCGCGCCCGACAGCGTCCACGGCGTCGTAGAAGGCCGCGTACCAGGCCAGGCTCGGCGCGCCCATCCGCAGGTCKGGATTGGCCAGCTGCCAGGCCTGCTGCACCGCGCCGCGCGCCGGATCGTGGGTCAGCCTGGCCGCGACGCCGTCAGGGCCCTCGCGCTTCCAGCCCGCCTGGCCCGGATAGCGCACGAAGCCCAGCTTCAGGCCGCGCGCCCAGCGGGCGATGCGGATCAGCTGGGCCTTGGGGCGGGGCGGGTCGGCGAGGTCGAAATTGGGCGAGGAGAGGATCGCCGTGTCGGCCTGAACCCCTTCCTCCAGGGCCCGCAGCGCGACCAGGCCGCCGTCGCCGGCGCCGAGGATCACGAACGGGTCGCGGGCCCCGACGCCGCCCTGGGGCGGGCGGATCACCGCCTTGACCATGGCCCGGGTCGCCGTGACGTCGGGGGCGAAGCTCTCGACATGGCCCAGGTCGCGCCACGGCGTGGCCCGTTCCGAGCCGCCCTGGCCCTGGCGCTCCAGGATCCAGACCACATAGCCCCGGCCGTTGAGGTCGGCCGCCGTCTCGAACCAGCCCTCGGCGGACTCGCCGTAGCCCGGCAGGATCAGGATCTGGCCCCGTGGCGCGCCGTGGGGGGCGGAGACGCCGTAGCGCTGCACCCGGTCGTCGCCGACCTTTACATAGCCCCAGGCCCAGCCCGCCGGCGGCTGGAAGCGCACGTCGAGGGACGGGGGTGTGCGGCTCTCCGCGAACGGCGCACGAACGCCCTCGTCACGGCATGCGACGAGCGGCAAAAGCAGCAGCAGACTCAGGAGACGGCGACGCATTCCAGGCACTCTTTTCGCGCCTTAGCGTCACATGCAAGAACGCATGCTTGATCTGGAGGCCAGGAAGTCCGATCTAGKCCGTTATGGTCACCCTGATCGACACGCTGAACGCCCGTGGTCCCGAAGATCGCGCCGTCCGCCACCCCGAAAAGCAGAACCGTCCCGACACGCCGGTCCTGCGCAAGCCCGACTGGCTGCGGGTCCGCGCCCCGGGCTCGGGTCAGTACAACGAGACCAAGGGCATCGTGCGCGAGCACAAGCTGACCACGGTCTGCGAGGAGGCGGCCTGTCCGAACATCGGCGAGTGCTGGAGCCAGAAGCACGCGACCATGATGATCATGGGCGAGATCTGCACCCGGGCCTGCGCCTTCTGCAACGTCGCCACCGGCCTCCCCACCCAGCTGGACCCCGACGAGCCGCGCCGCGTGGCCGAGGCCGTCGCCAAGATGGGCCTCAAGCACGTGGTCATCACCTCGGTCGACCGCGACGACCTGATCGACGGCGGCGCCCGCCACTTCGCGGAGGTGGTCACGTCGATCCGCGCCGCCTCGCCGGGCACGACCATCGAGATCCTGACCCCCGACTTCCTGCGTAAGGACCGCGCCGAGAACGTGGTGATCGACTCCCGACCGGACGTCTTCAACCACAATCTCGAGACCGTGCCGCGGCTCTACCTGAAGATCCGCCCCGGCGCCCGGTACTATAACTCCCTGCGCCTGCTGGAGCGGGTCAAGGAGCGCGATCCCTCCCAGTTCACCAAGTCCGGCCTGATGGTCGGCCTGGGCGAGACCAAGGAGGAGGTGATGCAGGTGATGGACGACATGCGTTCGGCCGGCGTCGACTTCATCACCATCGGCCAGTACCTGCAGCCGACCCGCAAGCACGCGGCCATCGACCGCTTCGTGACCCCGGAAGAGTTCAAGGCCTACGAGGCCATCGCCCGGGCCAAGGGCTTCCTGATGGTGTCGTCCAGCCCGCTGACCCGCTCGTCGCACCATGCCGGCGAGGACTTCGCCAAGCTGCAGGCCGCGCGCCGGGCGCTGGACGCCAAGAGCGCTTAAGCCTTGCACCGTCACGTCGTCACCCGGGTGCTGCCCTATGCGCCCGAGCAGCTGTTCACGCTGGTCGGGGACGTGGAGGCCTATCCGCAGTTCGTGCCGTGGATCACGGCCATGCGCACCTGGAACGGCCGGGCCGACGCTCAGGTCTCGACCGTGGACGCCGAGGCCCAGGTCGGGTTCTCGTTCCTGCGCGAGAAGTTCGCGACCCGGGTCCGACGCGACGCCGCGGCCCTGACGGTGGACGTCAGCCTGCTCTACGGCCCGTTCAAGCGCCTGGCGAACCAGTGGCGGTTCCTGCCGCACGAGGCCGGGACGACCGTCGAGTTCGTTATCGACTTCGCGTTCAAGTCCAAGATCCTCGACGCCATGTTGGCCGCCAACCTGGACCGGGCGGCCAATACGCTGATCGGCTGTTTCGAGGACCGGGCCCGGGCGATCTACGGGCCGAAATAGAGTCGGGGGACATGTCCTCGCGGCGTGTCCCCAAATTCTAGCGCAACGCTTGCCGTTGGGGACACGCCCAAGGGCATGTCCCCGTTAGCGCCCCTTGAACGCCGCCGGGCGCTTCTGCAGGAAGGCGCTGACGCCCTCGATGAAGTCGTCGGTCTTGCCGGCGTGCTTCTGGGCGTGGCGTTCGGCGTTCAGCTGGCCCACCCAGTCGGCGTCGAGGCTGTTCCAGACCAGCTTGCGGATCGCCGACAGGGCGGCCGGACCGGCGGCCAGCTCCTGGGCGATGGCGGTGGCGGTCGGCATCAGCTCGGCGTCGGGGACGCAGCGGTTGATCAGGCCCCAGGACAGGGCCGTGGCGGCCGGGATCTTGTCGCCCAGCAGCATCATCTCCATGGCCCGCGCCTTGCCCACCAGACGCGGCAGCAGGTAGGTCGAGCCGCCGTCCGGCACCAGGCCGATCCGGCGGAAGGCCTGCAGGAAATAGGCGCTCTCGGCGGCCACCACGATGTCGCCCAGCAGGGCGATCGAGCAGCCGACCCCGGCCGCCGGCCCGTTKATCGCCGTGACGATCGGCAGGGGGAAGTCGCGCAGCAGGCTGACCAGCGGGTTGTAGGTGCTTTCCAGGGCCGAGCCGGCGTCGGGCTTGCCGTCGACATCGGCCTCGCGGCCCGCCGCGCCGCCGCCCGACAGGTTGGCGCCCGAGCAGAAGCCGCGGCCTTCGCCGGTCAGGATCACGGCGCGCGCTTCGACCTTGCCGGCGGCGATCGAGCCGAAGGCGTGGGCCAGTTCGCGGGCCATTTCCAGGCTGGCGGCGTTCAGGGTGGACGGATCGGCGAGGGTGACGACGGCCAGGCCGTCGGCGGCTTCCAGCCGGATCTTCTCGTAGGTCATGGCGTCCTCCCAAGGCTCGTCGTTGTCGCCTGGAGTCTACGCGCGACTAACCTTGGGGAAGACCAGAAAAATCTGAGAAGCCCCCGAAAGGGCGCTCGCGACTAGGCCGCGTTGGCCGAGTCCGGCTTGCTCTCGGCGGCGGTGACGCGGTTGCGGCCGCCGCGCTTGGACGTGTAGAGCGCCGCGTCGGCCCGTTCCATGACCGAGTGGCCGGTCTCGCCCGGACGACGCTCGGCGAAGCCCGACGAGATGGTGATCGCGCCCAGGTCTTCGTTGGTCGAGCGACGCTTGAGCATGCGCGACGACACCTCGACGCGGATCTCTTCCAGGGTGCCGGCGACCAGGGCCGCCGATTCCCGCGGGAAGATCATCGCGAACTCCTCGCCGCCGTAGCGGGCGGCGAAGCGGGGCGGGGCGGCGACGCGGCCGATGACGCTGGCGACGTAGCGGATGACCTGGTCGCCCGTCTGGTGGCCCCAGGTGTCGTTGAAGCCCTTGAAGTGGTCGATGTCGAGCACGGCCAGGCAGATGGTGGTGCCGGCCTCGTCGGCTTCGCTGCAGGCGCGGTCCAGCTCTTCGTCGAAGGCCTTGCGGTTGGCCAGGTTCGTCAGGCCGTCGGTGGTGGCGTCGCGGCGGACCTGTTCCAGGTGCTCGCGCAGACGATCGACCTCGGCGGTGGACTCCGCCAGGCGGGTCTCCAGCGACTTGTTTTCCTTCTGGACGCGGCGGGTGGCGTCGGCCAGGCCGCTGACGACGGCCTTCAGCTTGCCCACGTCCTGCGAGGCGTCCAGCTCCTTGGCCGCGCCGTTCAGCGTCTTGCCGTAGGCGGCGTTGCTCTTCTGGGCGTCCTGGATGGCCTTGGAGACCGATTCCAGTTCCTTGCTCAGCAGGTCGCCGGCGTCGCGGATCTGTTCGTTCAGCTTGGCCTTGGGCAGGTAGGTCGCGGCCAGCTCTTCGCTGAGCAGCTCGGTCAGCGGCTCACCAAGCGAGATCAGGCGGGTCAGCTCGCGGGCCAGGGCGCCGTCCGGATCGGCGACGAAGTGCGTCCACAGCTCGAAGTTCAGGGCCGTCGGCCACACCTGATGGCGCTCCATCAGCCCCAGCGCCCGGCCGGCGATCTTGTAGGCCTCAGGGCCGCGCAGCGTGGTTTCGACGTCCGACATTTCCAGTCCCCCAACAGCGCCGCATCGCCCGGATGCGCGCTTGGAGCCGCAATCTAGGCCGAAGAGTTCAAACGAGCCGTTAAGAACGAACGACGTTCACTTGCGTGTTCCCTCCGTCGCAAGCATTGTGAACGGTGATAAGATGAGCCTGCAGGCCGCTGGGAGGAACCTGACCGTGAACGCGCCCGCCAACCTCAACCTGGAATCGGCGAAAGCCGCGATGTCTCGAATCCTCGAGGCGCAGAAGGCCGCCCACCTGCGACAAGGCGCCCCGACGGCCGAACGCCGCATCGAGTGGCTGGACCGCTGCATCGGCTTGCTGGTCGATCACCAGGCCGAGATCGCCGACGCCCTGAACGCCGATTTCGGCGCGCGCTCGAAGGACGCCACGGGCCTGACCGACATCGCCGGCTCGATCGGTCCGCTCAAGCACGCCAAGGAGAACCTGGCCAAGTGGATGCGCCCTGAGAAGCGCAAGACCACGCCGGCGATCCTGGGCCTGTTCGGCGCCAAGGCCGAGGTCCAGTACCAGCCCAAAGGCGTGGTCGGGGTGATCAGCCCGTGGAACTTCCCGGTCAACCTGACCTTCGCGCCGCTGGCCGGGGTGCTGGCGGCCGGCAACCGGGCGATGATCAAGCCGTCCGAGTTCACCCCGGTCACCTCCGAGCTGATGAAGACGATGTTCGCCAAGGCGTTCTCGGAAGAGGAGATCGCGGTGATCACCGGCGGGCCCGAGGTGGGCCAGGCCTTCACCAGCCTGCCGTTCGACCATCTGGTGTTCACCGGGGCGACCTCGGTGGCGCGCCACGTGATGCGGGCCGCGGCCGAGAACCTGGTGCCGGTCACCCTGGAGTTGGGCGGCAAGAGCCCGGTGATCCTGTCGCGTGGCGCCGACATGGCCACGGCCGCGGCGCGGATCATGAACGGCAAGACCCTGAACGCCGGCCAGATCTGCCTGGCGCCCGACTACGTGCTGGCCCCGGCCGACCAGGTCGACGCCTTCGTGGCCGAGGCCAAGGCCGCCGTGGCCAAGACCTTCCCGACCATCAAGGACAATCCCGACTACACGGCCGTGGTCGCCCAGCGCCACTACGACCGGATCAAGGGTCATGTGGACGACGCCCGGGCCAAGGGCGCCCGGATCGTCGAGATCAATCCGGCCGGCGAGGACTTCAGCCAGCAGGAGCATCGCAAGATCCCGCCGACCCTGATCCTGGATCCCACCGACGACATGACAGTGATGCAGGACGAGATCTTTGGCCCGGTGCTGCCGGTGAAGACCTACGGCAAGGTCGAGGAGGCGGTGGACTACATCAACGGCCGTGACCGGCCGCTGGGGCTCTACTGGTTCGGGACCGACACCGCCGAGCGCGACATGGTGCTGGATCGCACCACCAGCGGCGGGGTGACGGTCAACGACGTGATCTTCCACGTCGCCCAGGAGGACCTGCCGTTCGGCGGGGTCGGTCCGGCGGGCATGGGCAGCTATCACGGCCGCGACGGCTTCCTGGAGTTCAGCCACCGGAAGGCGGTGTTCACCCAGCTGAAGAAGGACATCGCCCCGATGCTGGCCCTGCGCCCGCCGTACGGCGCGGCGATCCGGAAGTATCTGGCGGGGCAGATCAAGAAGTAGGGAAGGGGTTCGTAGCTCACCCACTTGCCCCCACCTGACCGCTACGCGGTCTGTCCGCCCCCGTAGGGGGCGGAGGCCGAAAACGCGGGCCCTCTTCCCCCCTATGGGGGAAGACGATCGCGAAGCGATCCGTAGGGGGCAAGTGTTCACCGGCACGACCTCTCGTCATCGCGCTCTCGCTGCGAAGTTTGGGAAGGGTGCGAAGCGCCCGGGCCTCGCCCGGAGAAGCTTTGATGTGAGTACCGTTTCGACGAAGTCAGGCGCTTCGCGTGGAGCCGTTATCCGGAAGCCTTCGGATCGCGGATTTTTAACCCGCTCCGATGGAGGCCCCCGACGGGCGGAAGGTTGGCGCCTTCCGGACCGCCTGGGCGATTTCAGCCCAGGCCTGTCGGCTTGGTCCGTCCCCCCGAGCGCCGGAGCTTCGTCGCGACTGAGGCGAACCTGCTCCAACTCCAACCCAGGGCGTCCTTGTGGGACACGACGGACTAAGCCTTCCCGCTCGTCCACCCCTGAAAGCCGTTCGGTCGCCGGCCGACGCCCTTCCCATGCTT
>NZ_JBFTKU010000043.1:0-14678 GCF_056665975.1 Caulobacter sp. 05T431 | reverse complement strand
TGCAGCGACTGCAGCTTGGCGCTTTCCTTGGCCAGGTCGGCGTCGACCAGGTTGCCCACGCCCGCGTCGAGGCTGTCTTGCAGCTTGCCGACGAAGGTCAGGTGGGTGTCCAGGCCGGTCGAGCTGGTGCCCAGCGAAGCCAGCTTGTTGGTCGCCGTGCCCATGGCGGTCGTGACCGTGTCGATCATGGACTTGGCCGCGGCCGCCGACGTGAAGGTCGACGTCGTGGTCATGCCRATGCCCTTCAGCGACAGGGTCTTGGAGCTGACCGTGAACTGCGAGCCGTCCGAGTTGGCCAGGAAGGCCAGCTTGGTGGTCGAGCCGTCGGCGATCGACACGCCGTTGAACTTGGCGTTGGTGACRGCCTTGGTGATCTGGTCGCGCAGGCTTTCGAAATCCGACTTCAGGGCGTTGAACGAAGAGGTGTTCAGCGAGGTGTCGGAAGCGGCCAGGGCCTTTTCCTTCATCTTGCCCAGCAGGTCGGTGATGGTGTCGCCGGCGGCCAAGGCCACGTCGATGGTCGACTGGCCGCGTTGCAGCGAGTCCTTCACGGCGTTCAGCGAGCTGGCGGTCGACGACTGGACCTTGGCGGTCGCCCAGATCGCGCCGTTGTCCTTGGCGGTGCTGATCTTCTTGCCGGTGTTGATGCGTTGTTGCGTGACCTGCAGCTCCGAATTGGTGCTGTTCAGGTTTTGCAGGGCAATCATCGCGCCCGAGTTGGTGTTGACGCTATTCAGCKGCATCCGACTAGTTCCTATTCAAGGTTGTCGGCGTCATTTTGACTACCGAGAGCATTTTGCTCGCAACCAGGGTGTCGTCGGGCGGTTTAAAATGGATGAACTCGGAATATTGTTCGCGGCCAACTTTTGTAGGTAGGCAATTTATGCTGCGTCGGATTGTCTACGTTGGGTTTATGTGGCGTTTTGACGCAGTATTGGCTGATCTCCAGTAAATACTGGGATTGGGTTCTGGCGAACACTGTTCTGTCCGCCGGCGACCCCGCGACCAAACGTCCGGAGATTGCAGGTCAGGCGCACAGGCGCTGCGGCGCCACGTCGCGGTCGTCGGCGTCGAAAAGATCGAAGGCCTCTTCCCAGGCGGCCTGCCGCGAGGCGCGCAAGGCCGCGTCGTCGATGATCCGGACGATCTGGTCCTCGCGATCGTTCCACACCAGGCCGATGTCGGCGGCGCGCTCGGCGTCGCGGCCAAGCAGCAGGATGATGTCGGCCTTCAGCACCCGCTCGGGGCTCAGCCGCATCAAGGTGCGTCCGCCGCCGAGGTCGCGATGGACGTCGGCGAAGTCGAGCACGGCCGAGATCATGGCGGCGCTGACGGGCGCGACATGCCAGTCTTGGGCGAGGAGGCGGGTCATGGGCGGTCTCCAGGAAAGGCGTTCTGCCGGGCGGGTTTCTGAGTTTCCCTTTTGAGGGTGGCGTGCGTCAAAAACGGTCGTATAGAGTCGAGCCATGCGACACGACAAGGCGACCCGACTGCTCGACCTGGCCCGGATGCTGGCCGGATCCTCCGAGGGCATGACCCTGGACGAGATGGCCCGCGCCATGGACGTGGGACGGCGCACGGCCGAACGGATGCGCGACGCGGTCTGGGCCGCCTTCCCGCAGATGGAGGCGATCGAGGACCCGCCGACCAAGCGCTTCCGCATCCCGTCGGGCCTGGACAGCCTGTTCCAGACCCCGACCGCCGAGGAGCTGGCCGCCCTGCGCACGGCCGCCGACAGCTACGCCGCGGGCGGGGCCGAGGGGCGCGCCGCCGCGCTCCACGCCCTGGAGCGCAAGCTGATGTCGGCCCTGCGCGGCGCGGCGCGACGCAAGGTGGCCCCCGACCTGGAGGCCCTGATCCAGGCCGAGACCATCGCGATCCATCCCGGCCCCCGCCCGTTCGAGGACCAGGCGGTGCTGACCGCGATCCGCACGGCCGTGAAGGGGCTGCAGGCCCTGTCGTTCCGCTACGAGGGCGGCAGCGCGCCTGGCCGCACGCGCAAGGTGACGCCCCTGGGCATCCTGTTCGGCCACGCCAACTACCTGGTCGCCGCCGAGGGCAAGGACCCTCGGCCCCGCACCTTCCGCCTGGACCGCATGCACGCGGTCACGGCCCTGGACGAGCCCGCCCCGCCGCCCGAGGACTTCTCGCTGCAGGCTTTCGCCGACGAGAGCTTCGGCATCTTCCACGGCGACATCGAGGACGTGGCCCTGCGCATCGCGCCCGACCGCGCCGAGGACGCCCTGCGCTGGCGTTTCCACCCCAACCAGGTCGTGACCCAGGAGGCGGGCGGTTCGGTGCTGGTCACCTTCCGGGCCAGCGGCCTGCGCGAACTGGCCTGGCACCTGTTCACGTGGGGCGGCTCGGTGGAGATCCTGTCGCCGCCCAGCCTGCGGGAGATGATGGTCGAGGAGTTGCGGACGGCGCTGCGGGCCCATGAGGGGCAGGGCTGAGGCGCCTCAGTTTCCCGCTTTCTCCACGAAGGCCGAGATGGTGTCCGCGAACGCTTCCGGTCGCTCCAGATAGATGAAGTGGCCGCCGCCGGTCATGACGATCCGTTTCGCGCCGGGGATCAGGGCCTCCAGGGCGCCGGCGTGAGCGTGGACGTCGGGCATGTCGACCTCACCGGTGACGATCAGGGTGGACGCCTTGATCTCGCCCAGGCGGCCCATGACCTCCGGCCCGTCCTTGACCATCCGCGACGCGCCGAAATTGCCTGGATGGGCGGTGAGGTCGGCGGCGACGAAGGCGCGCTGGGCCTCGGCGCCCGGCGTCAGGATGTAGGGGTCCTTGACCGCGTCGGCGAGGCGGCCCTGGGACAGCAGGCCGACCAGTTTCTGGGTCCGATCGATGAAGTGCCGGCTGGGCTTGAAGCCGTTCACCGCGGCGCCGACCAGCACCAGGCCGTCCACGGCGTCCGGATGGGCCAGGGCGAAGTCCACGGCGATCCCGCCGCCGGACGACGAGCCCAGCATGGTGGCGTGGTCGATCCCGGCGGACTTCATCACCGCCGCCAGGTCGCCCACGGCGTCATAGGGCGCGGTCGCGGCCGGCGAGCTCCCGTAGCCCCGACGGTCGTAGCGCACGACCTTGAACCGGGCGCACAGCTTGGGCCAGGCGGCGTCGAAGGCCGAACTGTCGAGGATGCCGTCGTGCAGCAGAACCAGGGCCTCGGGGCCGGACCCGCAGGTCTCGTAGGCCACCTTGCCGCCGTCCACGGCGACGAAGGCGGGCGCGGCGAGGGCGGGCGCGGCGCCGAACAGCAGGCAGCCGGCCGCGATCGCCCAGACGGGCGTTGAAGGCAGTCGCATCGATCTCTCCTGTGATGAAGCGCCGTCAGGCGCGCTTGAGCGTGTCTTGCTCGGGGGTGTCGGGAAGCTGGTCGCTCGTGTCGTCCGGCGCGTATTCCAGGATGTCGCCCGGCTGGCAGTCCAGGTAGGCGCAGATGGCCTCCAGGGTCTCGAACTTCATGCCCTTCACCTTGCCGGACTTGAGCAGGGAAAGGTTGGCTTCGGTGATGCCGATGGCGCGGGCCAGGACGTTGGAGCGCACCTTGCGCCGGGCCAGCATGACGTCGAGGCGAAGGATGATCGGCATCAGACGAACGCCTCCCGGTCTTCCTCGATCTCGCGGCCCACCCGCATGACCTCGCCGATCACGAAGACCAGCAGGCCCAGCACGAACGCCTGGACGCTGGCCATGTGGGCCCAGTTCCGGTCGATCTCGTAGCCGGTGGCGGCCAGGACCAGGTGGCAGGCGAACGGCGACACGGCGTAGGCGCACAACCACAGGCCGATGCGGCGGAACTGCGCGGCGTTGGCCGGCGCGAACACCTTGCCCCGGGCATAGAGGCGGAACAGGCCGCGAAGGCTCCAGAACAGCATGATGATCGGCGTGGCCCGCACGATCCCCACCAGACAATAGACCAGCCGGTGGACCAGGGGCAGCGAGCCGAAGGCGACGGAATCCGGAGGGCCCTCGCCGATGTAGCAGTTGTCCGGTCCGATCCGCAGCAGCGGGCCCTTGTAGAACAGCATCGCGGCCAGGGCGGCGACCAGGATGGCCACGGAGACGCAGAGAAGGCCGGTGAACAGCCAGGCCAGGGCGCGGCTGCCCAGGCGCACGCGGCGCTGGGCGGCGGTCTCGGGCGCGGTCACCGTCTCGGCGCGCGGCTTGAGCTTGATCACGGACATGGCGACCTCCAGTGTCCTTACGCTCGTTCCGAAATTTCTTTCTGTCAAACGATAATTATCGAATGGCCGAGACGCCCACGATTTTCGGGCTCGATAATTTCTCCGGCCCGTGTCGAGAATGGCCGGACGGTTCCGACTAGCCCTCGAAAGCGCCGGGAGGACGGCGCTCCAACCGAAGGGAATAGCGATGAAGTACATCCTGATGATGCAGTTCGCCCTGTCCGAGTGGCGGACCGAGATGATCACCAACTGGCCCAGCGAGGATATCCAGGCGCACATGGAGCACCTGCGCCTGTTCCGCGAGGAGTTCAGCGCTTCGGGCGAGATGGTGGTGACCCATGGCCTGGCCGGACCCGACGACGCGCGGTTCGTGCGGGCCCGGCAGGGCGCGGCGCCGGAGGTGACGGACGGTCCGTTCCCCGAGACCAAGGAGTTCCTGGCCGGCTACGTGATCGTCGACGTTGAGACGCCCGAGCGGGCCTACCAGATCGCCTCGCGCTGGTCCGAGGGGCMCGGTCCCGGCGGAAAGCCGCTGAACCTGCCGGTCGAAGTGCGGCGGGTCATGTCGCCCAGCGGCGAGGAAATGTGACCCCGACGGCGCTGGACCGCGCGACGACGGCCCTGCTGCGCGAGCTGGCGCCGCGGGTGCTGTCGGCCGTGGTCCGCCGCTATCGTGACTTCGCCGCCGGCGAGGACGCCGTGCAGGAGGCGTTGCTGGCCGCCGCCCGCCAGTGGCCGCGCGCCGGCGTCCCGTCCAACCCGGGCGGCTGGCTGGTCCAGGTGGCCTCCCGCAGGATGACCGACCACATCCGCGGCGAGATCGCCCGGCGGCGGCGCGAGGCGGTGGCTGCGGAGGACGAGGTTCCGGTCGTGTCGTCGCCGGCCGACGACGTGGACGTCCTGGCGGCTCGGGACGACACGCTGGGCCTGCTGTTCATGTGCTGCCACCCGGCCCTTAGCGCGTCCTCGGCCATCGCCCTGACCCTGCGCGCGGTCGGCGGCCTGACCACGGCCGAGATCGCCGGCGCCTTCCTGGTGCCCGAGGCGACGATGGCCCAGCGGATCAGCCGGGCCAAGCAGAGCATCCGGGTCTCGGGCGTGCCGTTCGAGGCCCCCGACGCCGCCGAGCGGGCCGGACGGCTGCGGTCGGTCCTGCACGTGCTCTACCTGATCTTCAATGAGGGCTACACGGCCAGCGCGGGCCCGGACCTGCAGCGCGCCGAGCTGGCGGGCGAGGCGATCCGGCTGGCGCGGCTGGTCCGCGGCCTGCTGCCGGACGACGGCGAGGCKGCCGGCCTGCTGGCCCTGATGCTGCTGACCGACGCCCGCCGCGTGGCGCGCACGGGGCCGGACGGCGAACTGATCCCCCTGGCCGAGCAGGACCGGGGCCTGTGGGACCGGGCGGCCATCGCCGAGGGCGTGGTCCTGGTGGAGACCGGCCTGTCGCGCGGCGCGGTCGGGCCCTACCAGCTGCAGGCCGCCATCGCGGCGGTGCATGACGAAGCCGCCCGGGCCGAGGACACCGACTGGCCGCAGATCCTGGCGCTGTACGGCCTGCTGGAGCGGATGGCCGACAACCCGATGGTCCGGCTGAACCACGCCGTCGCCCTGGCCATGACGCGGGGCCCCCGCGTGGGCTTGCGCCAGCTGGTCGAGCTGGAGACCGACAAGCGGCTGGCCGGCCATCACCGCCTGGCGGCCGTGCGGGCCCATCTGCTGGAGATGGCCGGGGACCGGGACGAGGCGGTCGCGGCCTATCGCACGGCGGCGGCGCTCACCGCCAGCGAGCCCGAGCAGCGGTATCTGTCGGGTAGGGCGGCGCGGTTGGCGGGAAACGATTAGCCGAGCGTCACCCTGTTGATCCGCTCATCCGGCATTCGCCGGGATGAGCGGGCTTTCCTAAGCCGCCACCAGCTTCAGCAGCGCCAGTTCCTTCCCCCTCGGCGACGATGTCCGTCGCTTGGGCAGGCGGCTGGTCTCGAAGGCCTCCAGCACCTTGGGGTGGATATAGGCCGCGCGGCAGACGGCCGGGGTGTTGCCCAGCAGGCCAGCCACCGCCTTGACGCAGGTGTTGAGCGTGCGCTTGGCCTCGGTCTTGGTGGCGGGCTTGGGGCTCATGCTCAGCGCCTCCAGCGCCGCCAGCGAGCCGTACCAGGTGCGGAAGTCCTTGGCCGAGAAGTCGTCGCCGCAGGCTGCGCGGATGTAGTCGTTGACATCGGTGCTCTCGATCGCCCGCCGCTGGCCGTCCTCGTCGAGGTACTGGAACAGCCGCTGGCCGCGCAGCTCCTGGCAGGCGGCGACGATCCGCGCCAGGCGGCGGTCGCGGAAGCCGGTCTTGTGCTTCTTGCCGCTCTTGCCGACGAACTCGAACACCGCCCCGCCGCCGGCCAGCTTCAGGTGGCGCTTGCGCATGGTGGTCAGGCCGAAGCTCTTGTTGGTCTTGGCGTATTCGTCGTTGCCGACCCGGATCAGGGTCAGTTCCAGCAGGCTGACCACGGCGGCCAGCACTTTCTCGCGCGGCAGGCCGCGGCGGGAGAGGTCGGCCTCGACCCGCTTGCGCAGGCGTGGCAGGGCTCGCCCGAAGGCGGCCATGCGGTCGTACTTGCGCGCGTCGCGGTCGGCCCGCCATTCGGGATGATAGCGGTACTGCTTGCGGTTCTTCTGGTCACGGCCGATCGCCTGGATGTGGCCGTTGGGGTCGGGGCAGATCCAGACGCTGGTCCAGGCCGGCGGGATGGCCAGGGCCTTGATACGATCCAGGGTCGCCTCGTCCTTCACAGGCCGGCCGTCCTCGTCGGCGTAGGAAAAGCCCTTGCCGTGGGCCAGACGCCGGATGCCCTGCTCCTGGTCGTTGACATAGGCCAGCAGCGTGCGTTCGGCGGGTGTGGTGTCCAGCGTGTCGCGGGGCATGGCGCTCACCTGTCCACGGGACGGCGGCTGCCGTGTTCGGAATTATCCTGGGCCATCACTCGCTCCCAACCCTAATGTCCGCCAACGTGATAGACGGACCGCCGGTTCCGGGAGCGACGCGCCAGACATGAACTACCGACACGCCTTCCACGCCGGCAATTTCGCCGACCTGCAGAAGCACGCCATCGTTCTGGCCCTGCTGAAGGCGCTGACGGCCGACGACATGCCGCTGTCGGTGATCGACACCCACGCCGGGGCCGGGGCCTATGATCTGGGCGGCGACATGGCCCAGCGGTCGGGCGAGGCGGCGGCGGGGATCGGGCGACTGCTCGCCATGGAGAGCGTCCCGGCGGTGTTCGCGCCCCTGGTCGCGGCGGTCAAGGCGCTGAACGGCGGCCGCGACGGAACGCTCTACCCGGGCTCGCCGCTGCTGATCGCCAAGCACCTGCGCAAGACCGACCGCTACACCGCCTGCGAGCTGCGGCCCGACGATTTCGACAGCCTGCGCCGCACCCTGGCGCCCTACGCCTTCGCCCAGGTGGTCAAGGACGACGGCTACGCCACGGCCGCCGCGCGGGCGGGGAAGGGGGGGCGTACGTTCGTGCTGATCGACCCGCCGTTCGAGCGCAGCGACGACTACGCCCAGACCGTGGCCACGACCAAGGCGGTGCTGGCCAAGGACAGGGACGCGGTGATCGCCGCCTGGATGCCGCTGAAGGACCTGGAAACCTTCGACGCCTTCATGCGCGCGATGGAAACCGTCACGAACGACGCGCTAGCTGCCGAACTCCGGCTTCGGCCGCTGACGGACCCGATGAAGATGAACGGCTGCGCCATGGTCATGGTCGGGACCCCCAAGTCCGCCGAGGGCGCGATCGCCGAGGTCACGACCTGGCTGGCCGACAATCTCGGCGACGCCGGGGCCAAGGCGCGGATCTGGCGCGCGTGACCGGAACGGTCGGCCCCAGTTTCCGGGAAGCCTTCTGGGTCTGGCTCAAGGTCGGCTGCCTGGGCTTCGGCGGCCCAGCCGGCCAGATCGCCCTGCTGCATCGCGAAGTGGTCGAACGGCGCGCCTGGGTCGACGAGGCGCGCTTCGCCCACGCCCTGAGCTTCTGCATGCTGCTGCCCGGGCCCGAGGCCCAGCAGCTGGCCACCTGGCTGGGCTGGCGGCTGCACGGGGTGCGCGGCGGGATCGCGGCGGGGCTGCTGTTCGTGCTGCCCGGCCTGGCCGTGATGCTGGGACTTTCGGCCCTGTACGTCGCCCACGGTCGCGCGACCTGGGCCGGGCCGGCCCTGCTGGGGCTGAAGGCGGCGGTGGTGGCCCTCGTGCTGCAGGCCCTGATGCGCATGGGCGGTCGGGCGATCAAGGGCGTGGCCGGCTGGTGGACCGCGGGCCTGGCGTTCCTGGCCCTGACCTTCACCGTCCTGCCGTTTCCCCTGATCATCCTGGCGGCCGGCGCGGTCGGCTGGGCCCTGGGCGGGGGGAGGGCGGAGACGGAGGGATTCGAACCCTCGCTGCAACGGACCCCCTGGCGCACGGCCCTGGTCTGCCTGGCGGTCTGGCTGGCGCCGGTGCTGCTGGCCCTGGCGGTCGCGCCCGGATCGACCCTGGCCAGGATGGGCGGGGTGTTCAGCGTCCTGGCGGTGGTCAGTTTCGGGGGCGCCTATGCGGCCCTGGCCTATATGGGCCAGGCGGCGGGCGCGTTCGGCTGGCTGGCGCCGGGACAGATGCTGGACGGCCTGGGCCTGGCCGAGACCACGCCGGGACCGCTGGTGCTGGTGCTGGTCTTCGTCGGCTTCGTGGGCGCCTATCAGAACGCCCCGGCCGAGTGGGCGTGGGCCGCCGCCTTGGCCGGCGGGCTGATGGCCGCCTGGACCACCTTCGCCCCGTCGTTCCTGTGGATCTTCGCCGGCGGTCCGTTCTTCGAGCGCCTGCGGTCCCGCCCCCGACCGGCCCGCGCCCTGGCCCTGGTGTCGGCCGCCGCCGTCGGGGTGATCGCCAACCTGGCGGTGTGGTTCACGGTCCACCTGCTGTTCCGGACCGGCGCCGTGCACGGCTGGGGCCTGGTGCGGGCCGAGTTGCCGGATCCAGCCAGCCTGAACCTGCCGGCGGCGGGCCTGACGGTGCTGGCCTGCGGCCTGGTGTTCGCCCTGCGCGCCCCGGTCTTGGCGACGGTAGGGGCCATGGTCGCCGCCGGCCTGGCGCTGGGCGCGACCGGACTGATTTGAACCTCGACCGGATTTAGCGACTCCGCCCCGCCGAAAACCGTGTTATGCTGCACTGCAACAAACGGTTGTTGGAGCTCGGCCATGACCCTTTCGTTCCTTCCCGAAACGCCCAAGATCGACCTTGAGAAGGGTCCCAACCTGCTGGCCGGCGCGGCTTCGCCGCTGTGGCTGGTGTTCGGCGGCGCGGCCGCGGCCGGGGCGACCTGGTGGTGGTGGTCGGCCCGCTGGCGCGAGGCGGTCAATGTCGAGGCCCTGATGGCCACCGCCCTGACCCCGGCGCTCGCCGAGATCCCGCCGACGCCCGAACCCGTCGAACTCGCGCCCGAGCCGGCCCCTGAGCCGATCGTCGAACCGGTGATCGACCCCGTGACCGAGGCCCCCGTCTTGGCGCCGGTCGAGCTGGAGGCCCCCGAGCCCGTCGTCGCCGCCGTGACCGCCGCGACCGAGACCGTCGCCGAGGCGGTGCAGGAGACGCTCGACACCGTCGAAACCGTGGCGACCGAGACGGCGGAAACCGTCGAGGCGGCGGCCGAGCCCGTGGTTGAAGCCGTCGTCGAGCAGGCCAAGTCGACGGGCGACGACCTGACCCTGCTGGTCGGCATCGGACCCAAGCTGGCGGCGTCCCTGGCCGAACTGGGCGTCACCCGCTTCGAGCAGATCGCCGCCTGGGGCGCGGACGAACTGGCCGATTTCGACGCCAAGCTAAGCCTGAAGGGGCGCGCCGAACGGGACGCCTGGGTGGCCCAGGCCAAGCGGCTGGCGGCTGCCGACTAATCCAGCCCGAACGCGGCCAGCAGCCGGTCGGCCGCCGCCGAGGCGGGGAGCTCACCGGCCCGCACCGCGCGTTCTATATCGGCCGCCACGGCCGCCACGGCGGGCGCCTCGCGGAAGGCCTCGGCCAGGCGGTCCTGGACCATGGCCCACATCCAGCGGCTGTCCTGGTCGGCGCGCCGCGCGGCTCTCGCGCCGTTGGCGGTCATGATCTCGCGGTGGCGGCGGATCTGGGTCCACAGCTCATCCAGCCCCGCGCCCGTCAGGCCCGAGGCGGTCAGCACCGGCGGCGTCCAGTCGGGCGAGGCCGGCGTCAGGATGTGCAGGGCGTTGCGATAGTCGCGAGCCGAGCGTCGAGCCTTGTCCGGATCGGCGTCGGCCTTGTTGATCACCAGAAGGTCGGCCAGCTCGATCAGGCCCTTCTTGATGCCCTGCAGCTCGTCCCCGCCGCCGGGGATCAGCAGGGCCAGGAAGATGTCGACCATATCCGACACCACGGTCTCGGACTGGCCCACCCCCACGGTCTCGACGATGATCACGTCGAAACCAGCCGCCTCGCATAGCAGCATGGCCTCGCGCGTCTTGCGCGCCACCCCGCCCAGCACGCCGCCGGAGGGCGAGGGGCGGATATAGGCGTTGGGATCGACGCTGAGCCGCTCCATCCGGGTCTTGTCGCCCAGGATCGAACCGCCGTGGCGGCCGGACGAGGGATCGACCGCCAGCACCGCCACGCGATGGCCGGCGGCGGTCAGCATCGTGCCGAAGGCCTCGATGGTGGTCGACTTGCCGGCCCCCGGCACGCCGGTGATCCCGATCCGCTGGGCCTGCCCGGTGCGCGGCATCAGCCGTTCCAGCAGGGCGCGGGCGGCCTTCTGGTGATCGCGGCGACGGCTCTCGACCAGGGTGATGGCGCGGGCCAAGGCGGCCCGGTCGCCGGCGACCAGGCGCGTCTCGAGATCGGCGATGTCGATCGGTGGAGTCACGCGTCCCGCTTAGAGGACGACGGCGGTCCCGGAAACCGAAACCATCATCATCGAGCCGTGCGGGCCCACGGTGTTGTAGTCGAGATCGACCGCCAGGATCGCGTTGGCCCCCAGCTTCTCGGCTTCCTTGATCAGGTTCTTCAGGGCGTCCTCGCGCGCCCGGGCCAGCACCCGTTCGTAGGACTTGGAGTGACCGCCGATGAAGTCGCGGATGGCGGCCATCAGGTCCAGGACCACGTTCGCGCCAAGGATCGACTGGGCGTAGACCGCGCCCTTGTAGTCCTGGACCGGCCGTCCTTCGATGAAGGGGGTGGTCGAGATCAGCATCGACAGGTCCTCGTCAGCCGTGTTCGGCGCTCGCCGTTAACTTAAGCACAAACGCCGCCATTCGCGAGGGGCTCCCTCGGAGCGCGAGCGATTTGCGGATCGCTTTCGCCTGACACGCGAAACTACGCCGTGACCACTTCCGGCGCGCCCATGGTTAAGGCAGATTGCAGCGGTACCGCCGCTGGGGGCCGCCGGGTGATCTTCGCCAAATCGCATCTCGACCTGCACAACATCCGCAACAACGTGGCGCGGGTGAAGAAGCTGTCGGACAACGTGGTCGGCGTGGGTCCGCTGGGCATCGGTCTGGACGGCCTGCTGACCTGGATTCCGGGCGCGGGCGAGCTCTACAGCCTGGGCGCGGGCGGTTTGATCGTCTGGGACGCCATCCGCGCGCGCTCGGCGCCGATGATCGTCGTCCAGATCATGGCCATCATCCTGGTCGACACCGTGGCCGGGGCCGTGCCGGGCGTGGGCAAGGTGGCCGACGTGCTGTTCACCGGCCACAAGTGGTCGGCCGACATGCTGACCAACCACATGGACGACACGATCTATTTCGAGGGCACGCGCAAGGACGTGCAGGGCACGGCCGAGTACCGCGACCTGCTGGAGCGCATCCGCGCGGGCAAGGAAAAGCGCCGGGTCGTCTTCCTGGGCTGACACAACCAACTGGGCTGAGGCGCGTTGACCTGACATGACCGAACGCACCGCGGAAGCTTATGTCGTCGACGAAGGCCCTGCCAGCCACAGGCATCGGGCCCACCAGGCCTGGCGCTCGGCGGAGACGATCAAGCGCCTCTCCGACCGGCTGATCGGCCTGGGTCCGTTCGGCCTGGGGATCGACGGCGTGCTGTCCTGGGTGCCGATCCCCGGCGTGGCCGCCCTCTACAGCGGCGCCGCCGGGCTGATGCTGATGGGGCACGCCGTCAAGGCGAAAGCCTCGGCCGCGACCCTCGCCAGAATGGCCATCTATCTCGTCGTCGACACCTCGACGGATACGATCTGGGGCATCGGCTCGATCGTCGACACCCTGTTCCCCGGCCACCTGATGGCCGCCAAGGCGCTGCAGAAGGACATCGAGTCCCGCCACGGCCTGCCCGACGAGATCGACGCCAAGACGCGCAAGAAGCGCAAGGTGAAGACGGCGCGCCGCTAGAACAGCTGGTCGTACCAGGCGGTCGGTCCAGGCAGCCATTGGCTAGCGAAGTCGCATCGCCCGCGACGCCAGTCGAACACGTGTCCGCCGTCCAGGCAGGCGTCGGCCTCGAGCTGCCGGCTCAGCCACCATTCCGTCGCCAGCAGGCCTGCGACGAAGACGAGGGCCAGGCCCACGCGAACCAGCTTCCTCATGCCGGCGACGCCTTGCGGGGCAAGGTCCCGCGCTTCCTGGGTCCGTAGGCGATCCACCAGACGCCCAGGCCCGTGACCAGGCCCAGCACGGCGCTCAGCGGCCACAGCAGGGAAACGTCCGCGCCGTGCCAGCCGGTCAGCTTGACCGCCACGGCCGCGCCAGTGACCGCCCCGACCAGGGCGGCCAGCCCGCGATGATGGCGGCCGAACTGGTGCAGGCAGGCCCAGGCGCAGGCGGCGCAGAACACGTAGGGCCAGCCCAGCACCGCGCCGAACGGCAGGGCGGCGACCACCCCTGAGGCGGCGCTGGCGGCGCGCTGGGCCAGAGCCATGGCGTCGTCGGTCCAGATGATCGCCTGCGACAGGATCAGGGCGGGAAAGGCGAAGGCGAAGACGATCGCGGCGACGATGCGGGAGAAGGTGGTGGTCTCGCGGGCGGGCGGCGGGAGCATGGGCGGGCTCGGGGGCTGATGTCGGGAGGCTGCATCAGGCGCCCCGCCGGTGCGGCTTTGGCCGGTGTCCCGGGGGAGATGCGGTCAAGAGTCGGTGCACGGGGGCGCGTGGAGTGCCTTTTCGGTGAAAAAGGTTTTGGCCCTTGTCGGGAAGCGCGTCTGCTGGACGTCTTCATTCAGGTTGAAACCACCATCGGGAATTCGACAATGATCACGGTCTTCGGCGAGGGCAGGGGTTTCCGGGTCGTCTGGCTGCTCGAGGAGATGGGGCTGTCGTATCGGCTGCGGGGCGTCGACCTGCTGGTCGGCGTCGAGAACGATCCCGAATTCCTGGCGATCAACCCGGCCGGGTTCATCCCCGCGCTCCAGGACGGCGACGTCGTCATGGTCGAGTCGATCGCGATCATGGAGTACCTGATCGCCCGCCATGGCCCCACGCCGCTGGCGCCCCCGCCCGGCGACCCGACCTTCCCGGCCTACCTGCAGTTCCTCCACCTGGGCGAGGCGGGGTTGGCAGGGTCGATGTATTTCGTCTCGGGCGCCCGCAACATCGCGCCCGAAGGCCAGCGCGACAATTGGAGCGCCCGCCAGGCCCTGGACGTGTTCACCACCCGATTGAGCCTGGTGACCCGACAGCTGGAGCGCTCGCCGTTCCTGGCGGGCGAGGCCTTCACGGCGGCGGACATCTCCGTCGGCTATGCGCTGGAGATGGCGCGCAAGAACGTCGGGTTCGAATTCGGCGCGCTCGAACAGGCCTATCTGACCCGGCTTCGCGCTCGCGAAGGCTACCAGCGCGCCCTGGCGACGTGCCACGCCACGCGGGGTTGGTGGCAGAGCTGAGTTGGAGCACTTGCTCTAGTAACGGCTCCGCCGCCTGTCCGTCCCCTACACCCGTCATCCTCGGACTTGTTCCGAGGACCCCTGTGTCCGCTGGTTTGCCGTTTGGGTTGGCCCGCGACCTCGCCGCTCCACGGATCGTCCTTCTTCTCGGCTGAAGCAGGGGTCCTCGGAACAAGTCCGAGGATGACGGGCGTGGGAAGGGCGTTGGGATGGGCTTGCGGGGATACGGCGCGCTCCATCCCCGCGAACGCGAAAACAAAACCCAGCGATCTCAACGCCCTGCAAGAAAAGCAGCGTCACATTCGCCGCCGCGTTCAAACCGCCCGCATACTGGTCCTCGCCCTGTCGTGGGGGAGGACGTCCGGCCGGCGACCGATACGTGCGACAGGGGCGGTCGAGCGGGAAGCGCTCGTCGGTGGTTCTTGAATGAACGCCTTCGCGGCGGTCCAGGGCAGGCTCCCCTCAGTCGGGACGAAGCCCTGGCGGCGAAGGATCGGCGGACGCGGCAGGCCCGGGCTGAAATCGCCCGGGCGGTCCGGAAGGGGCGTCAACCTTCCGCCCGTCGGGGGCCTCCATCGGAGCGGGTTAAAAATCCGCGATCCGAAGGCTTCCGGAAAACGATCCGC
>NZ_JBFTKU010000042.1:0-15291 GCF_056665975.1 Caulobacter sp. 05T431 | reverse complement strand
GAAAAGGCTCGACGGCTCTGGGTTTACCGGCCAACGGTGAAACCACTCACCCTCCCACCGCCTGCGGCGGCGGGCCCCTCCCTCTCTCWWAGAGAGAGGGGTTTGGGGTGCGTATCCCCGCCTCATTGCCAACCAACCCGCTGATATCCCTGCGCTAAATCTTTATTCCCCGCAGGGTTTCCCGGCGACCGCATAATCGTCCCACCTCGACGCGGGAAAGGGCGCATGGCCAGCGACCGATGCGGCGGCGGGGGGCGATCGAGCGGGAAGCTCTGTCGGATCTGGTCCGCGTTCGGTAGGGGCCGGAACAACCTCACGTCTCTGGTGCCGGTCGGGCGTGGTCCACAGATACGACGTGACGTGAGGGTCGATCGAGCAGCAGGCGAGCGGTGACAGGCTCGCGGTCCGGGACTGGAGGCGTTGATCCAGCCCGCCCGTTGGAGGCTTCAAGGCGGCGAGGTTCGAACAGAACTCAGCGCCGCCGCGCTTCCGGATAACGACCGCGCGGAGCGATCGGGCTTCGTCGAAACGGTATTCTCTAATTCTTCCGGACGGTGTCCGGCGCTCCGCAGCCCTTTCCATCAGCTCACAGCCGAAGGCGTGGGATCACACCCCCTTGCCCCCTACGGATCGCTTCGCGATCGTCTTCCCCCATAGGGGGAAGAGGCCGCGTGTTTTCCGTCATCCGCCCCCTATGGGGGCGGACAGACCGCGAAGCGGTCAGGTGGGGGCAAGTGGGTGAGCCGCCGAGCTTTCGTTTCCGCCCCGGGCCTTCTATATGCAACCGCTCCTCGACTCCCCCGGAAGACCCATGGCCCGCATCCTGATCACCTCCGCCCTGCCGTACATCAACGGCATCAAGCACCTGGGCAATCTGGCGGGATCGATGCTGCCGGCCGACGTCTACGCCCGCTTCCAGCGCGCGCGGGGCAACGACACCCTCTATATCTGCGCCACCGACGAGCACGGCACGCCGGCCGAGCTGGCCGCCGCCGCCGCCGGCCAGGACGTGGCCACCTACTGCGCCGAGCAGCACGTGCTGCAGCACGACGTGGGCCGGGCGTTCGGCCTGTCGTGGGATCATTTCGGCCGCTCGTCGTCGCCGCAGAACCACCGCCTGACCCAGCATTTCTGCGAGGTGCTGGAAGAGCGCGGCCTGATCGAGGAACGCGTCGACCAGATGGTCTATTCCATCGACGACAAGCGCTTCCTGCCCGACCGCTACATCGAGGGCACGTGCCCTCACTGCGGTTTCGAGAAGGCCCGCGGCGACCAGTGCGACAACTGCGGCAACTTGCTGGACCCGACCGAGCTGATCAATCCGTACTCGGTGATCTCCGGCTCGCGGAACCTTGAGGTGCGCGACACCCGCCACCTCTATCTCCTTCAAACGAAGATGGCCGATCGCATCAGGGCCTGGGTCKACGGCCACGCCGACTGGCCGCTGCTGGCCAAGTCGATCGCCTACAAGCACCTGGACGAGGGCCTGATCGATCGCGGCATCACCCGCGACCTGTCCTGGGGCATCCCGGTGACCCAGGGCGAGTTCCCGCGCCCTGGCTTCGAKGACAAGGTCTTCTACGTCTGGTTCGACGCGCCCATCGAATACATCGCCGCCACCCAGGAATGGGCGGAAGCCGGCGCGGACCGCGACTGGAAGTCGTGGTGGCGCACCGACGAGGGCGCAGATGACGTCCGCTACGTCCAGTTCATGGGCAAGGACAACGTCGCCTTCCACACCGTCAGCTTCCCGGCGACCATCCTGGGCTCGGAAGAGCCTTGGAAGAGCGTCGACATGCTCAAGGCCTTCAACTGGCTGAACTGGTACGGCGGAAAGTTCTCGACCTCGAACCAGCGCGGCGTGTTCATGGACGCGGCCCTGGAGATCCTGCCGCCCGACCTGTGGCGCTGGTACCTGACCTCGAACTCGCCCGAGAGCAGCGACACGGCCTTCACCTGGGAGCAGTTCGCCAGCGCCGTGAACCGCGACCTGGCCGACGTGCTGGGCAACTTCGTCAACCGCATCCTGAAGTTCACCGAGAGCAAGTTCGACGGCGTGATCCCCGAGGGCGGCGCCCCCGGCCCGCTGGAGGAGAAGCTGTTCGCCGACGTCTCGGCCCGCCTGGCGGACCTGGCCGAACAGATGGACGCCATCGAGGTGCGCAAGAGCGCCCAGGCCCTGCGCGCCCTCTGGGTGGTCGGCAACGAGTACTTGCAGGAGGCCGCCCCGTGGACGGCGATCAAGACCGACCGCGACCGCGCCGCGGTGATCGTCCGCACCGCCCTGAACCTGGCGGCCCTGTACGCCCGCATCTCGGCGCCGTTCATCCCGTTCGCCGCCGAGAAGATCGCCGAGGCGTTCGGTCAGGCCTATCCGGGCGCCTGGCCCACCACCGACGCCGCCGCCGAGCTGTCGACCCTGCCGGTCGGCCTGTCGGTCCGCGCRCCGGAGGTGCTGTTCAAGAAGATCGAGGACGAGCAGATCGCCGAGTGGACCGCCCGCTTCGGCGGGGCGGAATAGGGTGACGGACGGGGCGGGGGCAGGGCGTCTTTCAACCCAAACCCGCCTGGGCCTGTTCTACGTCGTCTCCTATCTCGGCACCGGCGTCAGCCTGCCGTTCATCGCCACCTATTTCCGCTCGCGCGGCCTGACCGGGGCCGAGATCGGCCTGATCCTGGCCGTGCCGATGCTGGCGCGGCCGTTCACCGGACCGGTGCTGGCGGTGTGGGCCGACGGCTTTTCCCTGCGGCGCACGCCCCTGTCCCTGCTGGCCCTGGGGGCGGCGGCCGGCTACCTGGCCATGCTGGTGGCTCCGGGGTTCTGGGGGCTGCTGGCCTGCTGGCTGGTGGGCATGACCTTCCTGACCACCCTGACCCCGCTGATCGACGTGCTGACCCTGCGGCGCTCTCGCCTGGACGGCTTCAACTACGGCGTCCCGCGCGGCGCGGGCTCGGCGGCTTTCATCGTCGCCAACCTGGCCATGGGGGCGATCCTGGCGGTCATGGCGCCCAGCGTCATCGTGGCCTGGATCACCACGGCGGCCGTCGGCGTCGCCGTGATCTCGGCCCTGGTCCTGCCGGCCGACCGCGTGCACGAGAGCGGCGAGGCCCCCGGCCGGGCCGAGCGCTGGAAGGGGCTGGGCGGCCTGCTGCGCGACCGGACCTTCGTGCTGGCCGTGGTCACCGCCGGACTGATCCAGGGGGCGCACGCCTTCTACTACGGCTTCTCGGCCCTGCTGTGGCGCAAGGAGGGGATCTCGGCCCCGATGATCGGCATGCTCTGGGGCGTCGGGGTGGCGGTCGAGGTCGGCTTCATGTGGTTCGCCGAACCGTGGCGGCGCAAGGTCGGGCCCGAGAAGCTGCTGGTGCTGGGCGGGGCCGCGGCCCTGATCCGCTGGAGCGCCTACGCCTTCACCCCGCCACTGTGGCTGCTGTTCCCGCTGCAGGCCCTGCACGCCCTGACCTTCGCGGCCAGCTTCATGGCTTCGCTGCGGCTGATCGAGCGCCTGGCCCCGCCGCAGAGCGCCTCGGCCGCCCAGGCGATCAACTCGGCCCTGTCGGCCGGCTTCGTGCTAGGCGTGGGCACGCTGGCGGCCGGCCCCCTGTTCGACGCCTTCGGGCCGAGGGGCTACCTGGCTATGGCGGCGATGGGCGGGCTGGGTTTGATTGGAGCCGTGATGCTGGCCAAGCGGGCGGGGCGCTAGCGTGGTCGGGGAAACGCCCTTGCGGCGTGTCCCCATCGAAGAGCGCCGCGCCCGGTCATGGGGACACGCCGCAAGGGCATGTCCCCAGCCGCGTGGCCTAGATCTCGTAGTCCAGCTCGCCTTCCAGCCAGGCGACGATCCGCTCGGCGGCGGCGACCGGATCCATCTTCGTGGTGTCGATCCGCAGCTCCGGCGTCTCCGGCGCCTCGTAGGGGCTGTCGATGCCGGTGAAGTTCTTCAACTGGCCCGACCGCGCCTTCCTGTAGAGGCCCTTGACGTCCCGCGCCTCGGCCACCGCCAGCGGGGTGTCGACGAACACCTCGACGAACTCGCCGTCCTGCAGGATCTCGCGCGCCAGGCGGCGCTCGGCCCGGAACGGCGAGATGAAGGCGGTCAGCACGATCAGCCCGGCGTCGACCATCAGCTTGGCGACCTCGGCCACCCGGCGGATGTTCTCGACCCGGTCCTCCTCGGTGAAGCCGAGGTTCTTGTTGAGGCCGTGGCGGACGTTGTCGCCGTCCAGCAGATAGGTGTGGCGGCCCAGGGCGTGCAGGCGCTTCTCGACCAGGTTGGCGATGGTCGACTTGCCCGCGCCCGACAGGCCGGTCAGCCAGACCACCCGGCCGCGCTGGCCTTTCAGCGCCGCGCGCGAGGCCTTGCTGACGTCGGTGTGCTGCCAGTGGATGTTGTCGGCCCGGCGCAGGGCGAAGTTCAGCAGGCCGGCTCCGACGGTGCGGTTGCTGATCCGGTCGATCAGGATGAAGCCGCCCAGATCGCGGTTCTTGGCGTAGGGCTCGAACGGGATGGCCTGGTCCAGCGACAGGTTCACCAGGCCGATCTCATTCAGCTCCAGCTTCTTGGCCGCCAGGTGCTCCAGCGTGTTGACGTTCACCCGGTGCTTGATCTCGGTGACGCTGGCCCCGACCATCCGCGCGCCCACCTTCAGCAGGTAGGATCGGCCTGGGGGCAGGGGATCGTCGTCCATCCAGACGACCGTGGCCTCGAACTGGCCGGCCACGGCGACCGGGTCGTCGGCGGCCACCAGGATGTCGCCGCGGCTGACGTCGATCTCGTCAGCCAGGGTGAGGGTCACCGACTGGCCGGCATAGGCCTCGGCCAGGTCGTCGGGCTTGGTGACGATGCGGGCGACGGTGCTCTCGCGGCCCGAGGGCAGGGACTTCACCCGGTCGCCMGGCCGGACCGTGCCGGCCGCGATCTGGCCCGAGAAGCCCCGGAAGTCGAGGTTCGGGCGGTTGACCCACTGCACGGGCATGCGGAACGACTGGCTGCGCAGGTCATCCTCGACCTCGACGCCTTCCAGCCAGTCCATCAGGATCGGGCCGTCGAACCAGGGCGACTGCTCGCCGCGCGCGGCGATGTTGTCGCCGCMCAGGCCCGAGATCGGGATCGGGGTGAAGGTTTCCAGGCCGATCTGGTCGGCGAAGGCGCGATAGTCGGCGACGATCTTGTCGAACACCGCCTGGTCCCAGCCGACCAGGTCCATCTTGTTGACCGCCAGCACCACGTGGCGGATGCCCAGCAGCTTGACGAGATAGCTGTGGCGGCGGGTCTGGGTCAGCACGCCCTTGCGGGCGTCGATCAGGATCACGGCCGCGTCGGCGGTCGAGGCGCCGGTGACCATGTTGCGCGTGTACTGCTCGTGGCCGGGGGTGTCGGCGACGATGAACTTGCGCTTGTCGGTCGAGAAGAACCGGTAGGCGACGTCGATGGTGATGCCCTGCTCGCGCTCGGCGGCCAGGCCGTCGACCAGCAGGGCGAAGTCGATCGCGCCGCCCTGGGTGCCGACCCGCTTGGAGTCGGCCTCGAGGGCCGCCATCTGGTCCTCGAAGATCATCTTGCTGTCGTAGAGCAGCCGGCCGATCAGGGTCGACTTGCCGTCGTCCACCGACCCGCAGGTGATGAAGCGCAGCAGCGACTTGTGCTGGTGGGCGACGAGGTAGGCGTCGATGTCCTCGGCGACGAGGTCGGAGGGCTTGTAGACCTTGGTCATCTAGAAATACCCCTCCTGCTTCTTCTTCTCCATCGAGGCCGACTGGTCGTGGTCGATGACCCGGCCCTGGCGCTCGCTGGTGGTGGCCAGGAGCATCTCCTGGATCACCTCGGGGAGGGTGGAGGCGGTGCTCTCGACCGCGCCGGTCAGGGGGTAGCAACCAAGGGTGCGGAAGCGGACGCTCTTCATCTGCGGGACCTCGCCGGGGCGCAGGCGGAAGCGATCGTCGTCGACCATGATCAGGCTGCCGTCGCGCTCGACCACCGGCCGCTCGGCCGCGAAGTACAGCGGCACGATCGGGATGTTCTCCAGGTGGATGTATTGCCAGACGTCCAGCTCGGTCCAGTTGGAGATCGGGAAGACGCGCAGGCTTTCACCGGGATGCTTGCGGGTGTTGTAGAGCTTCCACAGCTCGGGCCGCTGGTCCTTGGGATCCCAGCGCTGCTCGGCGGTGCGGAAGCTGAAGACCCGCTCCTTGGCCCGGCTCTTCTCCTCGTCGCGGCGGGCGCCGCCGAAGGCCGCGTCGAAGCCGTACTTGGCCAGGGCCTGCTTGAGGCCCTCGGTCTTCCACAGGTCGGTGTGCAGGGCGCTGCCGTGGTCGAACGGGTTGATCCCCCGCGCCTCGGCCTCGGGATTCTTATGGACCAGCAGGTCGAAGCCCAACTGCTGGGCGATGGTGTCGCGCAGCGCGTACATCGCCTTGAACTTCCAGGTCGTGTCGACGTGCAGCAGCGGGAAGGGCGGCTTGGACGGATAGAACGCCTTGGCCGCCAGGTGCAGCATCACCGCGCTGTCCTTGCCGATCGAATACAGCATGACCGGGTTTTCGCACTCGGCCGCCACCTCGCGCAGGATGTGGATGCTTTCGGCCTCCAGGCGCTGCAGGTGCGTCAGGCGGGCCGGGGACAGCGCACTCATGGACGGGTCCGCAAAGGCGTCGTGCGACAGCGAAGCGACTTGGGTAGGGGGCAAAACGCTTATCCGCAAATGGAAAGCTCCGCCGACGCACGGATGCGCGGCGACGGAAGGGGGGATGTTGGTCGTGGACCTAGGTCTCGTGGGCCGAGCGGGCAAGGCGGGGAAATCTGCAGGCGCTGTGAGCTTCGATGGCGCCCGGCGGCGGGAGCGGGGCCTTTCATGACCAAAAGTTCACTCGCCTCCCGCGACGAACCGCCGCATAACGCCGCTATCGGAAAATGGGCCTGCCGATGTCCTCCCTGGCTGAATTCATCGCCGCGATCGTGCTCTGGCTGTCGTCGATGGCGCTTTGCCAGTTCGGCATGGCCGTCGAGCATCGCGCCAAGGAGCCGCCCAAGGCCGAACGGGTCATCGCCCGCTCGCCCCGCCAGCAGGCCGTCCAGACCATCGAGCGCTGTCCCAAGCTGCATCGGACCGAGGTCAACGCCTAGGGCGACGCCCAGGCCCTCGACGCGCCAACCCCTTCGCCAGACGGGAAAACCGGCGGAACCCGCTATGCGGGCCGGCTTTTCGCCGCTAGGTTTATTCGTTGCGTGCGAGAGGGGCGTCCGCGCGGCGATGTTCATCCGGCCCCGAGCCGTTTCGCCCTGGGACTATGGCTGCGTATGAAGCCCAAGAAGCGCCAACCGCTTGATTTCACCGGCATTCCCGTGGAGCCGCCGGTCGATGACGTCGATCGCGCCGTCGAGGCGGAAGCCGAGCCCGATGCGGACGCGCCGGTCAGCGAACCGGACCTGGACCTCGATATCGCCGCCGTTCCGGAAGCGTCGGCGCCGCCGATTCTCGACCGTGGCCCGCTGGGCCTAGAGCCCGAACCCGCGCCGGAGCCGCTCGCGGCCCCCGCGCCTCAGACGTCTCGCGCCAGCGCGCGCCGCGGCTTCTTCGGCAATGCCTCCAAGTCGGCGCCGAAGCCCGAGCCCCAAGCTGAACCCGAACCCCAGCCCGACTCCAAGGCCTTCGAGCCGGTCGAACCGCCGAAGGTCGAGGCCGCCGATCCCGAGCCGGAAGCGGTGATCGAACCGGCCCCGCCGCTGAAGTCGAACTTCAAGCCGCCCGAGCCGGAAGCCGATCCGGCGCCGTTCACCCCGGCCCGGGGTCGCCGCAGCGCGCCGGTCGAGGCCGAGCCCCTGGCCCCGCTGCCGTCGTTCCTGACCGCGCCGGTCGCCAGCCAGGCCGCTCAGCCGCCGGCGCCGGTCGTCGAGCCGGAACCGCCAGCCCCGTCCAAGCGGTTCGAGGCGGCGGTGTCCAAGTCGCGCGAGACCTCGCCGGCTGCGCCCGCGCCGCCGGTCACCACGCTGTCGACGGCCCGTGAGGGCAAGAAGCCGATGCCGGCCCCGCTGTTCTGGAGCCTGGCGGTCGCCGCCGCGGCGCTGTGGACCCTGGGCCCGATCGCCTTTGCTTTGGGTTATGGCGCGGGCGTGCCCGCCCTGAAGGTCGACCAGTTCGCCCTGACCGTGTTCGCGGCCCTGGCCATTGGTCCCGCCGTTTTCACCCTGCTGGGCGCCTACATGCTGCGCCAGGCCATGGGCGTCTCGGCCGAGCTGAAGCACAGCCGGACGGTGACCGACCGCCTGGTCACCCCCGCCGCCCTGGCCGCGGCCGGGGTCGACGGCATGGTCGAGCGCATCCGGGGCCAGATCGACGCGGCCACCGCCGCCGCCGAGGACGCCCGCAACCGCGTCCAGGAACTGCGCGAGGCCCTGGCCGAGGAGACCCTCGCCCTGGCCCAGACCACCAGCGAGTCCGCCCGCATGGTGCAGCAGCTGTCCGAAGGCCTCGGCCACGAGCGTCAGGCCATGCACGCCCTGTCGACCACGCTGGACGCCCAGTCCACGGCGGTGGTCGACGCCATCGGCAGCCAGGCGCGCATGGTCGCCGAGGCCTCCGACCTGGCCGAGACCCAGCTGCGCGAGGCCGAAGCCGCCCTGGCCGCCCGGGCCGCCGATCTGGCCGCGGCCGCCGCCGAGGCCTCTGACGCCGCCCGCGTCGGCGCCGAGGACCTGTCGCGTCAGATCGCCCGACTGGAGACCGCCGGCCAGGGCGTCGGCGACCAGATGGGCGCCGTCGAGCGCACCCTGGCCTCGCAACGCGCCGCCCTGGTCGCCGCCAGCCAGCAGCTGCGCACCGACCAGGAGGACTTCGCCGCCGAGAGCGAKACCCGCACCGCCCAGCTCACCGAGTTCATCGGCCACACCCGCGCCGGCGCCACCGAGATGAGCGACATGGCGGCCATGGGCGCCGAGGTGCTGCGCGGCCTGATCGGTTCGGCCGCCCAGCAGCTGCGCGAAGTCGCCGAGACCGCCCGCGCCGAGCGCGAGGCCCTTGCGGCCGAGACCTCCAGCGCCATCGCCGCCCTGGCCAGCGCCGCCGGCGGCCAGCGCGCCGACCTGGAAGCCGCTCTGTCCCAGGCGATGGAGTCCATGGCCGAGGCGGCTCGCAAGGCCAACGAGGGCGTCGAGTTGCGCGTCGAGGCGGCCCGCATCCGCGTCGACCAGTTGAACGAGATCGCCTTCGCCGCCGGCCAGAAGGCCGACACGGTGTTCGAGTCCCGCATGGACGAGGCACGCGACCTGATCGAGCAGTCGGCCCAGGTGGTCGAGCAGGCCGGCGCCCGGACCGCCCAGAAGCTGTCCGAAGCGGTCGAGACCGCGCGCGGCACGATCACCGAGATGGAGGCCATGCTGGCCGATGTCGGTCGCCGCACCGCCGACCTGCCGGCCGAGGCCCTGGCTCGCGCCAACGAGGTTCGGGCCCAGATCGAGCAGGGCATCGAGGACCTGCGCACGTCCGCCCGCCGGACCGCCGAGGAGACCGCGGCGATCGACCAGGCCTTCCAGGAGCGCGTCCGCCGCAACTACGACATGCTCAGCGAGGCCGTCGGCCKGATGGGCGCGGCCCAGCCGCCCGCCGCCACGCCGTCGCGCGCGCCGCCGCCGCTGAACCGCCAGGTTCAGGCCGCGGCTCCGCCGCCTCCGCCCGCGCCGACCCCGGCCCCACGGCCCGCCAACGAGCCCAGCGCAGAGGAGGCCGGCCTGCGGCCGCGCCTGCGCCTGACGCCGACCGCCACCGACGACGAGTTCCGCTCGGTGTTCGACGCCGCCGGCGGCCGCAACGCCGCCCCGTCCGCGCCCGCCGAGCGGGCCGAACCGCAGCAGGGCGGCGGCCTGTCGTGGCGCAACCTGCTGTCGGGCCTGGAGAGCGCCGCCCCCGGCGACGCCGCCCTGGGCGAGAAGATGGCCGGCGAGATCCTGGCCATGGGCATCGACCCGACGGCCCTGCTGCCCCGCGCCCGCATCGACGAGATCGCCGCCACGATCCAGACCCACGACGAGGGCGCGTCGCGCGAGGTGGTCAAGAAGTTGGCCCCGGCCGCCATCCGCCGCCTGGTCCGCCGACTGTTCTCCGACGCCGCGCTGCGGGCCGACGCCGAGCGCTTCCTGCGCCGCTACGCCGGCATGATGGACGAGGCGTCCGAGCAGGACCGCGAAGGCTTCCTGGTGGCGGCCCTGCTGTCGTCCGACGCCGGCCGCGCCTACCTGCTGCTGGACGCGGCGTTCGGGGATCTGGCCTGACGTGAAAAGGCTGTTCGACGCGGCGGCGTCCGGGGCGGCGCTGCTGCTGCTGGCCGTGCCGCTGCTGGTCGTGGCGGCGGTGGTGCGCCTGACCTCGCCGGGGCCGGCGCTCTACTGGTCGCAGCGGGTCGGGCGCGGCAACGCCCTGTTCGCCATGCCCAAGTTCCGCACCATGCGGATCGACACGCCCGAGGTCGCCACCCACCTGCTGGCCGATCCCGACCAGTGGCTGACGCCGCCAGGCGCCTTCCTGCGCAAGACCAGCATCGACGAGCTGCCGCAGCTGTGGAGCGTGCTGGTCGGCGACATGAGCCTGGTCGGCCCGCGCCCGGCTCTGTTCAACCAGCACGACCTGGTGGCGCTGCGCACCGAAGCCGGCGTCGAGGCGCTGCGGCCCGGCGTGACCGGCTGGGCGCAGATCAACGGGCGGGACGAGATCGCCATCCCCGAGAAGGTGGCCCTGGACGCCGAATATCTCCGACGCCAGGGGTTCTGGTTCGACCTGACGATCCTGCTGCGGACCGTCCTGCCCGTGGTGACGGGCCGGGGCGTCACCCGCTAGGCGAGGTCGTCGTAGGCCTTTTCGAGCGCCGCCACGAACGTCGCATTGCCCGCCAGGTCGCGGCTGAACACCGGCTCCAGCTTCAGGAACTGGGCCACGTCGGCCTTGGCGTCGCCGGTGCAGGCGGCGGCCGTCTCGACCAGGCGATCGGCCAGCGGGTCGACGATCTTGACGCCCTCGGCCGCCCGGCGGCGGACGAAGTGCATCCAGGCGGCCAGCGGCAGGGCCAGGCGCTCGACCGGGCGACCGGCGGCCAGGGCGTCGGTGACGGTGCCGAGGATGCGGAAGGGCAGCTTCTGCGAGCCGTCCCAGGCGATCTGGCTGAGCAGGTGGCGGATCTCGGGATTGCGGAACCGGCCCAGGATGGCCTGGGCGTAGGCGGCCAGGTCCAGGCCGCGCGGCGCGGTCAGGGTCGGGATGATGTCCTGGACCATCAGGTCCTCGGCGATCCTGGCCAGCTGCGGATCGCTGATCGCCTCGAACACCGTCTCGTGGCCTTTCAACAGGCCGGCATAGGCGATGGTCGAATGGACGCCGTTCAGCAGGCGCAGCTTGGCGCGCTCGAAGCCGCGCACGTCGTCGGTCAGGGTGACGCCGACGCTGGCCAGGTCCGGCGCGTTGTCGCCCAGCACGTCCTCGACCACCCACTGGGTGAAAGCCTCGCGCTGGATCGGCCAGGCGTCGGTCAGGCCGGTGGCGGCCTCGACCCGGGCCCGCAGGGCGTCGTCGGTCGCCGGCGTGATGCTGTCGACCATGGTGCGCGGGAAGCGGCCCTCGGCCTCGATCCAGGCGGCCAGGGCGGGGTCGATCGCGTCGGCGAAGGCGACCACGGCGGCCTTCAGGCGCCAGCCGTTGTCGGCGAGATTGTCGCAAGCCACCACGGCGTAGGGCGGCAGACCCACCTGGTGGCGGCGACGCAGGCCCTCGACCACGTAGCCGACGGCGCTGACCGGCAGGCGCGGGTGCTCCAGGTCGTGGACGATGTCGGGATGGGCCGTATCCAGCTTGCCGTCGCCCGTCAGGCAGTAGCCCTTCTCGGTGACGGTCAGGGTGACCATGCGGGTGTCCGGCGCGGCCAGGCGGGCGAAGACCGACGGCGGGTCCTCGGGCGCGACCAGCACCTCCAGGATCGAGCCGACCACGCGGAAGGTGGTCTCGGCGTCCAGCTGGGCCAGGGTGTAGAGGCCGTCCTGCGGCTGCAGGGCGTCGCGGACGCCGGGGCTCTTCAGCGACACGGCGCAGACGCCCCAGCGCGGGTCCTTGGCCAGCAGCTGGTCGAAATAGAAGGCCTGGTGGGCGCGGTGGAAGGCGCCGGGGCCGAAATGCACCACGCCGACCGTGACCTTGTCGCGGTCGTAGGCGGGCAGGGCGACGCCCGGAATGGCGGCCGGATAGCTGACGGCGTTGAGGCGGAGAGGACGGGAGATCGTGTCGGTCACAGAGTAACGCCTTGCTTCCAGATGGCGATTTCACGCTCGCCGTTGAGTTCGGCCTTGGTCGGCTGGCCCGAGGCCGTGGCCACGACCAGGTCCATCAGGGAGTCGGCCGCCGCGTCCATGGTCTGGCCCGATAGCACGACCCCGGCGTCGAAATCGATCCAGCCCGGCTTGCGGGCGGCCAGGGCCGAGTTCGAGGCGATCTTCAGGGTCGGGGCGGGGAAGCCCAGCGGCGTGCCGCGGCCGGTGGTGAACAGGATCACGGTGGCGCCGGCCGCCGTCAGGGCGGTGGACGAGACGGCGTCGTTGCCGGGCGCCTCCAGCAGGGTCAGGCCGTGCGGCCCCACCTGTTCGCCGTAGCGCAGCACTTCCACCAGCGGCGCGCGGCCGCCCTTCTGCACCGCGCCCAGGGACTTCTCCTCCAGGGTCGTGATGCCGCCGGCGATGTTGCCGGGCGAGGGGTTCTCGTAGATCGGCTGGTGGTTGTCGATGAAGTAGCGCTTGAAGTCGTCGATCACCCCGACGGCTTCGTCGAACACCTCGCGGGTGGCGGCGCGGGCCAGCAGCACGCCCTCGGCGCCGAACACCTCGGGGATCTCGGTCAGCACCGGGGTGCCGCCGGCGTCGGAGACCTTGTCGGCGATGCGGCCGACCAGTGGATTGGCGGTGACGCCCGAGAAGCCGTCCGAGCCGCCGCACTTGAGGCCCACGACCAGCTCCGACAGCGGGGCCGGTTCGCGGCGGTCCTTCTCAGCGATGGCGACCAGTTGCTCGACGGCGTCCAGGCCGTCTTCGAGTTCGTCCTCCACCATCTGGGTGGTGAACGAGCGCAGGCGCTCGGGGTCCAGGCCCGGCGCKGACTCCAGCAGGGCCTTCAGCTGGTTGTTCTCGCAGCCCAGGCCCAGGATCAGCACGCCGCCGGCGTTGGGGTGGGCGGCCAGGCCCGCGATCAGCTTGCGGGTGTGGGTCAGGTCGTCGCCCAGCTGCGAGCAGCCGAACGGGTGGGGGAAGGCGAAGACGCCGTCGACCCTGCCGGCGAAGCGGGCGTTGGCCTTCTCGGCGATCCTTCGGGCGGTGTTGGCCACGCAGCCCACGGTGCACAGCACCCAGATCTCGTTGCGGGTGCCGACCCGGCCGTTCTTGCGGCGATAGCCCAGGAAGGTCCCGGCCGGCGGTGGAGCATGCGGTTCCGGATGGGCGTCGGCGTAGACGAAGTCCTCGACGCCCGACAGCCGGGTCTCGACATTGTGGACGTGCACGTGGTCGCCGACCGCGATGTCGGCCGTGGCCCGGCCGATCGGCCAGCCGTACTTCAGCACGTCCTCGCCAGCGCTGGCACGGCGCACCGCGATCTTGTGGCCCTTGGGGATGTCGGCGCGGGCGACGATCGCCTGGCCGTGCAGGTCCAGGGTTTCCCCGGCGACGAGGTCGCGCAGGGCCGTGGCCACATGGTCGCGCGGATCGACGCCGTGGATCGATTCGGACGGGCTGAGGGTAGGGTCGACGATCAAAGCCTTGGTCATTGGAACTTTTCGTGCTGCCATCCCGTCTGTACGGCGGGGAAACCGGTGTCACCATAGGGCAAATACGCCCGGTGGTGCAGTTGTAGCGACGCCGCCGTGCGATAGAGTATGACAAAACAAAACAACGATCGCCGCATGGAAACGCTTTGACCTCGTCCAAATCCCCGTTGCCGGAGACTGACGGCATGGAAAACGACGCCGCTTTCGACGGCGGCCTCGAAGGCGGCCGCAAGCGCGCCACGATCAACGACATCGCCCGTCTGGCCGGGGTGTCGAAGAAGACCGTGTCGCGCGTGATCAACCAGTCCCCCTTCGTGCGCGACGAGACCCGTGAGCGCATCGAGGCGGTGATCGCCGAGTGGGGCTATGCGCCCGATCCCCAGGCCCGGGGCCTGGCGTTCCGCCGCTCGTTCCTGATCGGCATGATCTACGACAACCCCAACCCGCAATATGTCGTGAACATGCAGCTGGGCCTGCTGGACGGCATCCGCGGGTCCGGCTTCGAGCTGGTGGTCCACCCGTGCGACCGTTCCAGCCCGACCTTCCTGCAGGACATCCGCACCTTCGTCGAACGCCAGAAGCTGTTCGGCGTGGTGCTGCCGCCGTCGGTGTCGGAAGACGAGCGGGTGGCCAAGCTGCTGCGCGAGATCGGCTGCGAGTACATCCGTATCGCCTCGGTCGAGCTGGACAAGCCCGAGCACATGATCGTCGGCCACGACCGCGTGGGCGGCGAGGTCATGGGCGCCTATCTGGTCGAACTGGGCCATCGCGAGATCGGCTTCATCAGCGGCCTGCCCAGCTTCCGGTCGTCGCACGAGCGGCGAGGGGGCTTCGAGGACGCCCTGAACAAGGCCGGTCTGGAGCTGAAGCCCGACTATGTCGTCCAGGGCGCGTACACCTTCGAGTCGGGCCTGGCCTGCGGCGAGACGCTGCTGGCCAAGACGCCCCGGCCCACCGCGATCTTCGCCGGCAACGACGAAATGGCGGCCGGGGTCCTGCAGGCGGCGCGCCGCGCCGGGCTTCAGGTGCCGGCCGACGTGACCGTGGTCGGGTTCGACGACTTCCAGATCGCCCAGGCCGTCTGGCCGCCGCTGACCACGATCCACATCCCCACCCGCGAGGTGGGCCGGATCGCGGCCGAGAAACTGATCGGCGCGGCGGTCCGCGAGAAGCGTGACCCCAACAGCACGATCCCCTATCTGGTGGTTCGCGACTCGTCCGGCGCCCCGCCCGCAAGCTAGGGTGGCCGGCATGATCGCGGCGGCGCCTTTGGCTTGCATGGCGCCATGACACCGGTTACCAAGCGCGTCGAAAACGGCCCGCGGAAGCCGTCGGCGGAGTAGGGAGTAGAAGACGCCATGACCCGGCCTCTGGTTTTTCACGACGACCGCCTGTTCCCGGCCGACGAGCGCACGCGGGGGATCGCGAGGGCGCTGTACGGCCAGGTCAAGGGCCTGCCGATCATCAGCCCGCACGGCCACACCGACCCGGCCTGGTTCGCGACC
>NZ_JBFTKU010000041.1:0-17898 GCF_056665975.1 Caulobacter sp. 05T431 | reverse complement strand
AGGCGCGGCTCCAACAGGGCCTAGCGTCGAGAGCTTGCGGATAACGACCGCGCGGAGCGAACGGGCTTCGTCGAAACGGTATTCTTTTTCAAACTCMGGACGATGTCCGGCGCTCCGCAGCCCTTTCCATCAGCTCACAGCCAGATTGGCGTGGGAGCGCGAAGCCGCGTCCCCAAGGCCCTCCCCTGTGGGGGAGGTGGCCGAAGGCCGGAGGGGGAGTGATCGGCAGATGGCCACAGCCCGGATCGACGATCCCAAAAACTCCCCCCACCGATCGCTGCGCGATCGCCTCCCCCACAGGGGGAGGGGCGCGGTCCGTAGGGGGCCAGGGGTCACCCGCACCAGAGGAGCAGGACCTGCTAAGGCTCAATGATCCTGCCGCCCGTCATCGGCGCGGCCACGCCGGTGGTTCCGGGAAAGCTGATCGGCAGCCCTTTCGCCGTCCGCGCCGCCAGGTACGCGAAGGCCTCGGCCTCGATGGCGTCGCCGCGCCAGCCGACGGCTTCGGCGGTCTTGACCGGGACCGGCGCCCGCTCGGTCAGGGCCTTCATGATCTGCGGATTGTGACGGCCTCCGCCGCAAACGATCAGGGCGTCCGGGCGCTGGCCTTGCTCGAACGCCTTGACGACGGCCTCGGCGGTGAAGGCCACCAGGGTGGCGGCGGCGTCCTCGGAGGACAGAGGATCGACCAGGTCGAGCGGGAAATCGTAGCGGTCCAGCGACTTGGGCGCCGGGCCGGAGAAGTAGTCGCTGGCCAGAAAGGTCTTCAGCACCGCCTCGTCGACGACGCCCGCCGCCGCCAGCCGGCCGTTCTCGTCGAACCGCCCCAGGCCCCGCGCCTGCAGCATCAGGTCGATCATGCCGTTGCCGGGTCCTGTGTCGAAGGCCAGCAGGTCGTCGTCGGGACCGATCAGGGTGATGTTGGCCACGCCGCCGATGTTGAGCGCCGCCACCGGCGCCGGCAGGCCCGAGGCCCGGGCCCGGGCCGCGTGGTAGATCGGGGCCAGCGGCGCCCCCTGCCCGCCCGCCGCCACATCGGCCGTGCGGAAGTCGAAGGCCACCGGCCGCGCGCAGGCGCGCGCCAGCCGCTCGGCGTCCAGCAGTTGCACTGTCCGGCCGATCCGGCCCGGATGCGGCCGCTCGTGCAGCACGGTCTGGCCGTGGACGCCCAGCAGGTCGAATTCMGACCAGGCCAGGCCATGTTCGGCCAGGAAGCTTTCGGCGGCGTGGAAATGCTCGTCGGCCACGGCCTGGGCCGCCTCGGCGAAGATATCGGGCGCGGGCTTGTCGCGCGGCCAGCCCCGCGCCACCTCTGTGGCCACCAGCAGCAGGTCGCGCGTGGCTTCGCGCAGTTTCCGCTCGCCGCACGGCCCGAAGGCCTGGATCTCGACGCCGTCGGTCTCGAGCACCGCCATGTCGACCGCGTCGAGCGAGGTGCCGGTCATGAATCCCAGGATACGCATGGTCCCGTTGACTGCCATGGCCCGCGCCGGGTAGCTAGGCCCCATGATCGACGCCCGCKTCCTGTTCCGTTCGTATTACCGCCCGCTGTCCTAGCGGGAGGCCGACGAAGCACGTCGCTTGCACCCCGCCTCGCCGGGGTCGCTGAAGGTCGATCATGCGCTCCGGTTCCTCCCGGAGACCTGAAATGAAACCCTCACAATCGAACCTCGCCGTGCTAGACGGCCCCGCGTCGTCCGATCCGTCCCATCCAGAGAGTCGAGCCATGTCCGCCCCCGCGTCCTTCAAGTCGGAATTCCTCCAGACCCTGCAGGCGCGCGGCTACATCCACCAGATCACCCATCCGGAGGAACTGGACGCGGCGGCCGCCGGCGGGATCGTCACGGCCTACATCGGCTTCGACGCCACCGCCCCGTCGCTGCACGTCGGGTCGCTGATCCAGATCATGATGCTGCGCCGTCTGCAGCAGGCCGGCCACAAGCCGATCGTCMTTATGGGCGGCGGCACGACCAAGGTCGGCGATCCCACCGGCAAGGACGAGAGCCGCAAGCTGCTGAGCGACGCCGACATCGCGGCCAACATCGCCGGCATCAAGCAGGTGTTCGCCAAGTTCCTGACCTTCGGCGACGGCCCGACCGACGCCATCATGGTCGACAACGACGTGTGGCTCAGCAAGTTCGGCTACGTGCAGTTCCTGCGCGACTACGGCGTGCACTTCACGGTCAACCGGATGCTGGCCTTCGACTCGGTCAAGCTGCGGCTCGAGCGCGAGCAGCCGATGACCTTCCTCGAGTTCAACTACATGCTGATGCAGGCGGTCGACTTCCTGGAGCTGAACCGCGCCCATGGCTGCGTGTTGCAGATGGGCGGCTCGGACCAGTGGGGCAACATCCTGAACGGCGTGGAGCTGACGCGCCGCGTCGACCAGAAGGCCGCCTTCGGCCTGACCACGCCCCTGCTGGCCACGGCCTCGGGCGCCAAGATGGGCAAGACCATGTCGGGCGCGGTGTGGCTGAACGCCGAGCAGCTGAGCCCCTACGACTACTGGCAGTTCTGGCGGAACACGGAAGACGCCGACGTCGGCCGGTTCCTCAAGCTGTTCACCGACCTGCCGCTGGACCGCATCGCCGAGCTGGAGGCCCTGCCGGGCGCCCAGATCAACGACGCCAAGAAGGTGCTGGCCGACGAGGCCACCCGCATGGCCCACGGCGAGGATGAGGCCCGCAAGGCTCGTGACGCCGCCGAGAAGGCGTTCGAGCAAGGCGCGCTGTCGGCCGACCTGCCCACCTTCGAGGTTCCCGCGGCGGACCTGAAGGCCGGGATCGTGCTGGCCAACCTGTTCGCCGACGCCGGCCTGGCCGCTTCGCGCGGCGAGGCCCGTCGCCTGGCCCAAGGCGGCGGCGTGAAGGTCAACGACAAGGCCGAGCCCGACGCCAACCGCGTGGTCACCGAGGCCGACCTCATCGACGGTGTCGTCAAGCTGGCGGCCGGCAAGAAGAAGATCGTGTTGGTGAAGCCCGTTTAGGTATCGTATGCCCCGGACGGTCTTCGACTCGTCCGGGCGCTTCGACCCGCCGCGAGTGATTTGAGGAAAAGCACGATGCTGGAACCCGGCGACAAGGCTCCCGATTTCGACCTGGCCACCGACACCGGCCGCGTCAGCCTTTCCGGCCTGAAGGGCAAGAACGTGGTGCTCTACTTCTATCCGAAGGACGACACGGCCGGCTGCACGTCCGAAGCCCTGCAGTTCTCGTCCGAGGTCGAGGAGTTCGCCAAGCTGGGCGCTGTGATCGTCGGGGTGTCCAAGGACAGCGTCGCCTCGCACGCCAAGTTCCGCAAGAAGCACGACCTGACCGTCGAGCTGGCGGCCGACTCCACCGGCGAGATCGTCGAGGCGTACGGCGCCTGGGTCGAGAAGAGCATGTACGGCCGCAAGTACATGGGCATCGACCGCTCGACCTTCCTGATCGACCGCGAGGGCGTGGTCCGCAACGTCTGGCGCAAGGTGAAGGTGCCCAACCACATCAAGGCCGTGCTGACCGCCGCCAAAGCCCTGAAGTAGCGGTGTGGCGCGCCGGCCTCAGGCGTGCGGTTATCGCAACACTAAAAGGCCCCAGCGGTGGCAATCGGCCGCGGAACCTTTTATCGGTTGAATTGTTTAGGCAAAACGTCGCCCTGCGTTCACGCTGGGCGCGAAGTATCTTGCGCGTTTCCGCTTTCTCGTTGCATATCGCCGGGACCTTGAAAACGGGGGTTTCCTAGGGCGATGGCGATCACGCGCTTCAAGCGACTGCGACAATCCCTGGAAGAGCTGTTCCCCGAGCGCCATCTGTATGTGCGCTCCGGCGGCGAGATGCGCGGCTACGTTTTCTCCACCGGCAAGCAACTGATGTGCGCCACCGGGATCGCCGCGGCGGCCCTGTGGATGGGCGTCTGCACCGCGGCCATGATGGTCAACGCCCTGTCGGTCAGCTCGACCGACCAGATGGTCATCAAGCAGAAGGCCTATTACGAGCGCCTCAACGCCGATCGCCAGGCCCGCCTGAACAGCGCCGTGGCCCAGCTGTCGGCCAGCAGCGGCTCGCTGGACGAGCTGGCCAGCTCGGTCGAGAAGCGCCACGCCGCCCTCGCCCTCCTGCTCAGCGACTTCAAGGGCGTGCCCGGCGCGGTCCAGGCCCTGCAGATCGCCAAGCCCCACACGCTGGGCGCCTCGCCGGTCGAGCGCATCCAGGCCACGCGGATGGATCAGGAGCGCCTGATCGACGCCGCCGAGACCTTCGCCAAGAGCCGCGCCGAGCGCCTGCGCCTGGCCATGCGGATGGCCGGCCTGGACGCGGGCTCGTTCACCGGCCGCGGTGGCTCGTCCCTGGGCGGCCCGCTGATCGAGGCCAAGGATCCCCGCGCCCTGGCCGCCGTGCTCGACGTCGACGAAGAGTTCGCCGGCCGCATCCAGCACGCCGCCACCGACATGTCGGACATGCGCCAGCTGAGCGCCGCCTCGCAGAAGCTGCCCTTCTATCGTCCGACCAACAATCCGGCGCTGAGCAGCAGCTACGGCGTCCGCTTCGATCCCTTCACCCACCGCCCGGCGTTCCATTCGGGCCTGGATTTCCCCGGCTCGTTCTACACGCCGATCATGGCCACCGCCCCGGGCGTGATCTCGTTCGTCGGCGTGCGCTCGGGCTACGGCAACGTCGTCGAGATCGACCACGGCAACGGCTTCAAGACCCGCTACGCCCACCTGCAGGCCGCTTCGGTCCGGGTCGGCCAGCGTGTCGCCATCGGCCAGCGTATCGCGGCCATGGGCTCGACCGGCCGTTCGACCGGTCCGCATCTGCACTACGAAGTATGGGTCAACGGACGGGCTCAGAACCCGAACCGCTTCTTGAAGGCTGGTGAGTATGTTCAGCAAGCAAGCTAAGGCGCCCAAGGGGCCGGCCCGCATCGAGCCGCTGCCCATGTCCATGGCGCCCGTTCCCGAAACGGCCCGTAAGGCGCCGCCCAAGGTGGCGTCGCTGATCTCGCCCGACATCACCATCGAGGGCGGCATCACCGGCGACGGCGAGCTGCAGATCGATGGCGTGGTCCGCGGCGACGTCCGCGTCGGCCGGCTGACGATCGGTGAAACAGGCCACATCGAGGGCTCGGTCTACGCCGAGGCGGTCGAGGTGCGCGGTCGCATCGTCGGGGCGATCACCGCCAAGCAGGTCCGCCTCTACGGCACTTCCTACATCGATGGCGACATCACCCACGAGCAGCTGGCGATGGAGACCGGGGCGTTCTTCCAAGGCCGCAGCCTGAAGTTCCAGCGCCCGGCGGCCMCGCCGCAGCCGGCGCCAGCGCCGCAACCGGCGCCGGCCCCCGCCCTGGCCAAGCCGGCGGGCTAAACGAAAACGCCCCGGAGCGATCCGGGGCGTTTTGCTTTTCCGAGGACCGCGCCGGCCTTAGGCCGAAGCGTCCCGCGTCGCCCCGACCCGCTGGGCCAGCGAGGCCCCCATGAAGGCATCCAGGTCGCCGTCAAGCACGCCCTGGGTGTCTGACGTCTCGACGTTGGTCCGCAGGTCCTTGACCATCTGGTAGGGCTGCAAGACGTAGCTGCGGATCTGGTGGCCCCAGCCGATGTCGGTCTTCTGGTCCTCCAGCGCCTGCTGGGCGGCTTCTCGCTTCTGCAGCTCGGCCTCGTAGAGCCGGGCGCGCAGCATCTTCCAGGCTTCCTCGCGGTTCTGGTGCTGAGAGCGGCCGGCCTGGCAGGCCACGGCGATGCCGGTCGGGATGTGCGTCAGACGCACGGCCGAGTCCGTCTTGTTGATGTGCTGACCGCCGGCGCCGGAGGCCCGGTAGGTGTCGGTGCGCACGTCGGCCGGATTGATCTCGATCTCGATCGTGTCGTCGACCACAGGATAGACCCAGGCCGAGGCGAACGAGGTGTGGCGCCGGGCGCTGCTGTCATAGGGGCTGATGCGCACCAGGCGGTGCACCCCGGCCTCGGTCTTCAACCAGCCGTAGGCGTTGGGGCCCTTGACCAGCAGGGTCGCGGACTTGATCCCGGCCTGGTCGCCGTCGGTCTCTTCGATCAGCTCGGTGGTCATGCCGTGGGCGTTGGCCCAGCGGGTGTACATCCGCAGCAGGATTCCGGCCCAGTCGCAGGACTCGGTGCCGCCGGCCCCGGAGTTGATCTCGATATAGGCGTCGTTGCCGTCGGCCTCGCCCGACAGCAGGGCCTCGAGTTCGGCGCGGGCGGCGCGGTCCTTGATAGCCTTCAGCTGGGCACGGGCGTCCTCCAGGGAGGCTTCGTCGCCTTCCATGTCGGCCAGTTCGGCGTAGTCGACCGCGTCCTTGACGTCGCGTTCGATGCTTTGCACGGCCTCGACGCGGGCGGCCAGGCTGGCGCGTTCGCGGGAGACGGCCTGGGCTTCCGACGGACGGTCCCAGAGGGTCGGGTCCTCGACCCGGGCGTTCAGCTCATCGAGCTTTCTAAGGGCGACATCCCAGTCAAAGACGCCTCCTGAGCAGTCCCACGGACTGCTCGATGTCGGCCGCGGCGGCCTCGACATCCGGTCTCATCACGTAGCTCCGTGACAGTGTTGAAGGGCGCGGGATGTAGCCCGCGCCCGGATTCGGCGCAATGACTCCGGGGGCGATTGCCTGACGAATAGATCAGTAAAGCCCGTTGATGTCGGGCGCCTGGGTGGGCGGCTTGGCCGGGCCCTGGGTCGGGGCCGGACCGATCTGGCCGCCCGGCCAGGCCTCGTCGTAGGGCTGCGGGCCGGTGTTCTCGGTCGGCGCCACGACCTTGGGCTCGGTGCCGGGGCGGAAGGCCTCGCGGATGCCGCGCACCATGGCGAACTTGGCGTTCTTGGGCGCCTTGAACTCGGTCTTGGGCTGGCCCTTCAGCGCTTMGCGCATGAAGTCCATGAAGATCGGCACCGGGCCGGTAGCGCCGGTCTCGCCCTCGCCCAGCGAACGGTTGTCGTCGAAGCCGATGAACACGCCGACCACCAGGTTGGGCGAATAGCCCATGAACCAGGCGCTGCGGTACTCGTTGGTCGTGCCGGTCTTGCCGGCCAGCGGATAGCCCAGCGAGCTGGCCTGGGCCGCCGTGCCGCGCTGGACTACCCCCTGCAGCATCGAGGTGATCTGGTAGGCGGTGATCGGGTCCATGACCTGCTCGCCCAGCGCCGGGATGCGCGGGCTCTCGTCGCCGTTGAAGCCGGCGTTGCAGCGGACGCAGTCGCGCTTGTCGGCGCGGAAGATCACCTTGCCCTCGCGGTCCTGCACCAGCTCGATCAGGTGCGGGTCGACCCGGCGGCCGCCGTTGACGAACGCGGTGTAGGCCGTGGTCAGCTTGAAGGGCGTGGTCTCGCCCGCGCCGAGGGCCATGGCCAGCACCGGAGCCATGTCGTGGGTCACGCCGGTCTTCTTGGCGGTCTCGACGATCTTCTTCATGCCGACGCTCTGGGCCAGGCGCACGGTCATGGCGTTGATCGACTGCTCCAGTCCCTTGCGCAGCGGCAGGGCCCCATAGAACTTCTTGTGATAGTTCTCGGGGCTCCAGTCCTCGCCGTTGGCCCCCTTCAGGGTGATGGCGGCGTCGACCACCACGCTGGCCGGCGTGTAGCCGTTCTCCAGGGCCGTGGCGTAGACGAACKGCTTGAAGGCCGAACCCGGCTGGCGCATCGCCTGGGTGGCGCGGTTGAAGTTCGACAGCGAGAAGCTGTAGCCGCCCACCAGGGCCACGACGCGACCGGTATAGGGCTCCATCGCCACCAGGGCCCCGTTGACGATCGGGACCTGGCGCAGGCGGTAGTTGGGCGAACTGTCGGACTTCTCGACGAACACCAGGTCGCCGACCTTCAGCCCCTTGGTGGCGTTGGCCCAGGCCATGTCCTCGCCGGCGATGGCCCCCTCGCCTTYCCCCTTGGCCAGGCGGACGCCGCCCGAGGCCGAGGTGACGATGGCCGGACGCCAGCCGCGGCGCTCCGACGGCGGGGCCTTCTTCAGCGCTTGCTTCTCCCAGTCCGCGTCCAGGGCGTCGACATGGCCCCAGGCGCCGCGCCAGCCATGGCGGCGGTCGTACTTCTCCAGGCCTTCCATCAGCGCCACCCGGGCCGCGGTCTGCAGCTTGGGGTCCAGGGTGGTGCGCATGTAGTAGCCGCCCTCGTTCAGGCGGGGGCCGAGGGTGGCGACGCCGCGCTGGCGCACTTCCTCGACGAAATAGTCGGCGTCGCGGTACTTGGCGCGGCTGGGCGCGGCCTGGACGATCAGGTCCTCGGCCATCGCCTTGCGGGCGTCGGCCTGGCTGATCCAGCCCTGCTCGGCCATCTGGCCCAGGATCCAGTCGCGGCGGGCCTTGGCCTTGGCCTTGTTACGGATCGGATGGTAGTTGTCCGGGCCCTTCGGCAGGGCGGCCAGATAGGCGCATTCGGCCAGGCTCAGCTCGGGCAGCGACTTGCCGAAATAGTTGTAGGCCGCCGCGCCGACGCCGTACGAGCGGTAGCCCAGCCAGATTTCGTTGAGATACAGCTCGAGGATCTGCTGCTTGGACAGCGACTGCTCCAGGCGATGGGCCAGGATCGCTTCCTTGAACTTGCGCCCGACCGTGGCGTCGCTGGTCAGCAGGACGTTCTTGGCCACCTGCTGGGTGATCGTCGAGCCGCCTTCCAGGCGTCGGCCGCGCGCGGCGTTGCCGACGTTGTTGAGCATGGCGCGCGAGAAGCCGCCGACGTCGACGCCGCCGTGCTTGAAGAAGTTATGGTCTTCGGCCGCCAGGAAGGCCTGGGCCAGCTGGGGCGGGATCTGGTCGTACGGGACGAAGATTCGGCGTTCCTTGCTGTACTCGCCGATCAGGGTGCCGTCCCAGGCGTAGACGCGCGTGGCTGTGGGCGGACGATAGTCCTGCAGCTCGCCCGCGTCGGGCATGTCGTGGAACAGCCAGGCGGCGTAGATGGCGATGGTGAAGCCCGCCACGGCGATCGCGGACAACACCGCGACACCGGCGATGGCGATCCATCGTTCTCTGGGCTTCAGATCCACGCAGCCTCCGTCGGGCGACGCACTTTCGCCCGCTCCGTTCGAATCCTCTAGAGCGCGATCGGCAAAAAGGTAAGCGGTTTCGCCGTCGCAGGGATCGGCCACGTCCGACGCGTCTTCCCCCGCATGGCTCTAGCGCGCATCGGGCGAGGCGCCAACGGCTCTCGCCGGGCTAGCGAGCGGCGAGCCTGGTCTGGGTGGCGAAATAGGATTCGATCGAGCCGGCGACGGCGTCCATCAGCCGGTCGCGGCCGGCGGGGGTCTTCAGCAGCTGTTCGTCGTCGAGATTGGTGATGAAGCCCATTTCCAGCAGCACGGCGGGCACGTCGGGGGCCAGCAGCACGATGAAGCCCGCGTCGCGGTGGCTGCGGCGCAGCAGGGTCGTCTCCTCGCCCACCGACTGCAGCAGGGTCTCGGCGAAGGCGGCCGAACGGTTCTTGGTGGCGCGCTGCGACAGGTCCAGCAGGATCTGGCTGACCGCGCGGTCGCGGCCCGGCAGATTGGCCTTCATCAGCCAGTCGTCCTTCTCGAGCACCCGCGCCACGCGCTCGGTGCCCTTTTCCGATAAGGTGTAGACGCTGGCGCCCCGGGTCGTCGCGTCGGGACCCGAATCGGCGTGCAGCGAGATGAACAGGTCGGCGTCGGCCCGTCGGGCGATCTGCACGCGGCTTTCCAGGGGCACGAAGGTGTCGGACTGGCGGGTCATGACCACGGTGTAGCGGCCSGACTTCTCCAGCTTGGCCTTCAGCGCCTTGGCGGCGGCCAGGGTGACGTCCTTCTCGGCGGTGTTGGCGCCCGACGAGCCGGGATCCTTGCCGCCGTGGCCGGCGTCGATGACGATGACCTTCTTCAGGCGCAGGGCCGAGGCCTTCACGGGCGCCGAGACCAGGGTCGGCTTCAGGACCGGGGCCTGTACGGCGCCCGGCGCATCCGTGGACTTCAGGTCGATGACATAGCGGTAGGCCGAAGCGCCGTCGCCCGGCGGAAGCAGGAAGCGCCGACGGACCTCGGCGTTGGCCTTCAGGTCCAGGCGCAGGCGCGCGCCGCCGGCGGCCTCGTCGATCGCCCAGCGCTCGACCAGGCCCTGGCCGGTCCCCTGCAGGTCGCCGCCGGTCGTCACGTTGGGCAGGCCGATCACCACGCGGCGGTCGCCGGCCCCGTCGGCCAGCAGCTTGCCGGTCGCGGCGCGGTCCAGGTCGATGACGATGCGGGTTTCGTTGCGGTCGCCGCCGAAGCGGACTTTCTGCACGCCGGCGGCCGGCGCGGGGCCCTGGGCCATGGCCACGGCGACGCCGGCCAGGGCCAGGCCGCCGACGATCATCGCCGCCCGCGCCCATCCTGTCCTCGCCGCCGAGATCAGAACCCTGCTCATGCCTACCGTCGCCCCCAGGCGCTCAACTTAAACCGAAAAACTGATATGCGCATTTTACGGTAGAGAAAGCGTTAACCTCGCACGCGACATGGCCGCGCAGGGCCGTGCAGTMGAGCGCTTTTCTTTTGCGGCGCGATGTTGCTACACTATGGTCCGCGCGCTGAGCGCCGTGATCGTCATGGCGGAAAGCGTGAGCGGTTCCTATCTCACGGACGCGCTTGCATTCTTTGAGGATGCAATTCGCATTCATGGCCGGAACCGCCGGACTGAAACGAGTTTGGGTTCGATTACCAGCGTGAGGCGCGAAGCCTTCGCATGGATCGACCCGCAGGGCCCGCGTCGGGCCCTTAAGCCGCCCCGGCGTCGACGCTCCATCCGATCCGCGCCCTCCGGCGCGTTTAAGGAACACAGAAACCTTATGGGCTGCGCCGCACCCGACCGCCTTTGGCGACCGACCTTCCGCAACCGCTTCGGCGGGGCGACGGGCGGTGACGTGCGCGCCTTTCAATCATATCGGCGCCCGGACCTAGCGTCCGCCGCGCGCCGTGGAGATACCTTTTATGTCGAAGAAGATGTTGATCGACGCCGCCCACGCAGAAGAGACGCGTGTGGTGGTCGTGGATGGCGCCCGCGTTGAAGAGTTCGATTTCGAGAGCCAGACCCGCAAACAACTCCGGGGAAATATCTATCTCGCCAAGGTGACCCGCGTTGAGCCCAGCCTGCAGGCTGCGTTCATCGAGTACGGCGGCAACCGCCACGGCTTCCTGGCCTTCAACGAAATCCACCCGGACTACTACCAGATCCCGGTCGCCGACCGCGAAGCGCTGATGCGCGACGACTCGCATGACGACGAGGACGATCACCATCACGCCCGCGAGGACGATGACKGCGACGCGGTCGACGACGAGGAAGACGCCGTCGAGGAAGAACTGGCGCGCCGCAAGCGCCGCCTGATGCGCAAGTACAAGATCCAGGAAGTGATCCGCCGCCGGCAGATCATGCTGGTCCAGGTCGTCAAGGAAGAGCGCGGCAACAAGGGCGCGGCCCTGACCACCTACCTGTCGCTGGCCGGCCGGTACGGCGTCCTGATGCCCAACACCGCCCGCGGCGGCGGCATCAGCCGCAAGATCACCACGGTCACCGACCGCAAGCGCCTGAAGAGCGTCGTCCAGGGCCTGGACGTGCCGCAGGGCATGGGCCTGATCGTCCGCACGGCCGGCGCCAAGCGCACCAAGGCCGAGATCAAGCGCGACTACGAGTACCTGCTGCGTCTGTGGGAGAATATCCGCGACAACACGCTGCACTCGATCGCCCCGGCGCTGATCTACGAGGAGGAAGACCTCGTCAAGCGCGCCATCCGCGACATGTACGACAAGGACCTGGAGGGTATCTGGGTCGAGGGCGAGGCCGGCTACAAGGAAGCGCGCGACTTCATGCGCATGCTGATGCCGAGCCAGGCCAAGAAGGTCTTCCCGTACCGCGAGCCCGCGCCGCTGTTCGTGAAGAACAAGATCGAGGACCACCTGGCCCAGATCTATTCGCCGGTCGTGCCGCTGAAGTCCGGCGGCTATCTGGTGATCAACCAGACCGAGGCCCTGGTCGCCATCGACGTCAACTCGGGCAAGGCCACGCGCGAGCGCAACATCGAGGCCACCGCGCTGAAGACGAACGTCGAGGCCGCCGAGGAAGCCGCGCGCCAGCTGCGCCTGCGCGACTTGGCCGGTCTGATCGTCATCGACTTCATCGACATGGATGAAGCCAAGAACAACCGCACCGTCGAGAAGGTCCTCAAGGACGCGCTCAAGGACGATCGCGCCCGCATCCAGATGGGCAAGATCAGCGGGTTCGGTCTGATGGAGATCAGCCGCCAGCGTCGCCGCACCGGCGTGCTGGAAGGCACCACCCACGTCTGCGAACACTGCGACGGCACCGGCCGCGTGCGCTCGGTCGAGTCCAGCGCCCTGGCCGCCCTGCGCGCGGTCGAGGTCGAGGCCCTGAAGGGCGGCGGCGCCGTCACCCTGAAGGTCAGCCGCCCGGTCGGCATCTACATCCTCAACGAAAAGCGCGCCTATCTGCTGCGCCTGCAGCAGACCCACGCCCTGTTCGTCACGGTCCTGGTCGACGACAGCCTGCACCAGGCCGAGCACGACATCGACCGCACGGAACTGGGCGAGCGCCCCGCCCCGCAGATCTTCGCGCCCATCGAGCCCGAGCCCGACTATGACGACGAGGCGTTCGAGGACGAGGAGGAAGACGAAGACGACGACATCGTCTCCGAGGACGAAGACGAAGGCGAGGACGACGAAGCGCCCCGCGCCGCCCGTCCGGCCCGCGCCGAAACGTCCGACGACGAAGGCGGCCGTCGCGGCCGCAAGCGCCGCCGCCGCGGCGGTCGTCGCGACGACCGTGAAGAAGGCCAGGCCGAAGCGGCCGCCGACGACGAGGACGACGCCGAGGGCGCCGACCGCGCCGAAGGCGACATCGAGGGCGAGGACGAGGAATCGCGTCGTCGTCGTCGCCGTCGCGGGCGTCGCGGCGGCCGTCGCGGCGGTCGCGAGGACGGCGATCGTCCGGCCGACGTCTTCGCCTGGACCCGTCCGCGGGTGCCGTTCGGCGAGAACGCCTTCGTCTGGCACGACCCGGCCGAACTGGACGGTCGGGGCGCGCGTCCCGAGCGGGCCGAGCGCGCCGAGCGCGCTKAGCGTCCGGAACGGACTGAAGCCCCCGTGGCCGAGCGCGCCGAGCGTCCTGAACGCGCGGAACGCAGCGAGCGCGGTGAGCGCGGCGGTCGTCGCGGACGCGGTCGCGACCGTGGCGAACGCGCCGAGGTCTCGGACGCCCCGCGCGCCGACCGCGGTCCCGCCCCGCGCGTCGACGTCGCCGAGCTGGAAGCCGCGCCGTTGCCGCCGCCCGTGATCGAAGGCCCGCCGGCCGACGTCTGGGTCGAACTGCCCCCGCAGGACGAGGCGCCCAAGAAGGCGCGTCGTCCGCGTGGTCGCGGCCGCAAGGCCGACGCCGCTGACGCCGCTGACGCCGCCGAGGCTCCGGCCGAAGCGGCCGTCGTCGAGACGGTCGTGGACGCGCCCCTGGTCGCGGCCGACGTCGAGGTCCCGGCTCCGGCCGTGGTCGAGGCCGCGCCCGAGCCGGTCGCCGAACCGGAACCCGTCGYGGTCGCCGCGGCGGAGCTGGCCCCCGTCCCGGTCGCGGTCGAGCCCGACCCGGCCGAGATTCTGACGCCCCCCGAAAAGCCCAAGCGCGGCTGGTGGCGTCGGGGCTAGGCCCCTTGGATGAAGCTCGGCGGCGCCCTGGTTCCGCCGAGCTTCACCCCTATATCCGCTGGAAGCTCGTTCGACCGATGTTCCCAGGTCGCCGAGAACCGCGTTAGACTGCCGGCTTGAGCGCGGGGGCGCGATCAGGAGAGTTTCGATGACCTCCCGGATAAGGGCGGCTTCCGAAAGCGTGACCAGGAAGACGGGTTCGGCGCTGTCCGCGCTGGCCCTGCTGGCGGCTATCCTGGCCCCGGCCGCGCCGGCGCGCGCCCAGGACGGTCCCTCGCTGATCCGTGACACCGAGATCGAAGAGATCCTGCACCGCGACGCCGACCCGATCTACGCGGCGGCGGGTCTGGACCCCAAGACGGTCCGCATTCTGCTGGTCGGCGACAAGGAACTGAACGCCTTCGCCACCCAGGGCCTGATGATGGGCCTCAACACCGGCCTGATCCTGCAGACCGAGACGCCCAACCAGCTGAAGGGCGTCATCGCCCACGAGACCGGGCACTTGGCCGGAGCCCACCCGCTGCGTTCAGGCGAGATGATGCGGGCCGGCCTCAAGCCGATGATCCTGACCATGGGCCTGGGCGTCCTGGCCGCCCTGGCCGGGGCTCCCGACGCCGGGGCCGTGCTGCTGGGCAACGCCAGCTATTTCGGCCAGCTGGGCGCTCTGGGCTACAGCCGCGACCAGGAATCGCGCGCCGACCAGGCCGGCGCCGGGTTCCTGGAGGCCACCGGCCAGTCCGGCCGCGGCCTCGTCGAGTTCTTCGACAACTTCCGCTATCAGGAGGTCTTCGACCAGTCGCGGCGCTACGCCTATTTCCGCAGCCACCCCCTGTCGGGCGACCGGATCGACGCCCTTCGCAGCCGGGTCGAGAAGCTGCCGCATTATAACGCCGTCGACGATCCGGCCTCGCTGGCCGAGCACGAGATCATGAAGGCCAAGCTGGAGGGTTTCATCAATCCCGGCGTGGCGATCGTGAAGTACAAGGAGACCGACCGCGCCTTCCCGGCCCGCTACGCCCGCGCGATCGCCTACTATCAGATGAAGGAACCCGATCGGGCCCTGAAGATCCTCGACGGCCTGATCGCCGAGAACGAGAACAATCCCTATCTTTGGGAGCTCAAGGGCCAGATCCTGTTCGAGTTCAACCGCGTCAAGGAGGCCGAGGAGCCACAGCGCCGGTCGGTGGCCCTCAAGCCCGACGCGGCCCTGCTGCGCGTCAACCTGGGCCAGACCCTGATCGGCCAGGACGATCCCAAGAAGGTCGAGGAAGGCATCGCCGAGCTGAAGCGCTCGCTGCTGGACGAGAGCGACAATTCCGTCGCCTGGCGTCTGCTGGCCCAGGCCTATGACAAGCGCGGCGAGGACGGCAAGGCCCGCCTGGCCACCGCCGAGCAGTACTTCAACATGGGTGCCACCCAGGAGGCGCGCGTCTTCGCCATGCGGGCCCGCGAACTGCTCAAGAAGGACAGCGTCGAATGGCGCCGCGCCACCGACATCGTCCTGACCTCKAACCCTTCCAACCAGGACCTCAAGGACCTGGCCAAGGAAGGCGCCGTCACCTCGGGCCTGCGCCGCTAGGCCCCTTTCCAGAGACTTCCATGATCAAGACCTTCCGCCCGCTGGCGATCGCCGCCGCGTCCATCGCCGCCCTCTCCCTGATCGGCTGCGGACAGGCCAACGCCGACAAGGCCTTTGGCGAGAAGGTCCACGCCTATCTGATCGAGCACCCTGAGGTGCTGGTCGAGATGAGCAACAAGCTCCAGGCCAAGCAGGCGGCCGAGAAGGCCAGTTCCGCCAAGGGCGCGATCAACAAGTACCGCCAGGCGCTGGAGCGCGATCCGCGCGACTTCGTGGCCAATCCGAACGGCTCGATCACGGTCGTGGAGTTCTTCGACTACCGCTGCGGCTACTGCAAGCTGGCCGCGCCGCAGATCGTCGACCTGATCCAGAAGAACCCCGACGTGCGCTTCGTGTTCAAGGACTTCGTGATCTTCGGCCACGACTCCGAGGTCGCCGCCCGCCTGGTCCTGGGGGCCAAGGACCAGGGCAGGACCATCGAGCTGCACAAGCGCCTGATGGCCGAGAAGAGCCTGGACGCCGGAGCCGTCATGCGCATCGCCCAGGAGATGGGGATCGACCTGACCAAGGCCCGCGCGGTCGGCGAGTCCGAGGCCGTCACCCAGCACCTGGCCGACACCCACGCCCTGGCCGAGGCCCTGGCCATCGAAGGCACGCCGGCCTTCTTCGTCGGCGACACGATGATCCCCGGCGCCGACATGCACGCCCTGAAGCTGGCCATCGACCAGGCCCGGGCGGGTCAGGCCAAGAAGGCCTCGGCTCCGGTCTAGATCAGCCCGGCCAGCGGCGAGCTGGGGTCGGCGTAGAGCCGCTTCTGCATCCGGCCCGCGAGGTACGCCTCGCGGCCGGCGATCACCGCGTGCTTCATGGCCCGGGCCATGCGGATCGGGTCCTTGGCCTCGGCGATGGCGGTGTTCATCAGGATGGCGTCGCAGCCCAGCTCCATGCCGATCGCCGCGTCCGAGGCCGTGCCCACGCCCGCGTCGACCAGGACCGGCACCTTGGCGTTCTCGACGATGATCCGCAGGTTCACGCGGTTCTGGATTCCCAGGCCCGAACCGATCGGCGCGCCCAGCGGCATGATCGCCACCGCCCCGGCGTCTTCCAGCTTCCGGGCGTAGACCGGGTCGTCCGAGCAGTAGACCATCACCTGGAATCCCTCGGCGACCAGCAGCTTCAGCGAGCGCAGGGTCTCTTCCATGTCGGGATAGAGGGTCTTGGGGTCGCTGAGCACTTCCAGCTTCACGAGGTCCCAGCCGCCGGCCTCGCGGGCCAGGCGCAGGGTGCGCACGGCGTCCTCGCCGGTGAAGCAGCCCGCGGTGTTCGGCAGGAAGGTGAATTCGGTCGGCTTGACGTAGTCGACCAGCAGCGGCTGGGTCGGGTCGGTCAGGTTCACGCGGCGCACGGCCACGGTGACGATCTCGGCGCCCGCCGCCTTCGCCGCCGCGGCGTTGGTGGCGTAGTCCTTGTACTTGCCGGTCCCGACGATCAGCCGCGAGCGGAAGGTGCGGCCGGCGACGGTCCAGGTGTCTTGCGCCTCATCGGCGGGGACGGCGGATTCGGGGGGGACGTGCGCGTTCATGGCCTGCATGTACGCTCGCGAGGCCGGGGTTTCAAACCCCGGAGGACCCCTTAGCCCCCGCCGATGCCTCGGGGGCGTCTTCAGCCCCCGCCGATGAACGTGACGATCTCGATCCGATCGCCGTCGGCCAGGATCGTATCGCCATAGGTCGAGCGCGGCGCGATCTCGAGATTGCGCTCGACGGCCACCTTGCGGGCGTCCAGCCCCAGGGTCGCGACCAGGTCCGCGATGCTGATGATGTCGGCGATGTCGCGTTCCTCGCCGTTCAAGAGAAGCTTMATGTCACCTCCGAAGCGAGCCCTGCTTGTGACGCGAGGGAACCGGCTATACAAGACCTCCCGGAATCGACGGCGGAGCCGAATGGCAAAACCCATCCATGTGCTGAGCGGGCCCAACCTCAACCTGTTGGGAACGCGCGAGCCCGAGATCTACGGCAAGGACACGCTCGACGATGTCCGTGCGCGCTGCGAAGCGCGGGCGGCCGCTCGGGGCCTTTCCGTCGTCTTCCGGCAGAGCAATCACGAAGGCGTGCTGATCGACTGGGTCCAGGAAGCCCGGACGGAGGCCTGCGCGTTGGTGATCAATCCGGCGGGCTACGGCCACACGTCGATCGCCCTGCTCGACGCTCTGAAGACCTTGAACATCCCGGTCATCGAGTGTCACCTGTCCAACCCGGCGGCGCGTGAGGATTTCCGCCGCCACACCTTCGTTTCGCTCGCGGCGACCGGACTGGTCTCCGGCTTCGGCGCGGCGAGCTATGAACTGGCGATCGAGGCCGCAGCCGGCCTGATCGGCGCGAACTAGCCGGCGACCCCGGCTTCAGAAGACAGCAAGGTAAGCTTCCATGTCCAATCCCAAGGCCCCCGCCGATCCGGTCGAGACCCCGTCGATCGACGCCCGCCTGGTCCGCAAGCTGGCCGACATCCTGAAGGACACCGGCCTGTCGGAGATCGAGGTCGAGCACGCCGGCCTGAAGATCCGCGTGGCCCGTGAACTGACCGTCGCCGCCGCGACCACCTATGTCGCCGCGCCGCAGGCCGTGGCCGCCCCGGCTCCGGCCGCCGCCGCGCCCGCCCCCGCCGTCGAAGCTCGAAGC
>NZ_JBFTKU010000040.1:0-22739 GCF_056665975.1 Caulobacter sp. 05T431 | reverse complement strand
GGCCCCGCCGGCTCCGCCCGCCCCGCCGGCGCCCCCCGCGCCTCCCGCGCCGCCGGCCGAGGCGATCACGATGGCCGAGCTTCCGCCGCCGCCTCCCCCGCCCCCTCCGCCGCCGCTGAACGCGCCCGAACCGCCGCTGCCGCCTCTTCCGCCGCTGCCGCCGGCTCCGCCCCCGCCGCCTGCCGGCGCGAGCTACAGCTACAGCTACTTCCGCTACGCCACGCCCGAAGAGAAGCAGGCCGCCGTCGAGGCCCGCGCCAACGCCGCCGAAGCCCGCCGCCAAGCCGCCGAGGCTCGCCGCCAGGCCAGCCACGCCGCCGCGCGGGCTCGCGTGGATGCGGAACAGGCCCGCGCCGACGCCGAGCAGGCCAGGGCTGACGGCGAATGGGCCCGCCAGATCGGCGAACAGGCCCGCGCCGAAGCGGCCCGCGCGATGGTCAAGGCCCGCGCCCAGATGGCCCAGGGCGCCGTGCAGATGCGCCGGGGCGCCCAGCAGATGCGCGAGGAGGCCGCCCGCCTGCGCGACCCCGCCTATCGCGCCAGGCAGATCGAGGAGAACCGCGCTCGCGGCAACACCGTCACCGACGCCGAGCTGCGCGACCTCTCCGCCCGTCTGCCCGCCCAGGCCGACGACCTGGAGCGCCAGGCCGACAAGTTGGCGGCCGAAGCCCGCCAGGCGAGCTAGGGGACGTCCTTATTCAGACGCCATCTCCTTTCGGCCGTCATTCCCGCCCTTGTGGCGGGAACCCCTGGTTCAGCTGACGATGAGAGGCCTTGGCGCGCCGGCGCGCCACTCCGCTGCCCCTACGACGGATAGAGGGGTTCCCGCCACAAGGGCGGGAATGACGATGGGTTGGGGAAGGTTTGGGAAACTCGAGCAATGGCGAGCCCGCCTCATCCGCCCCCCTTCACCCCAGCCGCTTGATCGCCGCCTTCAGCGGCTTGGCGGCGTCGAAATAGTCCTCCCAGGCCGTGCTCTTGGCGATCAGGTCGGGGGTGGTGCGGATCGTGTACTTCGTCGGGTCCAGCCCCGCCTTCACCTGGGTCCAGTTCAGGGGCATCGACACCGTCGCCCCCGGACGGGCCCGGGCCGAGAGCGGGGCGACGGCGGTCGAGGTGCGGTCGTTGCGCAGGTAGTCGAGGAAGATCCGACCCTCCCGCGCTTTCTTGCTCATGGTGATCAGGTACTTGTCCGGCGCGTCGGCGGCCATGCGGGCGCAGACCTCGCGGGCGAAAGCCTTGGCCGCGTCCCACGGGACCTTGTCGGAGAGCGGCGTCACCACGTGCAGCCCCTTGCCGCCGGTGGTCTTGCAGAAGCTGACCAGGCCCAGCTCCTCCAGCCGATCGCGGATCTCACGGGCCCCGGCGATCACGTCCTCGAAGGTGATCCCCGGCGCGGGGTCCAGGTCGAAGACCAGCCGGCCGGCCACTTCCGTGTCGCCGGGCTGGCAGTTCCACGGATGGATCTCGACCCCGCCGATCTGGGCGGCGGCGACCAGGGCCTCGACCCGGTCGAAGCGGATGTAGGGCTGCTTGTCGCCCTTCACGCTGACCTGCTCGATCAACGACGACATCCCGCGCATGGCGTGGCGCTGGAAGAAGGTCTCGCCGCCGATGCCGTCGGGCACGCGGATGATCGAGGCCGGCCGGCCCTTGACGTGCGGCAGCATCCACTCGCCGACGGCGGCCATGTAACGGGCCAGGTCGATCTTGGTGGCCGGCGCGCCATCGACGTCGGGCCACAGCGGCTTGTCGGGGCTGGAGATCGTCACGCCCAGCACGACGCTGTCGGCCTTGGCGGTCGAGATCGTCCCCGAGGTCTTGGATGCGGCCTTAGGCGCCGCCTTGGGCGTCGGCTCGGCCAGCTCGGCGGTCTCGGCCGACGCGGGGACCTCGGCCTCGACCTCGGCGGCGGGCTTGTCCTCGCGCAGGCCCTTGAACGCCGCCTGGCGGATCGCCCCGTCGCCGGTGAAGCCGGCATATTCGATCTCGGCCACCAGTTCGGGCTTCACCCAGTGGATGTTGTCGGCCTTGCGCGGCGCGCCCTGGCCTTCGAACGGCGAGGTCTTGGTCTCCAGCGCCTTCAGCCGCGGCAGCAGCCTGGCGACCTTGTCGCGGCCGAAGCCCGTGCCGATCCGGCCCACATGGACCAGCTTGCCGTCGCGATAGACGCCGGCGATCAGCGAGCGGAAGGCCGTTCCCGTCGTGGTCCAACCGCCGATCACCACCTCGTGCCCCGCCCGGCACTTGGCCTTGACCCAGGTCTCGCTGCGCCCCGAGCGGTACGGCGCGTCCAGCCGCTTGGAGATGATGCCCTCCAGCTCCAGCTTGCAGGCCGACAGCAGCACCGCGTCGCCGGCGGTCTCGAAGTGGTCGACGAAGCGCAGGCGCGGTTCGTCCTGGCCCATCAGCGCCTTCAGCCGCGCCTTGCGCTCGCGCAGCGGCAGGTCGCGCAGGTCCTGGCCGCCCTCCGCCAGCAGGTCGAAGGCGAAGAAGATCAGGTCGCCGCTGTCGCCGTCCGACAGGGCCGCCTGCAGGCCGGCGAAGTCGGGCTGGCCCGCCGCGTCCAGGGCCACCACCTCGCCGTCGAGGATGGCGTCGGGCAGGTCGGCGGCGGCCTCGGCGATGGCGGCGAACTTCTCGGTCCAGTCCAGGCCCTTGCGGGTGCGCAAGGTCGCCCGGCCGTCCTCGACGCGAAGCTGGACGCGATAGCCGTCGAACTTGATCTCGTGCGCCCAGCCGGGGCCGGACGGCGGGCGGTCCAGCGACTTGCACAGCTGGGGCTCGATGAAGTCGGGCAGCGCGGCGGGCTTGGCCGGCCTGGCGGCCTTCCTCGGCGCGGCCTTGGGCTCGGCGAAGGCCCGCGTCTCCAGCGCTTCCTTCTGCAGCGCCTCGCGCTCGGCCTTGGTCCGCGAGGTCCACACCGCGTCGCCCTTGCCCTTGGATTTGAGGATGAACGGCTTGGGCCCCTTGCCCTTGCCCGCCGCGATGTCGGCCATGGTCCGGCCCGAGGCGATCGAGGCGTCCTCTTCCAGCACCAAGGTCCCCTCGCCCGGCCGCGCGGCCGCGTCGTTGTGCTTGATCAAGAGCCAGTTGGAGCGCTTGCCCTTCCCGTCTTTCGCGTTGCGGTCCCAGTTCATCCGCACCAGCACCCACGAGCCGTGCAGGCGCTCGCCCTCCAGCACGAACTTCAGCTCGCCCTTCTTCAGCGCCTTGGCCACGTCCTCGAAGCCCGGCTCGGGCGACCAATAGCCGCGGTCCCACAGCTGCACCGTGCCGCCGCCGTACTGGCCCTTGGGGATCGTGCCCTCGAAGTCGCCGTAGTCCAGCGGATGGTCCTCGACCTCGACCGACAACCGCTTGTCGGCCGGGTCCAGCGACGGACCCTTGGTCACCGCCCACGACTTCAGCACCCCGTCCACCTCCAGCCGGAAGTCGTAGTGCAGGCGCGTGGCGTCGTGCTTCTGGATCACGAACCGGGCATGGGGCGCCGGGGCGACGGCGGTGTCGCCGCTGGGCTCGGCGGTCTTCTGGAAGTCGCGCTTGCGGCGGTATTCGGCGAGCTGTCCCTGGGCCATGGCGAGCTCCGTTTCCTGCCAGGATTGAAGGCGCGCGACCGGCGAGCGGTTCCTTAAGCGCCCGCGTCGAAACGCTTGACCAGGCTCTTTGGCGCGACCACCCGCCAGGCGTCTTGAAGCAGCGCGCTCAATTCGCCCTCCTCCACCACGTCCAGCCGCACCAGCACCGCCGGATAGCCGCGATAGTGGTCGTCCTCGAAGAAGACCTCCGGCGCGACCTCGAGCAGCATCTCCTTCTTCTCCATCCGGCAGCGCACGGCCAGGACGCCCGGCACGACCAGGCGCGGCCCCTTCGGCGCGGCCCGCGCCAGATAGGGCCAGGACAGACCCTTGCCGCGCACGGAGAAGCTCAGCGACTCCTCGGAGTCGCCCGCCTCGACCTCGGGCAGGGCCAAGACCGCCCGGCGGATTTTGGGATGATCGATCATGGGACCGGATGAAATCCCGACGACAGGGGCATGACAATCCATTGTCACCGGTGTCGCGGGACCGATTGTCAATGACACCGGTTTCCATTATGCACGACCAAAGCCCGTTTAACGGGACTGTAGTGTGTTTCGCGAGGGAGGATTCGCGGCGTGACCGTTTCCGAGGCCGAGAGCGAGGTGTTCGCACCGGCGTCCATCGCCCCACAATTCGTCGAGGCGCGTCTGAAGGGCGTGTCGGTTCCCGGTTATCCCGGCGGCGTGCTTCCCCAATCCATGGCCGAGGGCTACGCGGTCCAGGACCTGGCGATCGACCTCTGGCCCGACGAACTGGTCGGCTGGAAGGTGGGCCTGGTGCCCCCGCAGCATCGCGAACGCCTGGGCGCCGAGCGCCTGGCCGGCTGCATCTTCAAGACCAAGGTCTGGGACGCGGGCGACCAGCCCACCCCCTTCCGCGCCATCGCGGGCGGCTTCACCGCCGTCGAGGCCGAGTTCATCATCCGCCTGGGCAAGGACGCCCCGGCCGACAAGACCGAGTGGACCGCCGAGGAAGCCGCCGAATACGTGGGCGAGCTGATCGTCGGCATCGAGATCGCCGGCAGCCCCCTGGCCACCATCAACCAGCTGGGTCCGCCCATCGTGGCCTCCGACTTCGGCAACAACGACGGCCAGATCCTGGGCCCGGTGATCGAGAACTGGCGCGACATCGCCTGGGAAGACATGCCGGCCGAGACCTTCATCGACGGCGTGTCCGTCGGCAAGGGCGGCGCGGCCTCGATCCCCGGCTCGCCCCTGGCGGCCCTGGCCTTCCTGCTGGGCCACGTGGCCTCGCGCGGCCGACCGCTTAAAAAGGGAATGCTGGTGACCACCGGCGCCAGCACCGGCATTCATGACATTGCCGCCGGCGAGAGCTCCCGCGTAGACTTCGGTCCGTTCGGAAGCGTCGCCTGCGTGGCCGTGCCGGCCTGAAGCCAAGGTCGTGCTTCAGGCCCGACTGTTCTATACGCGTAGCCGTCGAGCGGACCGGTCCCCGGTTCGCTCGAAGGTGCTCTAACGATCGGAAAACCGGCGGGGGCGTCGGAATAACTACAAGCCTAAGGGTGAGGATGTGACGTCCATGGACGCTCCAACAATGCCGGCTCCGTCCGCGAAGATCGGCCGGTACCGGTGGGTCATCGTCGGCCTGCTGTTCCTGGCGATGGTGATCAACTACGTCGATCGCCAGACCATCGGCCTGCTGAAGGCCGACCTCAGCAAGGAATTCGGCTGGGACGAGACCCACTACGCCGATCTCGTGTTCTACTTCCAGCTGGCCTACGCCGTGGCCTACCTCGCCTGGGGCAAGATCATGGACAAGATCGGGGCCCGCTGGGGCTTCGGCGTCGCGTTCCTGATCTGGCAGGGCGCCCACATCGCCCACGCCCTGGCCAAGAGCTTCAGCGGCTTCGCCTTCGCCCGCATGGGCCTGGGCATCGGCGAGGCCGGCGGCTTCCCGGGCGGCATCAAGGCCGTGGCCGAGTGGTTCCCCAAGAACGAGCGCGCCCTGGCCACCGGCATCTTCAACGCCGGCACCAATATCGGCGCCATCGTCACCCCGCTGGTCGTGCCGGGCATCGTGCTGGCCTTCGGCTGGCAGATGGCCTTCATCGTCACCGGCGTGGCGGGCCTGCTGTGGCTGCCACTGTGGCTGATCGTCTACCGCCGGCCGCGCGAGCAGAAGCGCCTGTCGGCCGCCGAGCTGGCCCACATCGAGCAGGATCCGGCCGACCCCGTCGAGAAGATCGGCTGGGTCAAGCTGCTGGGCAAGAAGGAAACCTGGGCGTTCGCCCTGGGCAAGTTCCTGATCGACCCGATCTGGTGGATGTTCCTGTTCTGGCTGCCCGACTTCCTGGGCAAGCGCTATCACCTGGACCTCAAGAGCTTCGGCCCGCCGCTGATCGCCATCTATCTGATGAGCKACGTCGGCAGCGTCGCCGGCGGCTGGCTGTCGTCGCAGCTGATGAAGATGGGCTGGAGCATCAACAACGCCCGCAAGACCACCATGCTGGTCTGCGCCCTGCTGGCCATGCCGGTGATCTTCGCGGCCAACGTCTCGGGCCTGTGGACCGCCGTCCTGATCATCGGCGTCGCCACCGCCGCCCACCAGGGCTTCTCGGCCAACCTCTACACCCTGCCGTCGGACGTGTTCCCGCGCGGCGCGGTGGGCTCGGTCGTCGGCATCGGCGGCATGCTGGGCGCGGTCGGCGGCATGGTGTTCTCCAAGTACATCGGCCAGGTGCTGGATCGGATCGGCACCTACACGCCGATCTTCATCGTCGCGGGCAGCGCCTATCTGGTGGCCCTGCTGGTCATCCACCTGCTGACGCCGAAGATGGAGCCGGTGAAGATCTAGGTCTTCGCCATGAGCGCCTGAAGATGAGCCTCCGATCGAAAGGTCGGGGGCTTTCTTTTTGCGCCCTCTCCCAGAGGGAGAGGGAGGGACCCGCGTCCGCAGGACGTGGGAGGGTGAGGGGTTACACCCTCACCGTTTTCTCCCGCCGCCCTGCCGGCGCGCCGTCCGGCATTTTACCCCCTCACCCTCCCACGACTTCGTCGCGGGCCCCTCCCTCTCCCCATGGGAGAGGGTTATAAGTGGCCATGTCCTCTCCCCTCCCCTTCAAGGTCGCCCTGGTCGGCTACGGCTTCGTCGGCAAGGCCTTCCACGCCCCGTTGATCGCCGCCACGCCCGGCCTGCTGCTGCACACGGTGGTCTCCAGCGACCCGGCCAAGGTCCATGCCGACCATCCGAACGTGAAGGTCGCGCCCGACCTCGACGCCGCCCTGCCCGATCCCGAGATCGACCTGGTGGTCATCGCCACGCCCGACCCGCTGCATGCAGCCCAGGCCCACGCCGCCCTTGACGCCGGCAAGGCCGTGGTGATCGACAAGCCGTTCGCGGTCACCCTGGACGAGGCCCGCGCCGTCGCCGACCACGCCAGGCGGGCCGGCAAGCTGCTGAGCATCTTCCACAACCGCCGCTGGGACAGCGACTTCCTCACGCTCAAGGCCCTGATCGCCGACGGGACGCTGGGCGAGATCGTGCAGTACGAGAGCCATTTCGACCGTCACCGCCCGGTGGTCCGCGACCGCTGGCGCGAGAAGCCGGGCGCCGGGGTGCTGCTGGACCTGGGCCCGCACCTGATCGACCAGGCCCTGCAGCTGTTCGGCCCGCCGGACGCGGTCTATGCCGACCTGGCGGTCCAGAAGGACGGCGGCCAGGCGCCGGACTACTTCCACCTGGTGCTGCGCTATCCGCGCCTGCGGGTGCTGCTGCACGCCAGCCAGATGACCATCGACTCGCGCCTGCGGATGGCCGTGCACGGGACCAAGGCCAGCTTCCACAAGGAAGGCCTGGACGAGCAGGAGAACGCCCTGAAGGCCGGCGTCGTCCCGGGCTCGGAAGGCTGGGGCGCAGATCCGCGTCCGGGGACCCTGACCGTCCCCGACGGCGAGGCGACCACGAGCCGTGTGGTCGAGGGCGTGCCCGGCGATTACCTGGCCTATTACGCCGGCGTCCGCGACGCCCTGTCGGGCCACGGCCCCAACCCCGCCTCGCCCGAGGAGGCCCTGGCGGTCATGGAGCTGATCGACCTGGCCGCCCGCAGCGCCGCCGAAGGCCGCGAGCTGTCGCTGTGACGGATACCGAGCTGCTGGCCGCCATCGCCGCCCAGGAGAAGGCCCTGGTCTTCCCGCGCTTCACCCTGGACGACGCCTGGACCCTGGGGACCACCCTGCGCGACGCCGCCCTGGCCCGCCAGGCGCCGGTGGCCATCGACATCAGCCTGCGCGATCGCCCGCTGTTCCACGCCGCCCTGCCGGGCGCGGGTCCCGACAACGCCGAGTGGGTGCGCCGCAAGCGCAACGTCGTCCTGACCCTGGCGACCAGCACCCTGGCCGTGGGCCTGAAGCTGAAGACCTCCGGCGAGACCCTGGAGCAGCGCTACGGCCTCCCGCCCCGCGACCACGCCGCCCACGGCGGCGGCTTCCCGCTGACGCTGGAGGGCCTGGGCTGCATCGGCGCGATCACCGTCTCGGGCCTGCCGCAGGTGGAGGATCACGGGCTGGTGGTGGAGGTGTTGGAGCGGGTGCTGAACCCTTAGCCCCGCTCATCCCGGCGAATGCCGGGACCCAGATGGAATGGCTTTGAGGCCGACGCCATGAGCGCTGAGCTCTTCCAACCCGCCACCCAGCCTTAGGATCTGGGTCCCGGCATTCGCCGGGATGAGCGGCTGAAAGGGAAAGGCTCAGCCCTCCGGATCCACAGCCACCTCGGGCGCATCCGCCGCCCCCGCATCCGCCTCCCCCTCGTCCGGCGCCTCCGGCAACGGCATCGGGCGCTCGATCCGCGCGCGGATCTCCGGGTCCTTCAGCAGGGCCACGCGCATCACCTCGCGGGCCCGGGGCGCGGCGGCGCTGGAGCCGAACTGGCCACCGTGCTCGATGATCACCGACAGGGCGTAGCGCGGGTCGTCATAGGGCGCGAAGGCGATGAACAGGTTGTGGTCCTTCAGCTTCCAGGCGATGCCCTGGTTGCTGCGCGAGGCCCCGGCCGCGTACTGGCGCACCTGGGCGGTGCCGGTCTTGCCGGCCATCTTCACGTCGCCCAGGCCCAGCTGGCTCTGCTTGAAGGCGCCGCCGGTCGGGTCGTTGGCCACCGCCGCCATGCCGGCCCGGACGATCTCCAGATGTTCCTGCGGGAAAGGCAGGTCGGGCACGGCGTCGCCGTGCGGCTGGTCGACCCCGCCGACCGACTTCACCAGGCGCGGATTGAGCGCCTTCTTCCCGTTGGCCAGACGCGCGCACATCACCGCCAGCTGCAGGGCGTTGACGTTGATATAGCCCTGGCCGATGCCGTACGGCACGCTGTCGCCGGGATGCCAGACCGGGTCGCGCTTGAAGGCGGTCCTCTTCCAGTCGCGCGAGCCGACCAGCCCCTTCTTCTGGCCCGGGATGCCGATGTCGAAGGTCCCGCCGTAGCCGAAGGCCTTGGCCGCGGCGGCGATCGGGTCGGGGCCGATGCGCAGGGCCATCTGGTAGAAATAGACGTCGCAGCTGTTCTTGATGGCGTCGTGCATGGTCTGCACGCCGTGGCCGCCCTTCTTGTGGCAGTGCCAGACCCGGCCGCCGAACGCCCAGCCGCCGGTGCAGACCACCCGCTCGGTCGGGTCGACGCCCGCCGTCAGGGCCGCCATGGCGACAGTCGGCTTGAAGGTCGAGCCGGGCGGATAGGTGCCGGTCATCACCTTGTCCAGCAGGGGCTTCCTCTCGTACTCGGCCAGGGCCTTGTACTCGGGGCCCGACAGGCCCYTCACGAACCGGTTGGCGTCGAAGCTGGGGGCCGAGGCCATGGCCAGGAGGTCGCCGTTGCGGCAGTCCATGACCACGATGGCCCCGCTCTCGTCGCCCATCACCTCCAGCGCCCGGTTCTGGATGTCGGCATCGAGGGTCAGGCGGATGTCGGCGCCGGCCTTGGCCGGAATGTCGCCCTCGGGGTCCAGGCGCACCGTGCGGCCCTGGGCGTCGACCTCGGCCTTGTTGGCCCCGGCCTGGCCGCGCAGGGCTCGGTCGAAGGCCTTCTCGACCCCTAGCTTGCCGATCCGGAAGCCGGGATGGTGCAGCAGGGTCTGGTCCTGGCCGGGATCGGCCTCGGCCTGTTTCAGGTCGCGGTCCGAGACCTTGGCGACATAGCCGATCACGTGGGCGAAGGCCCCGCCGAACGGATAGACCCGCACCTCGCCCATGTCGGCCGTCACGCCCGGCAGCTCCGGGGCCCGGATGTTGACCCGCGAGAACTCCTCCCAGGTCATGTCCTCCATCACGGCCACGGGGGCCTTCTTCGGCGCGCGGGCGATGTCCTTGATCAGGCGGGCGCGGCGCGTGCCGTCGATGGGCACCAGCAGGGCCAGCTCGTCCAGGGTGGCGCCGGCGTCGAAGTCCTTGGACTCCTTGCTGACCATCAGCCGGAAGTTCGGCCGGTTGGAGGCCAGGACGACGCCGTTGCGGTCGTAGATCGCCCCGCGCGGCGGCGCGACCAGGCGGTAGTTGAACTGGTTGCCGGCCGACAGCTTCTGGTACCGGCGGGCCTCGACCAGTTGCAGCTGGGCCAGGCGGCCGCCCAGGGCCAGCAGGCCCGCCCCGGCCAGGCCGCCCATCAGGAACGCCCGGCGGTGGAACATGCCCTGCCGCTCGTTGACCTCGGAGAAGAAGATCGTCGGTTCGCTCATCGCGCCGCCCCAACTCGGAGCGTCGATCGACGGCGCGACGGCGTCGCGGCGGCCAGGGAAATCATGATGTCGGGGTGGCCGCAGGCTAGGGTTGATCCGCCGCCAGATTGAGCCCGCGCGCGCCGCCGTCAATGGCCCCGCTTGAGGCGGCCGCGAACATTTCCGTGAACGGCGGAAAGGACCCCTACAGGTTCCGCCCCGGATCCTGGAAATTGAACAGGGTCAGGGCGAACACCGCCACCGCGTCGCGGTCCGGCGCGCCCTTGGGCGGCAGGTAGAAGACCGGGGCCAGGCCGTTGAAGTCGACCCCGCCCACCTCGACGCCGTCGCGGGTGATCACATAGCCCATCACCCCGCCCTTGCCCGCCCCGCCGAACGGCAGGCCGCCCAGGCGCTTGGTCTGGGCCCGCAGGGTGATCCCCTGGTACTGCAGCTCGCCCGCCCGCTGCGGCTGGCTGAGATTGCCCAGGAACGAGCCCTTCGACAGGGCCAGGCTCATGGCCGCCTTGAGCGGCGCGCCGCCCTGCGCATAGGTGCAGACGTACAGCAGGTCGTCGTGGTCGAAGGTGATCCAGCCCAGGCCGATCCGCCCCTGGCCGCCCTCGCAAGAGCCCTCGACCGGCGCGGACCAGTCCGGCGCGGCGACCGAGAACGACGCCTTCAGGCTGTCCTTGGAATAGGACCCTAGCGCCTTGACGCTCTTGCCCACGGCCTTGGCCGAGCCGGTGTATTCGCCCACGGCGTAACCGGGCCGCAGCAGGCTTTCGCCGCGACGTCCCTGCAGCCTCAGCTTCTCGGTGCGCTGGACCATCGGCACCGCCGGATCGGGCCTGGTCGGATCGGGTGTGGCCGGACCAGGTTGGGCTTGCGCCGCAGCCGCCGCCCCGACCGCCAAGGCGGCCGATACGCAGAGCGCACGGATCGTGGATTTCAGGATCATGACGTCGCCTCCCCCAAGGCAAGGGTTATGGCGAAGCGTGATCCCGGCGCCGCCAGCGGTCAAGCTGCGGGCGGCGTTGCGAGCCCGTCAGCGGCGGGAGGACACCGCTACGCGCTCGACAAAACGACCGCCGAAGTGATCCGGCGGTCGCTCTGGTTCCCCGCCTTCGCGGGGAAGCGCGATCAGGTGCTGCCGCCGACCCTGAGGCTGATGCCCCAACCCAGCACCAGTCCGCAGATCGACACGACGAGCKCGGCCAGCCCCGCCACGGAGACCAGGACGGTGACKAAGGTGATCGGCTGGATCAGGATCCAGGGAAGCACCGTCACGGCGAGCGAGATCAGGATCGCCACGATGTACAGGAAAATACGCATGAAACGCCCCATTCCTTGTTGTGAAGGGACGGTGACACAGACGCCGCCGATTCACAACCTTTGTGAGAGCTAACGGTCAAGCTCGCGAAATAGGACACCCAGCCCGTGCGACGGACGGCGCCGTTCGCCCCCTTCGCGCCTTGGGGTTTTTTCGGATTGTCCGGCCCGGTCACGGCGCACAACACTCGCGGGCGAGCGCCGGCGAGCCGGCCGCAATCGCTCAGGAGTCAGACGCCTTGCCAGACGCCTCTAGCGCGCCCCTGCTGAACCTTCTGGTCGCCCTGGGCGTGGGCCTGCTGATCGGGACCGGACGCGAACGAGCCCTGGACGATCCCGCCGGTCCGGCCGACGCGGGCGTGCGCACCTTCTCCATCGCGGCCCTGGCCGGCGCGGTGGCCGTGGCCTGCGGCGGCGTGGTCCTGCTGTCGGTCCTGGCCGTCGCCGTCACCGCCCTGGCCGGCCTGAGCTACTGGCGCAACCAGGAACGGGACGGCCCCGGCCTGACGACCGAGTTCGCGATCCTGCTGACGGTGCTGACCGGGGCCCTGGCCATGAAGGCGCCCTCGGCCGCCGGGGCGGTGGCCATCGTCGCCGCCCTGCTGCTGGCCAGCCGCAAGCGCCTGCACCACTTCGTGCGCACGGTCCTGACCGAGGACGAGGTGCGCTCGGCCCTGATCCTGGGCGCGGCCCTGATCGTGATCATGCCGCTGTTGCCCGACCAGCAGATGGGCCCCTATGCGGCCCTCAATCCCAAGTCCGTCTGGCGACTGGTGGTGCTGGTGCTGCTGATCGGCGCGGGCGGGCACCTGGCCACCCGGATCCTGGGCGCGCGGTTCGGCCTGCCGATCTCGGGCCTGGCCTCGGGCTTCGTGTCCAGCTCGGCGACGATCGGGGCGATGGGCGCGCGGGCGGCCAAGGACCCGAAGGTCCTGACCTCGGCCGTCGCCGGCGCGGTGCTGTCCACCGTCGCCACCGTGGTGCAGATGGCCGTGGTGGTGGGGGCCACCAGCCCCGCCGCCCTGCAGGCCATGGCCGCCCCGCTGATCGGCGCCGGCCTGGCCGCCGGCGGCTACGGCGCGATCTTCACCATCGCGGCCCTGCGCACGCCGCCGCCGCCGGACGAGCAGACCTCGGACAGCGCCTTCAGCCTGACCGGCGCCCTGATCTTCGCCGCGACCCTGTCGGCGGTGCTGCTGGCCTCGGCCGCCCTGCGCGCCAATTTCGGCGAGACCGGCGCGATCCTGGCGGCGGGCGTCGCCGGCTTCGTCGACACCCACGCCCCGGCCATCTCGATCGCCTCGCTGGCCGCCACCGGCCACATGCAGCCCGCCGAGGTCGTCATCCCGATCCTGGCCGGCTTCACCACCAACACCGTCACCAAGATCGTCGTGGCCGCCACCAGCGGCGGCCGCGCCTTCGCCCTGCGGGTGGCCCCCGGCGTCGTTCTGGTGGCCGCGGCCGCCTGGGCCGGCGCCCTGATCGGTCACGTCTTCACTTGAGGAGCACTTCCATGGCCAAGGCGAAACACGCCGCCGAGGGCAAGTCCTCGGACAAGTCCCCCGGCGGCAAGCCGGAGAAGATGAAGGACAAGGTCTATCTGGAGGAACTGGAGAAGCTGCAGGTCCGGCTCTGCCACCTGCAGGACTGGGTCAAGGAGACCGGCGCCCGGGTCATCGTCGTGCTGGAGGGYCGGGACGCGGCCGGCAAGGGCGGCTTCATCAAGGCCCTGACCGAGCGGGTCAGCCCGCGCGTCTTCCGGGTGGCCGCCCTGCCCGCCCCCAGCGAGCGCGAGAAGACCCAGCTGTTCATGCAGCGCTACATCGCCCACTTCCCGTCCGGCGGCGAGATCGTGATCTTCGACCGCAGCTGGTACAACCGGGCCGGCGTCGAATACGTGATGGGCTTCTGCTCCGAGGAGGAGCACCGCGACTTCCTCGCGGTCTGCCCCACGGCCGAACGCTGGATCATCAGCTCGGGCATCATCCTGATCAAGATCTGGCTGGAGGTCGGGATGGAGGAGCAGGACCGCCGCTTCCACGCCCGGGTCAACGACCCGCTGCGCCAGTGGAAGCTGAGCCCGATGGACGTGGAATCCTATTCGCGCTGGTACGACTACTCCCGGGCCCGCGACCAGATGCTGGCGGCCACCGACCGCGAGGAGTCGCCCTGGTACATCCTGCGGTCCGACGACAAGAAGCGCGCCCGCCTGAACGGCATCGCCCACATCCTGTCCCAGCTGCCCTACGAGCGCGTCGACCGCCCGAAGATCGAACTGCCCAAGCGCTCGGACAAGCACAAGTACGACGACCAGAGCATCCTGGCCGGGCGGCGGATGGTGGCGACGGTGTATTGAGGCGGACACCCTGAATCCCTCTCTCATAGAGAGAGGGAGGGGCCCGCCGCCGCCAGGCGGTGGGAGGGTGAGAGGTTTCACCGCCGGCAGGCAAGTCCGTGTCGGGCTTAGTCCGAGCGAGCCTGACGCCGACGCCGAATTTCGATCCGTGGCGGAAGCTGAGGGTTGCTTGCGCGCGATCGTTCGCGGGCTAAGGTCTTCGGAAGATAGGGACGGGCAAGAGGGTGTGATGCAGGACGCGGTTAGGCGCCTAGTGGGGATCGCACCAACGCTGACCGATAGTTTGGACGAAGATCTCATCAAGGCGGCGACCGATCTTCTCGATCAACTCGTTCAACCGCTTTCTAAAGAGGACATCCTGGCGCTGCTGTCGCTCTTGCCGCCATCAGGCGACACGGCCTTTGGGCTGAACTGGGTAATTCTCCACGAGATTGAAGCCGCGCCGGATTGGCCCCTTTGGGCTACCTTGACCGACACCAGCAACGAGTGGACCACCACGTTCCTGGCGCGGCTGGAGAAAGGCGGCTACATCCAGCCCCGGTCCAGCCCGGGCAGTTGACCACCGATACGCGCGGTCTTCGCCGCGAGTCGTTCTGAGAGATTGTAACCTCTCACCCTCCCACCGCTTCGCGGCGGGCCCCTCCCTCTCTCCATGAGAGAGGGATTCAAAAAAACTTATCCCCCTCTCTCCCGGCGTGTTTCCTGAACGAAAACAACGCCCCGAAATCACTTATCCTCCCCCTCTCACGCCGCCGCATAATCAGACCACCTCGAGGCGATGGGGAGGGCGCTAAGGCCTGCGACCTTCGCGGCTTCGGGGGGCGGTCGAGCGGGCGTGCTCGTCGGCGGCGGTCTCGTGAGGGGCCGCGTCTCATCCATCTGGTGCCGGCCGGGCGTGGTCCACAGATACGGCGTTGGATGAGGGTCGGCGACGCGACAGGCGCGGGGTGACCCGCGCGTTCCGGGACCGGGCGACGCGAGCCCGGCCCGCCCGTCGGGGGCTAAGATCGGCGAGGTCCGAACAGGGCCGATCGCCGGACGCTCCCGGATAACGGCCGCGCGGAGCGTCGGTCCTGGTCGAAACGGTATTTCTTCAAAAGCTTCCGGGCCTGGCCCGGCGCTCCGCAGCCCTCCCCGAACTTCAGCGGCTCGCCGTGTGAGGCGGCCAAGCCGTGCCCGAAAAGGAGAGCAACCATGTCCAGATCCCGTACCCGCGCCCGCGAGCGCCGCGCCAGGTTGGCGGCCGGCCTCATCCAGCCCGATCCCGAGCGGACGCCGGCGCGCGTCCGCGCCTGGTGGCGTGCGGTCTGGAAGAAGGCGGCGACGCACGAAGACTATCCCCGCCCGTGGCTGCCTCCTCGCAGCCGCGCCGAGCGAGCCCGGGCGATCCGCGCCAGGTTGGCGAAGATGCTAGCCGCCGCCTTCGCCGAAATCGCCGAGCAGGACGCGGCGGCCGAGCGTGGCCGCGAGCCGCGCAGCAAAAAGCCCCCGGTCTCGCGACCGGGGGCTCTGCTTGTTCAGCCGACGAGGCGAAAGACTAGCGGATGACCCGCGCGCCCTTGCCCTTCATCACGGCCTCGACTTCCGCCTGGCGCACCATCGAGGTGTCGCCCGGGGTGGTCATGGCCAGGGCGCCGTGAGCCGCGCCGTACTCGACGGCGGCCTGGGGGCCCTTGCCTTCCATGAAGCCGAAGGCCAGGCCCGAGGCGAAGCCGTCGCCGCCGCCGACGCGGTCGTAGATCTCGAGGTTCTCGCGCATCATCGAGGCGTAGAACTCGCCGCCGGCGTACAGGATCGCCGACCAGTCGTTGACCGAGGCGGTCTTGGCGTTGCGCAGGGTGGTGGCGGCGACCTTGAAGTTCGGGAACTCCTTCACGGCCGTCTGGATCATCTTCTTGAAGTTGGCCGGGTCGATCGCGCTGATGTGCTCGTCCAGGCCCTCGACTTCAAAGCCCAGGCAGGCGGTGAAGTCTTCTTCGTTGCCAATCATCACGTCCACGTACTGGGCGATGTGGCGGTTGACCTTCTGGGCGCCTTCCTTGCCGCCCTGCGACTTCCACAGCGAGGCGCGGTAGTTCAGGTCGTAGGAGATGACGGTGCCGTACTTGCGCGCCACTTCGACGGCCTCGATGACCGCTTCAGCCGTGTTGCTGGCCAGGGCCGCGAAGATGCCGCCGGTGTGGAACCAGCGCACGCCTTCCTCGCCGAACAGCTTTTCCCAGTTCACTTCACCGGGGCGGATCTGCGAGGCGGCCGAGTGGCCACGGTCCGAGCAGCCCAGGGCCGGACGGACGCCGAAGCCCTTTTCCGTGAAGTTCAGGCCGACGCGGGTGTTGCGGCCCAGGCCGTCGAAGTCGCGCCAGATGATGTGGGAGGTGTCGACACCGCCCTGCATCATCAGATCCTCGACCAGCCACCCCAGGTCGTTCACCGGCAGGGCGGTGACGGCCGTCGAGCGCTTGCCCCAGCACTTCTTGAAGGCGCGGGCGACGTTGTATTCGCCGCCGCCTTCCCAGACCTGGAACTGACGGGCGTTGCGGACCCGGCCGAAGCCGGGGTCGAAGCGCAGCATCACTTCACCGAAGGAAGCGCAGTCCCACTTGGTTTCCGAAGCCGGGCGGATGTTGAGGATGTTGTCGGTCATTGGTCTTTAGGCCTTCCCACGAACCTTCTTGATCAGGTCCACCGTCTCGCGGACCTTCTTGGTGATGCCGGCGTAGTCCCCGGCGTCCAGCAGCTCCTGCGTGATCAGCTTGGAGCCCATGCCGGCGGCGACGATGCCCGCGCCGAACCACTTCTTGACCGAGGCTTCGTCGGGATCGACGCCGCCGGTCGGCATGATGCGGGTCCAGGGCATCGGGCCCAGCACCGCCTTGACGAAGTCCGGACCGCCCACCGACGAACCCGGGAACACCTTGACGATCTCGCAGCCCAGCTCCTCGGCGTACGAGATTTCCGAGGCCGAGCCGCAGCCCGGCGAATACGGGATCTTGCGGCGGTTGCAGACCTTGGCGACGTCGGCGTTGAGGATCGGGCCGACCACGAACTTGGCGCCGTTGGCGATGTAGATGCCGGCGGTCGGTGCGTCGACGATCGAGCCCACGCCCATGATCACGCGCGGATCGGCCGAGGCGAAGTGACGGGTCACTTCGTAGAAGACGTGGCTGGCGAAGTCGCCGCGGTTGGTGAACTCGATGCAGGGCGCGCCGCCGTCGGCGCAGGCCTGGATCACCTTCTTACAGACCTCGACGTCGGGGTGATAGAAAACCGGGATGACGCCCTGGTCCATCAGCGCCGTCAGAACGGCCATGCGGTCTTTCACCATCAGTACTGCTCCTCAAAGGATCGATCTTGCGTGCGGCCCCGTGGGAGGACCTTGGCGTGGAAGATTTCGCCGCGTTCGGCGCTGGGCGACCGTTTAGACCGCGTCGCGGACGGACGCCACACCGGAGGGCTCACCCAACGTCAATTCCCACCAAAGTTCGCTCGTCAAAGGGTCGCTGGGCTGTCGTCCTTCGTTTCCATCCCGTTCGGCCGGCCCGACGTCCGTCGGGTCCCGCCTCGCCTTCCCCCGGAAGACCGGGGCTCTCAAAATAAAGGGCGCCGAACCGAAGCTCGACGCCCTGAAAGTTTGCGCAGGAGCGAACTCAGAAAGAGCCGCGGACGCCTGGAACTGGGTAGGCCAGTTCGAAACGTCAGGTGATACCGGTGTCATTGTGGCCAGGCCACTTTGCCACCGGTGTCATTTAGGAATCTACTCCGAAGCGACGCCTTGTGCAAGCGCCGTCAAAACGTTGTTTTCCGTTTTGACGGCGGTGATGAAAAACGGGCTCCGTCAGCCGGTGTTGCGCAGTCCGGCGGCGATGCCGGCGACGGTCAGCTGGATGGCCAGGCGGATGTTTTCGTCCTGGTCCCCTGCCCGCCGGCGGGCCAGGAGCTCCAGCTGCAGGTGGTTCAGCGGGTCGACCGACAGGCCGGCCAGGGCGACCGACTCCKCCAGCTCGGGCTGGTTGTCCAGCAGGGCCGAACCGCCGCGGATCGCCAGGGCGATCTCGGCGGCGCTGTCGTGCTCGCGGCGGATCGTGTCGAAGATCCGCTGGGCGGCGTCCTTGTCGGGCGACAGGTCCTTGTACCGGGCGGCGATGCCCATGTGGCTCTGGGCCAGGGCCAGCTCCATGTTCGACAGCAGGGCCCCGAAGAAGTCGAAGCCGCCGGCCAGGTCCTGCAGCTGCTGGGTCGACAGCCCGGCCCGCTCGACGCCCGAGGCGAAGCCGTACCAGCCGGGCAGCATGAAGCGGGCCTGCGACCAGCTGAACACCCACGGGATGGCCCGCAGGTCCTCGATCTTGCGGCTGGCGGTGCGGCTGGCCGGGCGGCTGCCGATGTTCAGGCCGACGATCTCGCCGATCGGCGTGGCCGACCAGAAGAAGTCCTCGAACGCCGGGTCGTCGTACACCAGGGCGCGGAAGCCGTGGAACGAGGCCTCGGCCAGGGCGGTCATGGCCGCCTCGACCTTGGGGTCGGGGCGGTGAGCCTCGCGTTCGCTGGCCATCAGCACGGCGGCGGCCAGGCCGTCGAGGTTGCGGCGGGCGGTGGGCTGGTCGCCGAAGCGGCGGGCGATCATCTCGCCCTGCTCGGTCATGCGGATACGGCCCTGGACGGTGCCGGCCGGCTGGGCCAGCACGGCTTCGGCGGCCGGCCCCCCGCCCCGCCCGACGCTGCCGCCGCGGCCGTGGAACAGCTGCAGGCCCACGCCCATGCGCTCGGCCTCGAAGGCCAGGGCCGAGGCGCCGCGCGCCACGCCGCGCCGGCTGGCGACATAGCCGCCGTCCTTGTTGCTGTCGGAGTAGCCGAGCATGATCTCCTGTACCGGCCGGTCGCCCAGGATGGTGCGGCTGAGCGGCAGCTCCAGCCACTGGCGCAGCACGCGGGGGCCGTTCTCCAGGTCGCCGATGGTTTCGAACAGCGGGCTGATCTTGACCGAGGCGCGCGGCGCGGCGCCGCCCCAGACCAGGCCGACCTGCTTGAGCAGGACCAGCGGCTCCAGGATGTCCGACAGGGTCGCGGACTTGGAGATCACATAGGCGCCGAGGCAGCCGTGGCCGTAGTCGCGGACCATCTGAGCGGCGGCCTCCATGGTCGCCAGCTCCTTGGTCGTCTCCTCGCCATAGGCGGTGAACGGCGAGACCAGGGGCCGCTGATGCGACAGCTCGCCGATCAGCAGCTTGGACCGCGCCTCCTCGTCCAGCTCCAGGTACTTCACGCCGGTGCCGGCCCGCTGGAACAGCTCGTGCAGCGTCCGCTCGTGGACGTCGGCGTTCTGGCGCAGGTCCAGGCTCATCAGGTGGAAGCCGCAGGCCTGGGCCACCTCGACCAAGGTGCGCAGGGCCGAGCCGACCAGCCGCTCGCCGCCGTGACGCTCCAGGCTGTCGATGACGATCTTCAGGTCGGCGACGAAGGCGTCCGGATGGCCGTAGGGCTCGACGTCGGTCGTGCCGTTGGCGAAGGCCACCGGCTGGCCGGTCAGCTTCTGCGAGACGGCGGTCAGGCGGTCGAACACCAGCTCCAGGGCCAGGCGGTACGGCTCGTCCAGGCGGTGGACCGACGGGTCCCGGGTCTGGGCGGCCAGGGCCAGCAGCTCCTCGGACACCGGCGCATAGGCGGTCGAGACCGCCAGGTTGGACCACAGCTTGCGCACCTCGCCGGCGTACCAGTCCAGGATCACCCGCGACTGCGAGGCGAAGGCCAGTTTCAGGGTGTCGCCGTTGACGCCGGGGTGGCCGTCGCGGTCACCGCCCAGCCACGAGCCCATCTTCAGCAGCGGGGCCATCCGCCCGTGCTCGCCGATCTGCTGCGACCAGTCGGCGTAGAGGTCGATGACCGCCGGCAGGATCGAGGTACGGACGATCGACAGGGCGTTGCGGATTTCGTCCTTCACGGTGATCCGCTCGGGGCGGTACAGGCGCGTCCGCCACATCAGGGCGATCTCGCGGAACAGGCGCTCGCGGATTTCGGCGTCCATGGACGGCGGCAGGTGGTGACGACGCAGGGCCATCAGGCGCGAGATCTCGGTCTCGCGGTCGACCATGCTGCGGCGGCGCACCTCCGTCGGGTGGGCGGTCAGCACCGGCACCACGTTCATGGCGGCCAGGACCTTGGTCAGCTCGGCCGGCGACTTGCCCTCGGCGACCAAGGCCTTGACCGCGTCGACCAAGGTGCGGGGGCGATCGTCGCCGGGGGCGGCCTCGCCCTCGGCGTGGCGGCGGCGGCCGGCGACGTCCTCGCCGATATTGGCCAGCATCGAGTGGCTGGCCAGGGCGCGGGCCAGGAAGATGGCCTGGTCGCTGGAGACCTCGGAGAACAGGCTGTCCAGCACCGGCGCGTCGCCGTTGGCCACGTCCTCGGCCGAGGCCGCGCGGCGGGCCTTGGCCACCAGGGCGGCGGCCTCCGGCCCGTCCAGATAGGCGATCGCCTCGTTCAGCAGCTCGCTGAGCAGATTGGCGTTCTGTCGCACGTGGCGGCTGGTGGGACGATCGCCGTCACCAAGAGAAGAGCCGAGGGACAGAGGCATGCGCGAAGCTCCGCGACCGCCGCGAGCGTGCGACGGTTCATCAGGATGGAAACGTACGAAACGCCAGCCTTGTGCGAGCTCTTCTCGGGGGCCCTTGCTGACGCAGCGGCGCCTCTACCGCGCTTTGTCGACCGCGAAAAGGCGGTCGACGCAATGGTTGCGGTACCAAATTCGCTTTTGCGCAGATTTCTGCCCCTATCGGGCCAGCCAGCCCCCGTCGACGGGCAAGGTGATGCCCTGAACGTAGTCGGCGGCCGGCGAGGCCAGGAACACGGCGGCCCCGCCCAGGTCTCCTGGCTGGCCCCAGCGGCCGGCCGGGATGCGGGCGAGGATCGAGGCGTTGCGGTCGGCGTCGTTGCGCAGGGCCTCGGTGTTGTTGGTGTCGAAATAGCCGGGGGCGATGGCGTTGACGTTGATGCCCTTGGCCGCCCACTCGTTGGCCAGGATCTTGGTCAGGCCCGCCAGGCCGCTCTTGCTGGCCGTATAGGACGGCACGCGGATGCCGCCCTGGAAGGACAGCAGGCTGGCGATGTTGATCACCTTGCCGGCCACGCCGTTCACCGGTCCCTGCTTCAGCGCCTGCCTGGCGAAGGCCTGGGTCAGGAAGAAGACGACCTTCAGGTTGGTGTCCATCACCGCGTCCCAGTCGGCCTCGGTGAACTCGATGCTGTCGGCGCGGCGGATGATGCCGGCGTTGTTGACCAGGATGTCGATCTTGCCGAAGGCGGCGACGGTCTCGTCGATCACGCGCTGCACCGGCTCGGTCGAGCCGAAGTCGGCCTTGATCGACAGGAACCGGCGGCCGGTCGCCTCGACCAGGGCCTTGGTTTCCGTGGGCTCGCTGCGGCCGGCGGCGGCGATGTCCGCGCCCGCATTGGCCAAGGCGACGGCGATCCCCTGGCCGATGCCGGTGTTGGCGCCGGTGACGAGGGCGACCTTGCCTTCGAGGCTGAACGGATTGGCCATGGTGCGTGCTTCCTGATCCTGAATCTTGTCATCCCGGACGGCCCGGAAGGCCGGTCCGGGACCGCCGGAAGCGCATGCGCTCCTGGCGGTCCCGGCTCTTGGCTCCGCCGCGGCCGGGATGACGGCCGCGGCGAAGTGGAGCGGTCCCCGCCCCTATTTCAGCTGGCAGATGTCCAGCACGTTCATGTCGGTGTAGTCGAGGTTCTCGCCGCCCATCGCCCAGATGAAGGTGTAGTTGGCGGTGCCCGAGCCCATGTGGATCGACCACGGCGGGCTCATCACGGCTTCCTCGTTGGCGATCACGATGTGACGCATCTCGTCCGGCTCGCCCATGTAGTGGAAGACCCGGTCGTTCTCGCCCAGGCCGAAGTAGAAATAGGCTTCCGAGCGGCGGTCGTGCAGGTGGGGCGGCATGGTGTTCCAGACGCTGCCCGGCTTCAGCACGGTCATGCCCAGCAGCAGCTGGGCCGACTTGCAGGTGGTCGGCACGATGTACTGGTAGATGGTGCGCTCGTTGGAGGTCTCCAGCGCGCCGCGCTCCAGCGGGATGGCGTCGGCGAAGGCCAGCTTCTTGGTCTCGAACGCGGCGTGGGCCGGCAGGCTCACCAGGTAGAAGCGCGCGGCCTGGCCGCCCGTGCCTTCGAAGGTCACGTCCTTGGCGCCCATGGTGACGTACAGGCCGTCACGCGGGACGATCTCATAGGCCACGCCGTCGACGGTGATCTTGCCGGTGGTGTCGCCGACATTGATCACGCCCAGTTCGCGGCGTTCCAGGAACGGGTGGCCAGCAGCCGAGGCGGGCTCGGTCTGGTCGGGCAGCTTGACGGCCGAGGTGGCCACCACGCCGCCGACGACGAAGCGTTCGGCGTGGTTGTAGGTCAGGACGATCTTGCCGTCCTGGAACAGCCCTTCCATCAGGTAGCGATCGCGCAGGTCGTCGTTGCTKACCGCGAGCATCATGTCCGGGTGGGTGGCGTGGTAGGTCTTGGTGAACATCTGGAAGCTCCGGAAAATCTATTCGGCGGCGTGTTTGATGGGGGCGACGGGCCGAGCCCATTGGGGCCGTTGGTCGAGTTTGTAGGCGCGTTTGGGCAGGGTGTAGGTGAGGTCGACGATGAGTTCGGCGGCCTCGACCTCGTCCATGCGGTGCTCGGCGACCATGCGGGCCAGGAAGGCGCTGTCGACGCGGCGGGCCACGTCGTGGCGGGCGGGGATGGAGAGGAAGGCGCGGGTGTCGTCGTTGAAGCCGACGGTGTTGTAGAAGCCGGC
>NZ_JBFTKU010000039.1:0-22998 GCF_056665975.1 Caulobacter sp. 05T431 | reverse complement strand
CGAAGGATCGGCGGACGCGGCAGGCCCGGGCTGAAATCGCCCGGGCGGTCCGGAAGGGGCGTCAACCTTCCGCCCGTCGGGGGCCTCCATCGGAGCGGGTTAAAAATCCGCGATCCGAAGGCTTCCGGAAAACGATCCGCGCGGAGCGTTCGGACCCTGTCGAAACGGTACTCTGCAAACACACTCCTCCGGGCATGGCCCGGACGCTCCGCCGCCTCCCACCCGCCGGGCTTCCCGGTCGGGGATATGCGCTCGCGCGTGTCCCCAGCAGAGCGCAGTGCGCATTTTGGGGACACGCCCACGGGCATGTCCCCGGCCTTGCCCGCGCGCCGTCCGAAACTCCACCGCGCCCCGCCACGTTGATCCCGGAACACCCGTCCTCCGGAGCCCCAGCCATGCAACTCCATCGCGGTCGACTGATCGACCACGTCCACCTGCGCACCCAGGACCTGCCCGCCATGAAACGGTTCTACAAGGCCGTGCTCGAGGTGATCGGCGTGCCGGTGGTCGAGGGCAGCATTCCCGGGCACGGCGACCACTTCTGGGCCGACGAGCTGTGGGTCGACGTCGGCGAGCCGGCCAGCCACGTGCACCTGGCGTTCCAGGCCGCCGACCAGGAAGCGGTCAAGCGCTTCCACGCCGCCGCCCTGGCCAACGGCGGACGCGACAACGGCGGGCCGGGCGAGCGGCCCTACCACCCCGGCTACTACGCCGCCTTCGCCTACGACCCCGACGGCAACAACATCGAGGCGGTGTTCCACGGGCCGCACGACCGCTCGGCGCCMAGCGTGGAGATCACCTTCCCCGATCCGCCGAAGGGGTGAGATGCCTCCTTCTCACCTTGCGGGAGAAGGTGTCGGCGGAGCCGACGGATGAGGGGTCGCCCAAACGAGAACCGCCGCGACCGGCCTTGCGGCTGATCGCGGCGGTCAGGTCTTCAACCCGTCACCCGACCTCGCTCCGCGAGGCCACCCTCTCCCCCGAGGGGAGGGGGGTTCACCGCGTCCCCGCCTCGAACGCCAGGAACTCCCGTTCCAGCCGCCATTGCGCCGTCGCCTTGCGGCTGCCGGCCAGGAAGGCGTCGCAGGCCGGGCCGGCCTTGGCGCAGGCGGCCACCGGCGTCTTGGGGGCGGCCCACAGGCTGGGGCCGGGCAGGAAGCTGTATTCCAGGCTGGCCCGGGCGGCGGCCTTGAGGTCGAGATAGGTCAGGCCTTGCTCGGTGACGGCGCGAACGTACTCGTTGGTCAGGTCGATGCGCGAGACGCCCTCGTCGTCGGTGGACAGCATGAACGGCACGCCGGCCCGGCGGTAGAGCTGCAGCGGGTGGTCGGCGCCCTTGACGCCCAGGATGACGTCATTGCTGGTCAGGTTGATCTCGACGGCCACCTTGTCGCGGGCCATGCGCTTCAGCAGGTCCTGGGCGCCGTCCTCGTAGGCGATGTCGACGCCATGGCCGATGCGGCTGGCGCCGGCGACCTCGACCGCCTCGCGGACGTGGAAGCGCAGCTCGCGCGGGGTGACCAGGCCCAGGGTCAGCTCGCCGGCGTGCAGCGACAGCTTCACCTCCGGATACTGGGCGTGCAGGTACTGCAGCATGCGCATGTGCAGGTCATAGTCGGCCAGCGACACCGGATGGTCCTCGGGCGCGACGATGTTGACGCCGACGAAGCGCGGATCGCCCTCCGCCAAGGCGAAGGCCGAGGCCAGCTGCGCGAAGACCACCGACGGCGGCAGGATGCGCACCGCGAAGCCCTGATAGCCCAGCACCACGGCGCAAGGACCCATGCGCGGCTTCTGGGCCAGGCACCCCTGGCGGCGGTCGGCCTCGGCCTCGGCGGCGTCGAACTCCTGGCGGGCCTGGGCGACCATGGCCGGCAGCCGGGGCTTGATCGCCGCCAGGGCGCCGGCGAAATCGCCGGTCCAGGGCGTGTCCTTGAACGACCAGGCCAGCTGGCCCATCGCCGTGGGGTTCACCGAGGTCTCGACATAGCCGGCGGTGTCGCCGGCGGCGTATTCGCGGGCGACGGCCAGCATGGCCCCCAGCTGGCCGTCGCCCGCGGCGCCGAACCGGCCGAAGGTGGCGAAGAACTGATCGTGGCCCGAGGCCATCGCCCCGTCGGCGCCGGCGTCGTAATTGCGCATCGACAGGGCGTTGATCGCCCGGTTGTAGAGGGCGGTGTCGGCCCGGGCCAGACCCTTGGCCGGGACCTTGCCCGGCGCGTCGCACGGGCCGGGGACGATGGACGGCAGGACGTCGGTGGTCACGCACAGGCCGCCCTCGTCGGCCCAGGCCAGGAAGTCCTCGGCATAGGCCGCGCCGGACAGATGGTTGTGCAGGTCGCCGCCCTTGGGCATGGCCCGCAGGAACAGCCGCAGCTGGGCGCGGTCCTTGGCGACGGCGTTGAAGCGGCCGACCGTGCTGGCCTCGGCGGCCTGGGCGACCACCGGAGACGGAGACGTGGAGGGCGGCGGCCGCTGCGCGTGGGCGCTCCCCGCCGCCATCAGCAGCGCGGCCGTCAACACGGCGACAGGAGCCGCGCCCGCCAGTCGTTTCACGCCGATCATCGTCTCGCCCCGCCCAACCTGAAATCGCCGACCAAGGTGATGGGCGTCGCGCGTCGAATCCAGCGCAAATCCATCCGCCCGGAACTTCCCGACACGGATTGGACGGKACGGGCTCATCGTCCGCGCTTGAGGGCCTTCTCGATCCTAGCCGACGAGGGGCGGCCCGCCACGCCCTTCTGGGGGTTCAGGACCACGACCAGCACGTCGCCCTCGACCTTGACGTMGGCCCTGTCGCCAAGCGCCAGATGGACCCGCCGCCAGCGGGCCAGCAGGTCGCGCCGGCCGGAACGGTCGAGGTCCTCGAAGGCCTCGGCGACCACCACCCCGGCGTCGGCGATCGCCCCGGCCGTCTGGTCGGTGGCCTCGTCCAGCAGGGTCACGGTCAGCGGATGCTGGGCGGCGCGGGTGGCGCGGTGGCCGGCCGCGACCAGGGCGCGGAACAGGGCCACGAACGACATCGGCCGCCGCCCGGACAGCGGCTCGGCCGACCCGATCGCGGTCACGGCCTGGCCGTTGGGCGCCTGGCGGGTGAACAGGGTCAGGCCGCCCAGCTTGCTGGCCCGCAGCACGGTGTCGCCGACGTCGTTCTTGAATACGGTGTCGCCGCGCGGCGCGGCGTGGCCGTCCAGCAGCCAGACCTCGTCGCGGTTCTGGAACCTCATCAGGGCGCCGGGGGCGGTGCGGTCCAGCACGAAGACCTCGCCGCCCTCGGCCCGGAACCGCGCGCTGGGCGAGGTCATGGGCTTGGCGCGCAGGCCCATCCGGGCCTCCAGCCGCTCCTTCAGGGTGTCAGCGGCGGCCTCGGGCGGCGGCCACGCCGCGGCCGACAGCATCGACGCGACGATCCACCAGAACTGGCGGCGGCCCAGGCGCCGAGACGTCATCGTGACCGCTGTCCCACGAACCGCGCCCCTCGAGATCCGGGGCCCCATGAGATTGCCCGCCAACCTCGGGGCGAAGCTTGGCGCTCAACGCGGCGAAAGAATGACGCCTCAGGCCACCGACGAGACGGGCGCGATCTCGGGCGTCGCCGACCAGTCGTGCATCGGCAGGTTCAGCCAGGGCAGGTGCGTGGCKCCGACCGGCGTCTCCAGCAGGTCGGTGACCGCCTCGCCGGTCACGAACGGCGCCTGCTGCTCGATGCAGTGGTTCAGCTCGCGGCGGGTGCGCACGTCGGTGATCCCCTGCCAGACCTGCTTGCGGCGATAGGCCGGGGCGTCGCGCAGGAAGCGGTTGATCGCCGCCAGGCGGGTGGGCTCGTCGGCCTGGGGCAGGACCAGGGTCACGCTGCTGGCCAGGTCCGGCGGCAGGTCCTCGATCCGGAAGGCCGGATCGGCGACCCGCAGGTCCAGCCGGGCGAAGTACGGGTCCAGGGCGCGCTTGACCTGGGACAGGGCCGAGAACGACGGGGCGCGCGGCGTGTCGTAGACGGCGGCGGCCAGGCGGGCCCGGGAGCCGGCCGGCAGGGCCTCCAGGTGCGGCAAGAGCTCGGCCCGGCCCGCGGGCTTGACGATGGTCGAGAAGCTGATCGGGAAGAACATCACCCCCACCGGCACGGCGGCCAGCGCTTCGGCCGCGGCGCCCAGGGCGGGGATGTCGTCCTCGGGACGGTCGGCCTCCTGCCGCGCCGGCGACAGGCCGAACACCGACGCTGTCCGCGCCGGCCGCCAGACCGCGACGCTGCCGATGAACACCTGGCGGGGGCCGTGATAGACGCCGCGCCAGCCGACCCGGGCCGGCGGACCGGGGTCCCCGGCGGGCGGCGCCAGGGCGGCCAGCTCCTCCATGGTCGGCGCCCCGCAGACGGGTCCGCCCTGGGGCACGACCGAGGTGACGCCGTCGGGCGTGATGCGGCAGACCCGGCCGGAGATCGAGCCGTCGTCCTCGCCGTTCAGCAGCGCCTTAAGCTCGGCGGCGTGCAGGCCGGCGAAGCGCATGACGTCGGTCTGGTCGCCCTCGAACATCAGCAGGACGATGTCGCCCTCGCCCTTGTCGCCGAACAGCTTGTGCTGGAGGTCGCGCGACAGGGCCTGCAGCTCGCGGGCGTCCAGCTGGGTGGCGCGCGGGTCAGCCAGCACGAACGAGAACGGCGCCACCAGCCCATAGCGGCGCGGCCACAGCCAGGTGGTCTCCAGATAGGCTCCGGCCACCTTGCCCACCAGGCCGGCCATGGTGTCGTTGTCGGCGAACCGCAGTTCGTCGCCCACGAAGACCTTCAAGCACGCGATCGCTGTCATGCGACCAGCATGCGCGGGGGAAGGTTAGCGGGAGACTGGGATCGCCCGCGACCCAGCGTCGCGGGGCGCGAGCCTGCTAGGCGACCTTCAGCGGCAGGGCCGGGGCCGGGGCGGCGCCGATCGGGCTGGCCATCAGGTCGGTGATCGCGGGACCGGAGACGAAGCGCAGGCCGGCGGCGCGGCAGGCTTCCAGCTCCTTGGGGTCGCGCAGGCCGGTGACGCCTTGTCGAACCCCCTTTGCGCGGTAAGCCCCCTGGGCCGAGGCGAACTTGGCGATCGCCTCGATGCGGAGGCGCAGGTCGTCGTCGGGCAGGGTCAGGGTGATGCTGGTGGCCAGATCGCCCGGCAGGGTGGCGACCGGGAAATTGGGCTCAGTGATGTTCAGGTCGATGAACGCGAAGTGCGGCTGCAGGAACGCGCGGATCTGGCCCAGCGTGCCCAGCGAGGGCTCGCGCGGGGTGTCATAGATGGTCGCGCCCAGCCGGGCCTGCATGGCCATCGGATAGCGCGACAGCCGGCGCTTGTAGGCTTCCTGCGAAGACGGAGCGGTCAGGTTCCAGAAGCTGAACGGCACGAACAGCATGCCCGCCTCGCCCGCCTTGGCGAAGGCGGCCTGGGCGTCGTTCAGGCAGGTCAGGTCGCGGGTCAGCAGCGGGGCGTCGTCGGTGGGGCGCGGGCTCAGCAGGTCGGCGCGCAGGCCGATGGCCGCGCCGACGAACGACTCCGACGGCGGATGGTACAGGCCCCACCAGCCGGTGGCCGGCGGGGGCGGCGGCTTGGGCTTTTCCGGAGCGGGCGCCGGCTTCACGGCGGCCGGCTTGGCGGCGGCGGCGGCGGGCTGGGCGGCCTTGTCCGCGGCCGGGGCGATATCGGCGACGGCCTCGACAGCTTCAGCCGCGGGCTCGGCGGCCGGAGCGGCCTTGGCCGGCGCGGTCTCGTTCAGGGCGGCCTGCAATTGTTCGTCGACCACGGCCTCGCTGGGCGCGCTGGGCACGGCGCGGATCTCGGCGGCGGTGATCACCTGGACGTGGCCGGCGGGACCGGCGTAGCCGCGACCGGCGATCAGGCTGGCCAGGGAAGCCTGGGACAGGGCGGCGAACTGGAGGACCGAGGTCTCGTCGCCCTCGAAGGTCAGAAGGCAGACCTGGCCCGCCTGGCGGTCCGGGAACAGGCCGGCCTCCAGCTCGACGGCCAGGGTCTGCATCTCGACGGGATCGAGGCTGTCGGCCTTGGTGTCGGCCAGCACGAAGGCCAGGGGGGCGACGGCGCCGTAGCGGCGCGGGGCCTTCCAGCGATGCTTGAGGTACAGGTCGGCGGCGGCTTCCACCTGGGAGACCGGGATGTTCCGACCCGCCTCGCCCAACGGACTGGGGGTCCCGGCGACCAGAATTCTCAAGCACGCAATAGCCGTCATGGGCCGGGAAACTACGCGCGAAAGCTTGGCGAAATCTTTACGTGAAGATAGCTAACGCCATCTTTACCTCAAAGATCAGCGTTCTTCGCAGAACTGTGACAATTGGGCGCGGATAGGATCTGGCTTCGCAACACCGGCGCGGCCAAATTCAAGGAAACTAAGCCGCTACATGCAGCGTCTTCGAGGCCAACTTCTGTCCGCTGGCGCTCCCACAGACGGTGATGCGAGCCTTCGCTTTTCTTGGAGGAGGAGATCCGTGCAGCAGAAGCCACGCCGCGTGAACGCCTTGCGGGTCGCCAGTCCAATTGCCCAAGCTGGTTTCGACCAGATTCAGCCTCTGAGACGGAAGCTCCAACTCGGACCTGCCAGTCGTCGTATCGTACGGCTTTCGAATGCAAACCTCCACGAAGGGCCCGCCGCTTCCGCCGCCTAGAATCTCGACTTTCACCTTCAAGCCTTCAGAAGGCGTCGCTTCGGCATACTTGACCCAGAAGGTCAGCCCATAGGCCTCGCGCGATATACGCTGAACCGACAGCCGATCCGTCTCGATCCGTCGCTGATCCTGTCTCCGCCACCACGCAGTGGCGGCAAAAGATGCAAATCCACTCAGGCCACCGATCGCGCCGACCCATGCCGCCAGTGTCGACCAGTCAACCTTCATGCCCCACCCCGGAATCCAATAGGCCCGGCGCCTCTTCGCGACCAGCGCCTGGGAGAAACCTTACGAGGCGCGTCCCTAAGCGAAGGTTTCCTGCAGCCGGAAATCCAGCCGCTGCTTCACGCCCGGCCAGTCGGCGTCGGTGATCGAGAACACGGCGGTGTCGCGGACGTGGCCGGTCCAGGTGATCTTGTGGTTGCGCAGCACGCCCTCGCGGTCGGCGCCCAGCTTCTCGACCGCCGCCTGGCTGCGGGCGTTGCGGACGTCGATCATGAACTCGACCCGGATCGCCCCGGCGCCGAAGGCATGGCCCAGCATCAGCAGCTTGGACTCCGGATTGATCGGACCCGACCGGGCGTCCGGATGCAGGAACGTCGAGCCGACCTCCAGCCCGCGATGCAGCTTGCGGATGTTCAGGTAGCTGGAGGTGCCCACCACCTTGCCGTCGCTGAGCCGGCGGATCGCGTAGCCGATGCGCTCGCCGCGCTCGGTCTCGCCCTTCAGCGCGCCCCACCAGTCGGCGAAGCCCTCGCCGCAGCCGTTGGTCGACATGATCTCCCAGCTGGCGGGGTCGCAATCGATCGCCCCCTTCAGCTCGGCCCGCAGTTCGGCGGTGATCGGTTCCAGCCGGACGTAGCGGCCTTCGAGGGGGTGAATCTGGATGTTCATGGCCGGCAGGATGGCCTCGACCGGCGGCCCGGCGCAAGCATCTGGCGCCCCTCTTTTCCACCGGTTTGGCTCTTTGCCCCGAAGGCGGCGACGGGGAGAGTGCGGGCGGCGCGACGCTGCTGACACATCCCGACATCACCAGGCCGCAAGTTCCGGGCGGCGGTCGCCGGCGCGACCGCCTAACGACGACGCGCGGCCGCTGCGGACCGCGACGCACACGGGGAGAGACCGATGACTTGCAACCCACGCCGGGCCGCGATGGGGCTGGCCGCCCTGCTGGGTCCGCTGACCCTGGCCGCCCCCGCCTTCGCGACCGATGCGCCGGCCGCGCGCCAGGCGGTGTCCGACGCCTGGTGGACCGGGCCGATCCTGGCCTCGGGCGCCTCGACCCTGCCCAAGGGCCACGCCCTGATCGAGCCCTATCTGTACGACGCCAAGCCCTACGGCGCGATCGACGGCGAGGGAAAGCGCCACGACGTCCCGGACGCCGACGGCTTCGGCTCGCTGACCTATCTGCTGTACGGCGTCACCGACACCTTCACCGCCGGGGTCATCCCGCGCTTCGGCTACGCCCGGACCAAGGCCGGCTCCAGCTCGGGCGTCCAGCTGGGCGACTTCACCGTCCAGGGCCAATACCGCCTGACCCAGTGGAAGGAAGGCGGCCGCACCCCGACGATCTCGGTGCTGCTGCAGGAGACCTTGCCCACCGGCCGCTACGACCGGCTGGACGACCGTCCGCACGACGGCTTCGGCAGCGGGGCCTACGCCACCACCCTGGGGGTCAATTCCCAGACCTATTTCTGGACGCCCAACGGCCGCATCCTGCGCACCCGCCTGAACGTCGCCTACACGGTCTCGGGCCACGCCGACGTCGAGGGCGTCAGCGTCTACGGCACGCCGACGGGCTTCGACGGACGGGCCAAGCCGGGCGACTCGTTCAATGTCGATCTGGCCTTCGAGTACAGCATCACCCGCCAGTGGGTGGCGGCCCTGGACCTGGCCTATCAGCGCGACGCCTCGACCACGGTCAGCGGCGTGGACGGCGCCGGCGTCGCCTATGCGCGCCGCTCGCCGGTCAGCCAGGCCCTGATCCTGGCCCCAGCCGTCGAGTACAATTTCAGCCCCGCCGTCGGCGTCATCATGGGCGCCCGCATCATCCCCGCCGGCCGCAACGTCACCGCCTCGGTGACGCCTGTGATCGCGGTGAACTACGTGCTGTAGGGGCGCCGCCCGATCTCATCCTGGCCATGGTAGAGATTGCGCCTCCAGCGCCCGAGTCCACGATGACCAACGCCCCCGAGCCCGCCGCCTCGCCCTTCGCCATCTTCGGCGTCCTGGCGCCGATCTTCGACGAGGGGCGCTACCTCACGTTTCTCAATCTGGGCCACCAGCCGGAGGGCGACGTGGCCACCCTGAAGGCGATCGTCCAGGCCGCCGCCCCGAGCCTGGAGGCGGACATCATCGCCATGCTCGCGCCCACCCATGGTTGGCGGCCGCAGGTGGTCGCCGCCAGCGCGGCGATCGCCCTCGGCCCCGCCTCGACGCCCCTGATCGCGGCGCTCTGGGCCGCGCTGGACCAGCCCAGCTGGGTCGCGCCGCAACTGGCGGCCACCGCCTTCCTGCTCGATCCCGATTTCGGCGTCCGGGCTCGGCGCAGGATCGAGGCCCTGTGCTTCACCGATCCCGTCGACCAGCGTCGCAAATATCCCGACCGCCCTGTCCGCAGCGGCCCCAACGGCAAGCAGCTGGCGGCCATGATCGCGCTCGCCCGCGAAGGCGAGGACCCGGCCTGGCTGGACGCGTTCGTGGCCCGCCCCGAAACCCAGGCCGTGCTGGCCGCCGATCGCGACGCAAGCGGTGACATCGCCAGCGATTGGCTGGACCGCGCCCGGCAGTGGCTTTCGCCCACCGCCTGACCCCGTCCAACCCCGCTTGCCGTCCGCGTCAGTTCGGTGTTAGAACGGTTTCAAACAAGCGTTTGAGACACAAGAACGGGACCGGGAAACGCCATGGATTTCGAAATCTCCGCCACCCAGCGCAGCTTCCTCGACCGCGTCACCGCGTTTATGGAAGAGCACATCAAGCCCGCCGTCCCGGTCTACGAGGCCGAGATGAACGTGCTGGGCGCCGAGCGCTGGAAGGTCGTCCAGGTGGTCGAGGAGCTGAAGGCCAAGGCCAAGGCCGCCGGCCTGTGGAACTTCTTCATGCCGCCGCACAGCGGCCAAACGCACGTCGACGACACGTTCCAGTTCGAGGGCGTCCAGCTGACCAACCTCGAATACAGCCTGATCGCCGAACAGCTGGGCAAGATCGGCTTCGCCTCCGAGGTCTTCAACTGCTCGGCGCCCGACACCGGCAACATGGAAGTGCTGATGCGCTACGGCACGCTGGAGCAGAAGGAGCGCTGGCTGCGCCCGCTGATGAACGGCGAGATCCGCAGCGCCTTCCTGATGACCGAGCCGGCGGTGGCCAGCTCGGACGCCACCAACATCGAGACCCGCATCGAGCGCGACGGCGACCACTATGTGATCAACGGCCGCAAGTGGTGGTCGTCGGGCGTGGGCGACCCGCGCTGCAAGGTCGCCATCGTCATGGGCAAGACCGACCCCGACAACGCCAGCCGCCACCAACAGCAGAGCCAGGTGCTGGTGCCGATGGACAGCCCCGGCATCGAGATCGTCCGTATGCTGCCGGTCTTCGGCTATGACGACGCCCCGCACGGCCACGCCGAGGTGATCCTCAAGGACGTGCGCGTGCCGATCCAGGACGCCCTGCTGCTGGGCGAGGGCCGCGGCTTCGAGATCGCCCAGGGCCGCCTGGGCCCGGGCCGCATCCACCACTGCATGCGCACCATCGGCACCGCCGAGGTGGCGCTGGAGAAGATGTGCAAGCGCCTGATGAGCCGGAAGGCCTTCGGCAAGTACATCTCCGACCACTCGGTCTGGGAGGAGCGCGTCGCCGAGGCCCGCATCAACATCGAGATGTGCCGCCTGCTGTGCCTGAAGGCCGCCGACATGATGGACAAGGCCGGCAACAAGTCGGCGCGCCTCGAGATCGCGATGATCAAGGTCGCGGCCCCGCGCCTGGCCCTAAAGATCATCGACGACGCCATCCAGGCCCACGGCGGCGGCGGCGTGACCACCGACTTCGGCCTGGCCAAGGCCTATGCCGGCATCCGCACCCTGCGCCTGGCCGACGGTCCGGACGAGGTGCACGAGCGCACCATCGCCCGCATGGAGTACGGCAAGTACGGCGACCTGGTCTTCAAGCAGAAGGCCGAGAAAGAAGCCGCCCTGCACGTGCCCGGCATTCGCTGACCGCGCCTCCCCCGACGCGGTCAAGCGGCGAAGGCCTCCCGGAGCGATCCGGGAGGCCTTCTTCAGTTCTGGACGTCCCCTCAAGCCGTCGGTCCGGGCCCGCCCCCGGACCTTGGCGGCTATTTCGCCGACGCCGGGCCCCACCCGCCGTCGGGGTCGTCGTCCACCGTCGCCACCGTCGCCGCCGACGCCACCGCCTGCCCGCCGACGGGGATCGTGAAGCCCGGCATGCGGCGCGGGGCCGCCGTCGGGATCGGCGACGCMGGAGCCCGGGGCGCGCCCGCCGCGGCGTTGACGCACTGGGCGGTGTCGCTCAGCGCGTGCTGCCCCAGGCAGAACACGTCCTCATACTGGGGACCGGCCACCGCCAGGCACTGGTAGAGGTTCAGCTTGGCCATCTTCATGCACTGGCCGCTGGTTTCTTCGTGCATGACGTTGTCCAAGTCGCCGACATGGTCGTCGTCCGCCGCGCCCAGCAGGGCCAGGGCCGCCAGGGCCGCGGCCCGGACGGTCACGGGCGTGAAGGCCGCCCCGCCCTCGCCGCCGCCGCCATACGTGCGCTCGGCCCCCTCGCGCGGGGCCGTCGCCGCCTGGATCAGCCGGCCGGTGTCATGGTCGTCGGGATTGAAGAAGGCGGCCGACATCGCCTTGATCTTGGCCAGGCGCCCGGCGCTGTCGACGATCGCCCCCTTCGACCAGTCCTGGCGCTGGATGTCGTAGGCCGCCTTGCGCACCGCCTTGCCGGTGGCGTCCAGCGGCGCGCCGCGCTTGAGCAGGGCCGCCTGGGCCCGGCTGGCGGCGGCGGCCACGCCCTCGATGTCGAGGACGCTCTCGGGGTCGTCCTGCAGGCGGGCGGCCAGCACTTCCGACGGGGTGTCGCGCGTGGCCCGCCGCACGCCGTCGATGAAGGCCGGCTCCTGCAGGGCCGCGATGGCCCCGTAGGCGATCATGCCGGCGTCCAGCTGTTCGGGCTGGTAGGCCGCGCCCTTGGCCAAGGCCTCGGAGACGCCGCCGCCGTCCGCGAACGCCGCCGAGATGCCGCCCGCGCCCCGGGTGTAGGTTTCGAAGGCGCTGGCCGCCGCGACGACGTCACGGGCCAGGCTGACGCCGGGTTCGCTCCGCTCCTGACGAGCGACCGCGAAACCGGACACGGCGACCACGGCGACAAGCGCGCTCGTCGCCCAAATGACAGGGTGTTTCATCTTGATAGCCCCAGGCCGAACTTCAGCCCTACTGAACGTCCCTCAACTGGAGCATTCCCCAATATTTTCGCCATAGCGAGAGCAATGGTTCATGTATTGGACCATTTTACTGCACACCTCCGGTGCGTTAATCTTAAAAATAAGGTCTTCACCCTAGTTCACTACGGGAATGACCTTATGTCGGAAAGTCGACACTTCTCCAAACGTCAGTATTCAAAGCCCAAAACACCCTGCCGCCCCCTCGGCGGACCGGACCGCCGACGGGAGCGGTCCGGCCGCTCCCGTCGGGATTCGCCTCAGTTCCCGACCGGGATCGGCGACGACATCGCCGCCACCGCCTGACCCGCCACGGGGATCGTGAAGCCGCGCGCCGGACGGGCCGCCGGCCCGGGCGCCGCCGCCGGAAGCGCCCCGCCGCCCGCCGCCTCGCTGACGCACTGGGCGGTGTCGATCAGCGCGTGCTGGCCCAGGCAAAAGACGTCCTCGTAGTGCGGACCGGCGACGGCCAGGCACTGGTAGAGGTTCAGCTTGGCCATCTTCATGCACTGGCCGCTGCGGTCGTCGTGCATGATCTTCTCCAGGCCGTCGACGTCGTCGTCGCCGGCCGCGCCCAGCACCGCCAGGGCCGCCAGGGCCGCGGCGCGCGTCGTCACCGGGGTGAAGGCCGCCCCGCCCTCGCCGCCGCCGTTGAAGGCGTCGCCCTCGCGCGGGGCCGTCGCCGCCTGGATCAGCCGGCCCGCGTCGTCGTCGCCGGGCACGAAGAAGGCGGCCGAGATCGCCTTGACCTTGGCCAGGCGGCCGGCGGCGTCGACGATCGTCCCCTTCGACCAGTCCTGGCGCTGGACGTCGTAGGCCGCCTTCTTGACCGCCTTGCCCGTGACGCCCAGCGGCGCGGCGCGCTTGAGCAGGGCCGCCTGGGCCCGGCCGGCGGCCGCCCCGACGCCGTCGATCTCCAGAACGCTGTCCGGATTGGCCTCGAGGCGCTCGATCAGCGCCTGGTCCGAGGTCTCGCGGGCCGCCCGGCGGACGCCGTCGATGAAGGCCTGCTCCTGCAGCGCCGCGATGGCGCCGTAGGCGATCATGCCCGCGTCCAGCTGCTGGGGCTGATAGGCCGCGCCCTTGGCCAGGGCGTCGGCGACGCCGCCGCCGCTTTCGAACGAGGCCGAGATGGCGCCCGCGCCGCGGGTGTAGGTTTCGAAGGCGCTGGCCGCGGCGACCACGTCGTGGGCCAGGCTGACGCCCGGCTCGCCGCGCTCCTGGCGGGCGACCGCGAAACCAGAGACGGCGACGGCGGCGATCAGCGCGCTCGTCGCCCAGAGAACAGGATACTTCATGATGGATGGCCCCAGACCGAACTTGAGGCCTATTGGGCGACCATCGCGGTTGATCAGGTCGTAATTTTCACCCCTAATCGACAGTTAAGATACCAGTATTGGACTAGTTTTGACGCGCATTTTGTCGCACTTCGAGTTTCTCATTCAGGAATATTACTTTGACCCATAACTACATGAACGAATGTCGAGCAGTCGACAATTTCAATTACTGAAACCTCACAGCGAAGGACACTTCGCGACAACGAAAACGAGCAGGACGCCCAACTCGCCGCCTCGGCATGACGACGTCCGAAAACCGCGAGACGGCGCCCCTTCCGGGGCTATGATCGGGCGCATGGATCTCGACCCCGACGTTTGCTATCGCGCCATCCAGACCCGCGACGCCCGCTTCGACGGCCGGCTGTTCGTGGCGGTGAAGACGACGGGCATCTACTGCCGACCGGTGTGCCCGGCCCGCACGCCGCTGCGCCAGAACGTCACCTTTCACGCCACCGCCGCCTCGGCCCAGGAGGCCGGCTACCGCGCCTGCCTGCGCTGCCGCCCCGAGACCTCGCCGCAGCTGGGGGCCTGGAACGGGGCGTCCAACACCGTCAGCCGCGCCCTGGCGCTGATCGAGGCGGGCGCTCTCGACGATGCGGACGTCGAGACCCTGGCCGAGCGCGTCGGCGTCGGCGGGCGCCAGCTGCGGCGGCTGTTCCTGCAGCACCTGGGCGCCACGCCGGTCGGCGTGGCCCAGACCCGCCGCGTGTTGCTGGCCAAGCAACTGATCCACGAGACCGACCTGCCGATGGGCGAGGTCGCCCTGGCCGCCGGCTTCGGCAGCGTGCGGCGGTTCAACGAGACCTTCCAGCAGCTCTACGACCGGCCGCCCGCCGCCCTGCGCCGCCGCAAGGCCCTCCCCGCTCCCGCGGGCGAGGCCATCTCCCTGACCCTGCGCTATCGCCCGCCCTACGACTGGGACGGCATGCTGGCCTTCCTGGCCATGCGCGCCATCCCGGGCGTCGAGGTCGTGGAGAACAACGTCTACCGCCGGACCATCGCCCTGGACGGCGCGGCCGGGACCATCGCCGTGACGCCGATCGGCGGCGACCGATTGTCCGTGGCGGTGCGCTTCCCCAAGCCTTCGGCCCTGCCCCGCATCCTGGCCCGGGTGCGTGGGGTGTTCGACCTGTCGGCCGATCCGGTCGGCATCGGCGAGGTGCTGTCGCGCGACCCGCGCCTGGCCCGGATGGTCGCCGCGCGGCCCGGCCTGCGGGTGCCCGGCGCCTGGGACGGGTTCGAGCTGGCGGTGCGGGCGATCCTGGGCCAGCAGATCACCGTCGTGCAGGCCCGCAAGCTGGCCGGCGACCTGGTGGCCGCTTACGGCGAGCCCCTGGCCGCGACCTCTCCGGGCCTGGGGGCCGAGCCCGGCCTGACCCACGCCTTCCCGACGCCCGAGCGCCTGGCCGCCGCCGACCTGTCGGGCCTGAAGATGCCCGGCGCGCGCATCCGCTGCCTGTCCGGCATGGCCGCCGCCATCGCCGCCGATCCGAACCTGCTGGCGCCGAACGCCGGCCTGACCGAGATGGTGGCCCGCCTGCGCGCCTTGCCCGGCATCGGCGAATGGACGGCCCAGTACATCGCCATGCGCCAGCTGCGCGAGCCCGACGCCTTCCCGGCCGCCGACGTCGCCCTGATGCGCGCCCTGGCCGATCCCGACGGGGTTCGTCCGACGGCGGATCAACTGCTGGCCCAGGCCGAGGCCTGGCGCCCCTGGCGAGCCTATGCGGCCCTGCACCTGTGGGCCTCGCTGGCCGATGAGGGCGCGCCGCCCGTGCGGAAGGTCAAGCGTGCGGCCTGAGGTCCTGACGCTGAGCGTGCTGCCCACCCCGATCGGCGAGATCGACGTGGTCGCCGACGCGCTGGGTCGGCTGCGGGTGCTGGAGTTCCACGACCAGCCCGCGCGCCTGGCCCGCGCCCTGCGCCTGCATCACCGCGACCAGACCGTGGAAAGCGGCGCGGCGCCGACGGCGGTGCGCGACGGCCTGGCGGCCTACTTCGCCGGCGAGCTGGCCGCGCTGCGGACCATTCCCTGGACGATCGGCGGCACGGGCTTCCAGCACCAGATGTGGAACGCCCTGGTCGAGATCGCGCCGGGCGAGACGACGACCTACGCCGGCCTGGCCCAGCGGCTGGGCCGCCCCTCGGCGGTCCGCGCGGTGGGCGCGGCCAACGGCGCCAACCCGATCGCCGTCGTTGTGCCGTGCCATCGGGTGATCGGGACCGGCGGCTCCCTGACCGGCTACGGCGGCGGGGTGGAGCGCAAGCGCTGGCTGCTGGCGCATGAGGGCGGCCACATTTGAACTAAGACCCGCTCATCCCGGCGAATGCCGGGACCCAGATCCCATGGCGGTGTGTCTGATTGGAATAGTTCAGCGCCTTTGGCGTCAGCTCCAAAGCCATTCCATCTGGGTCCCGGCATTCGCCGGGATGAGCGGATTTCAAAGGTTCCCCCGCCTCTCACATCCCCTAAGATGGCCGGGTCCCGCGGAACCCCCACGCCCCATGCAGCTGTCCCTTCCGACCACCACCTCCGTCCGCTGGCTCAGCTGGCTGCGGCGGCGGATCCGGTCCAGCGAGCTGTGGCTGATCGCGGTGGCCACCCTGATCGGGGCGGGCGCCGGGGCCCTGGCCGTGCTGCAGGCCAAGCTGGCCCACGGGCTGCAGGTGATGCTGTTCGCCATCGACATGGACGAGCGGCTCAGCGCCCAGAGCGTGATCGCGCCCTGGCGGCTATGGGCCATCCCGATCGGCGGCCTGGTGCTGGGCGTGGCCACCTGGGTCTGGCTGAAGTACCGCCCCAAGCCCGCCGTCGACCCGGTGGAGGCCAACGCGCTGCACGGCGGCCACCTGTCGGTCCGCGACAGCGCCTTCATCTGCGGCCAGACCCTGCTGTCGAACGGGGTCGGGGCCTCGGTCGGGCTGGAGGCCGCCTACGCCCAGGCCGGCGCCGCCGTCGCCTCGTTCGTGGGCCAGCGCCTGAACCTGCGCCGGGCCGACATGCGCACCCTGGTCGGGGCGGGCGCTGGCGCGGCCATCGCCGCCGCCTTCGGCGCGCCCCTGACCGGGGCCTTCTACGCGTTCGAGATCGTCATCGGCGCCTACACCGTCGCCAACCTGGCCCCCGTGGCCGCCGCCGCCCTGGCCGCGGTGCTGGTGGCCGGACGGATGGGCGGCCTGCCCTATCTGCTGAAGACCTCGACCCCGGCCGTGCAGTCGTGGTTCGACTACGGCCTCTACGCCCTGCTGGGCGTGGTCTGCGCCTTCGCCGGCATCGCCCTGATGCGGCTGGTGGCCTCGGCCGAGGGCCTGGTCGGCAAGACGAAACTGCCCAAGACCTTCCGCCCGATGGTCGGGGGCCTGGGCCTGGCGGCCATGGCGATGATCACGCCCCAGACGCTGTCGGCCGGACACGGGGCGGTGCACGTCAACCTGACCGCCGACCTGGGCCTGAAGATGCTGGTGATCCTGCTGGCCATGAAGGCCCTGGCCAGCGTGGTGTCGCTAAGTTTCGGCTTCCGGGGCGGCCTGTTCTTCGCCTCGCTGTTCCTGGGCGTGCTGGTGGGCCAGATCTTCGCGGCCCTGACCGTATTCGTGCCGTGGCTGCCGTCGCTGGACCCGACGGTGGCGGCCCTGGTCGGGCTGGGGGCGTTCGGGGTCGCCGTGGTCGGCGGGCCCTTCACCATGTCGTTCCTGGTGCTGGAGGCGACCGGCGACTTCACCGTGGCCGCCGCCGCCCTGGTGGCCTCGCTGATCGCCAGCGCCATCGTGCGCGAGACCTTCGGCTACTCGTTCTCGACCTGGCGGCTGCACCTGCGCGGCGAGACCATCCGCAGCGCCCACGACGTCAGCTGGATGCGCCCCCTGACCGCCGGCCGGATGATGCGCAAGGACACCAAGACCATCCCGGCCGAAGCCACCCTGGCCGAGTTCCGCCGCCGCTACCCGCTGGGCTCGACCAAGCGGGTGGTGGTCCTGGACGCCACGGGCCGCTACGCCGGCATCGTCCGCACCGCCCTGGCCTACGCCCACCCCGACGAGAGCGAATCCCCGGTCGGCGCCCTGGCCCAGTACGCCGACACCGCCCTGACGGCCGACCAGTCGATCAAGGAGGTCATGCGCGCCTTCGACCACACGCAGGCCGACGAACTGGCGGTGATCGACGGGAACCGCGAGGTGATCGGGATTTTGTCCGAGGCCTACGCGACGCGGCGGTATGCCGAGGAGCTGGACAAGGCGCGCAGGGAGCTGACGGGGGAAGCGGGGTAACCACGGAAATCCTTCTCCCATCGGGAGAAGGAGGGGCCCGCGCCGTAGGCGTGGGAGGATGAGGGGTTACCCCCTCGACCGGCGCGCCGGCACGCCGTCGACCGTTCCTAACCCCTCACCCTCCCACCGCTTCGCGGCGGGTCCCTCCCTCTCCCTCTGGGAGAGGGTTCAAGAAGGCTTCAGATAGATCGGGTTCCCGATCAGCAGCAGCCGTCCCTGGGCGTCGCGCAGGTTCAGCCGCACCCACGACGCCTTGTCGCCCATCTTCACGGTGAAGGCCCCGGTCGGTCCCACCGCCACGGCCAACTTCACCCCGTCGCGGATCACCTCGACGCCCGCCATCTCGCCGCCGGTCAGCGACGCCGTGAACACCACCGCCTCGCCCTTGCGCGCCGTCAGCACGCCGCCCATCACCGCCGCGCCCGCCTTGGACCTCGCCGACAAGTCCAGCATCCGGTCCTGTGTCCCGTCGAGATCGATGAACACCCGGCCGGCTCGAACGCCCGCCAGGATCCCGGCCGTCGACAGCGCCTCGGCATGGACCACCGTGGTCGGCCGCCCCACGGACCCGGGCGTGTCCGGCGTCAGACCGGCGTCGTGGTTGTCGCTGCCGCCGACGGCGGTGATACGGTGGCCGGCGTTCAGTTGGGCCTCCCAGAAGGGCACTCCGAACAGCGGGCCTTCGACGCCGCCCTGGGCGCGCTGCGAGCCGCCGTTGGCGACCTCGATCGACTGGACCAGGTCATAGTCCGTATCCAGAACGGTCCAGCCGCAGCCCATGCACCGCTCGCCCGACGGCGAGCTGGGGTGGTTGATCGAGAACACCCCGCCGGCCGCCGCCACGGCGTCCTGCAGGGCCTTGATCGTCGGCACGCTGGGATCGCCCAGCCGGAAGTCGATGAAGGCCGTCGGGCCGAAGACGTTGGCGTGGCCCTGGAACGTCGTCACCTCGCGGCCGGGGATCAGCAGCAGCTGGTCGAAGGCCGGCTGCAGCTCGGCCATGGCCTGGTAGTGGCTGGTGGTGTTGTGGTCGGTGATAGCGATGAAATCCAGGCCCCGGGCCTGGGCCGCCAGGACCGTGCGATAGACCGGGCACGGGGCGCGGACGCCTGATTGAGCGACGCACGAGCCGTCGCTGTGGGCGGTGTGCATGTGCAGGTCGCCGCGATACCAGCCGGGCGCGGCCTTCAGCGGCGCGGGCGCGAAGCTGGTCACGCCGGGCCGGCGCTCGAAGGTGATCCGGGCCTCGTAGGCGGCGCTGGAGTTCGGCCGCGCGTTGGGCACGCCCAGCAGCAGGGTCCAGCGACCGGCCGGCAGAGGGCCGGGCAGGTAGCTGGGGGTGGCGTCCTCGGCCGAGACCGTGAAGCGCTTCTTGTTGCCGCCGCTCCAGCCGCGGAACCGCACGGGGTCCAAGAGGCCCAGGTCGACGACGGTCTTCTGGTCGCGGGCGTAGTCGACCTCGACGGTCAGACGGGTGACGCCCTCGGGCACCTCGAAGGTCACCGGCTTGTAGGTCTGGTGGTCTGCGCCCAGCACCTGGCCGGTCAGGACCAGGTCGGACTTGGCCGCCCCCGGTCCTGTTTGAGCCCACGCCGGAGCCGCCAGGAAGAGGAAGATCAGCGCCAGCCAACGGACCATGTTCGGCTCCAAAAAGGCGGGCGACCGGTCGAAACCGGCCGCCCAGTCGCGGGGAATGCGGGAAGAAACGACTAGAAGCGGTACATCAGCGCCGCGCGGAACGAGCGGCCGAACTCCGGACGGCCGATGCCGTACAGGGCCCCGGCCTCGCCGCTGATGATCTGGCCGGCGCGCGGATTGCCCTCGGTCAGGCCCAGCTCGTTGGTCAGGTTGTTGCCGTAGGCGTAGACCGTCAAGGCGTCGGTGATGTTGTAGCGGACCGTGGCGCCGACCAGGGTGTAGGCCGGCAGCTTGGAGGTGTTGGCGGCGTCGGAATAGCGGTCGCCGTAGCGCTCGACCGTCGCCTCCAGACGCAGGGCGCCGTCCGCCAGGTTCAGGCCCGGCGTGACGCGGAACGAGGTCTTGGGCACCCGGACCAGCTGGTTGCCGGTGAAGTCCCGGGTTCGGCTGGCCGTGGCGGCCGGCGGCTTGACCTGGCAGGACGGGTCCGACGCCGCGACCGAGCAGGATTCCTCGAACTTGTAGTCGCCGAACTCGGGGTTCTGCAGGGTGGCGTTGAAGCGCACGTCGAACCACGAGACCGGGCGCACCGTGCCCTCCAGCTCCAGGCCCAGCGTCTTGGTGTCGGTCATGCTGGTCTGGTTGACGTAGGCGCCGGTGGTCGGATTGAACACCAGGCTGCCGAAGCCGAGGTTGTCATAGGTGGTCTGGAAGGCCGTGGCGTAGAGCTCGATCTTCGGGGTCACCCATTTGAAGCCCAGCTCCGACAAGTCCATCGTCTGGACCATGCCCGTCGAGTTGGTGGCGTTGGTGATGTAGTCGCCCAGCGACGGCAGGCGGAAGGCCGAGGTGTAGCGGGCGAACATGCCCATATCGCCGGTGAACTTGTAGTCGACGCCGATCGTCCAGCCGGCGTGGTCGAACTTGCGGTCCAGGCGGTCATAGACGCCCGTGCCGGCCAGCACCGTGTCGTCGGCCGGGGTCGGCGACTGGCCCAGATTGATGGTCGCCGACCGCTCGCTGCGGCCCTCGAACTCGATCTTCTCCCAGCGCACGCCGGCGTCGATGCGCAGCTTGGGGGTGAGGCTCCATTCGTCGGTCAGGTAGAGGGCCACGGTGTTGGACTTGCCGTCGCCGTTGGCGAACTCGGCGCCGTAGCGGCTGATGCCGTTCTCGGTCAGGCTGGACAGCACCTTGCCGGTGGCGTCGACGGCCACCAGGTCCAGGCGGCGGGCGTTGCTCTGCACGTCCAGCAGGGCGTTGGCCGAGTAGCGGTTGAAGGCCTCTTCGACGTGGGCGTTATAGACGCCGAACGCCACGTCGTGGGTCTGGCCGCCGATCTCGAACTTGTGCAGGAAGCGGGCGTCGTTGATCAGCTCGTCCAGCGGCACCGAGACGTAGCGCAGCGAGCCGTCCAGCACGAGGCCGTTGCCGTTCTGGCCGGCGCCGGCGGTGTTGAACACCTCGCCGCTGGTCGTGTAGCGCAGCTGCACGTCCGTGGCGCCCGGCGTGGCGGCCAGCAGGGCGGCGCGGTACTGGGCGATGCGGGCGCTGCCCAGCACCGGGGTGTTGGGGAACAGGCCGATGCGCTTGGACTCCGAGGTGCGGTAGCGCAGCGTGTCCTGGAATCGCCAGCCGTCGAAGGGCTCGTACTTGAACACCGCCGTGGCCTGGGTCAGCTCGACCTCGGTGCCGCGCGTCAGGTCCCAGTTGAACGGGCCGGTCGGGCCGCGCAGGGTCAGGTGGGCGGTTTCCGGGCCGGCCAGGGTGCCGGTCAGCGGGTCGAAGCCGGGGGCGGCGCTGGGCTCGCCGGCGGCGTTGAACTTCAGCGGCACGCCCGCGAACAGGATGACGTTGTCGTCCAGGTGTTTCAGGTTGAACTCGATGCTGCCGCGCTCGAACTCGCGACCGGCCTCGATGCGCCACTGATAGCCCTTGTTGGCGTCGAAGCCCGGGTCGCGGATGCCGTCCTCCTCGCGCCAGAAGCCGCCGACCGAGGCGTGCCAGCCGGCCGCCAACGGACCGCCGTAGAACAGGTCGACGCGCTTGGTGCCGTAGTCGCTGATCTGGACCTTGGCGATGCCTTCCGGCGTGTCGCCGCCCTTGCGGGTGATGAAGTTGACCGTGCCGCCGGGGGCGTAGGAGGCGAAGATCGACGAGGGACCGCCGCGCACCACCTCGATGCGGTCGATGGTCTCGTCCAGGCGGAACGACTGGTCGGCGTTCAGATAGCCCAGGCCGCCGTCGTGCTGGATCGGCGCGCCGTCCTCCTGCAGGGCGATGGCCGAATAGCCTTCCTGCGGGATGCCGCGGGCGCGGATGTTGGCGCTGGCTTCGCCGCCCGAGGCCTCGACCCAGAAACCGGGCACGGCCTTCAGCGCGTCGGCCACGCCCATCGGGGCGCGCATGCGCAGCGACTCCTCGTTCATGGTGGTGACGGCGTAGCTGGTCTCCAGCCGGGTGCGGGCGTCCGAGCCGGCGCGCGAGGTGACGATGATCTCGGCGACGGTGTCAGTCGCGGCCGAGCCGGCGGCCAAAGGGGCCGAACCCTTTTCGCGCAGGGTGATGACCTGGGCGTTGGCCGAGGCGATCTCCAGCTCGCCGCCCTCGATCAGCCGGCGCAGGGCCTCCTCGCGGCCGTAGGCGCCCTTCAGCCCCGCGGTGCGGTGGCGGGCGGCCACGTCGTAGGGGAACATCAGCTGCACGCCGGCCTGGCGCGAGAAGGCGTTCAGGGCGGTGGCGGTGTCGCCGGCCGGGATGTCGAAGGTCACCCGCGCGGCGGCCTGGGCCACGGCCTTCACCGGGACGACGGAAACCAGCGCCGTGGTGGCCAGCAACGCGCATGCGCCGAGGCGCAGACCCAAGGTCTTGATCATAGGAGAGCCCCCTGTTGTCGTTGATCGCCGTGATCGGCGTCTCGAACGGCAAGACGGGGGAGCGGGGCAAAACCCCTATCGAGATTTAAGAAGAATTCGCGACGGTCCGTCCTCGACGATCCGTACACCGAAGGTCGTGCGCAGAGCGTCCAGGAAGCTGTCGGGATCGCCGGTCAGGAAGCGGCCGCCCAAGCGCAGGGACCCGGCCTTGTCGTCGGCGATCACCAGCTTGCGGGTCAGGTAGCGGTTGTACTCCTCGACCGCCACCGACAGGGGCTGGCCCTCGAAGACGATCTCGCCGCGCCGCCAGGCCTGGACGCTCTGGACCTCGTCCTCGGGGGTGGCGACCACCGCGACGCCGTGCGGGGTGACCTCCAGGGCCTGGCGGGCGTCGGCGGGCCCGACGACCTGGGCCCGGGCCGCGCCGGACGCGGTCTCGACCGCCGCCTGGCCGGCCAGCACGATCAGGTCCAGCCCCGCCGGCCGCAGGCGGGCGTTGAATTGGCCAGCGGCCAATCGGGCCAAACCTTGGGAAGTGAACAGCTCGAACGGCCTCAGCTGGTCATGGGCGATCATCAGCGCCGCCTCGCCGCGGGACAGCCACAGCCGCCGCCGCTTGCGGTCGAACCGCCAGAAGACCTCGGTGTCGGTGTTCAGCTCGACCGAGCTGCCGTCGGGCAGGGCCAGGGTCCGGCGCTCGCCCACCCCGGTGGCCACGCGGTCGCGCAGCAGGACGTCGCGTCCCAGATAGGCCGCGCCCGCCAGGCCGGCCGCCAGGGC
>NZ_JBFTKU010000038.1:0-26317 GCF_056665975.1 Caulobacter sp. 05T431 | reverse complement strand
GGCCAAACCCTCGATGCTGGGGGCGGGCTTGGCGGCCGGCTTGGCGGCGGGCGCGGCCGAGACCGGCGCGGTGGCGGCCGGCTTGGCCGGCTGCAGGGTGGCGGTCTGGACCGGCGCGCTGGGCGGCGGCGGGGTCGGACGGGCCATCGGCGCTTCCGGCTGGGCCGCGAAGGTCGGCGAGGCCTCGGGGGTCTCGTTCTTGTAGATCTGCAGGCCCGCGGCCGGATCGGTCGGCTGGGCGGCGCCGGCCGGTGGGGCGGCCTTCACCTGGGCCACGGGCTCGCCCACGGTGCGCGGCGGCTCGTTGGGGCCGCGCACGCCGCCGCGATAGATCAGCATGACCGCGACCACCAGCGTCGCCAGGACCACGGCGCTGATGATCAGGGTCATGGGCAGGGGCCGCGAGCCGCGAACGGGTTGACGCGCGTCGAACGAGAGCGGCGCATCGGTGGGCGGCGTATAGGCGCCGCGGTGGGGATCGGACATTCGCGTCGAGGCTCCAGACTTCCAGGCGCGCGGATCGCTCACAGCGAATCGGACGCGCGCCGACTTAGTTTATCGAAGCCCGAGCCTACCCAGAACCGCCACGAGAGGTCCGTCTAGTTCCACACATCCAGCTGGAACAACTTGCGGTGTTCCTCGATGGCGAAACGGTCGGTCATGCCGGCGATATAGTCGCAGACCACGCGGGCGCGGCCGGCTTCGTCGCGGTTCTGCGACCGGGCGAACCATTCCGACGGCAGGACGTCGGGCTCGGCCAAGAAGAGGTTGAACATCTCGGCCAGAATGCGGCGCGCCTGGCTGCGCGTCCTATTGACGCGCCAGTGGCGGTACATCCGCGTGTGCAGGAACTGGCGCAGCCGGGCCAGGTCCTCGGCCATGTCGACCGAGAAGGCGACCAGGGCATGGTCCAGGGCGCGGACGTCCTCGGCCGATTGCACGCCGGTGGCCGCCGCCCGTTGCAGGGTCTCGCCCATCACGTCGTCGACCATGGCCCCGATCATCCGGCGCACGGCCTCCAGTCGGGTCAGGCGCAGGTCCAGGTCCGGGCGCTCGCTGCGCACGGCGGCCAGGATCGGGCCGATCAGCGGCACGTCCATCAGCTCGTCCAGAGTGAACAGCCCCGCCTCGACCCCGTCGTCGATGTCGTGGTTGTTGTAGGCGATGTCGTCGGCCAGGGCCGCGACCTGCGCTTCCGCCGACGCCCAGGTGTTCAGGCCCAGCTTGTATTCGCTGTCGTACTTGGAGATCGCCTTCCAGGACGGCTTGCCCAGCTTCTCGGTCACCGGACCGTTGTGCTTGATGATCCCTTCCAGGGTCTCCCAGGTCAGGTTCAGGCCGTTGAAGTCGGGATAGCGGCGCTCCAGCTCGGTGACGACGCGGAACGTCTGCACGTTGTGGTCGAAGCCGCCGAAATTCTTCATGCAGGCCTGCAGCTCGTCCTCGCCGGCGTGGCCGAACGGCGGGTGGCCGATGTCGTGGCCCAGGGCGATGGTCTCGGCCAGGTCGCTGTCCAGGCCCAGGGCCGTGGCCAGCGAGCGCGCGACCTGCGCCACTTCCAGCGAATGGGTCAGGCGGGTGCGGAAATTGTCGCCTTCGTGGGCGACGAACACCTGGGTCTTCTCCTTCAGGCGGCGGAAGGCCGAGGTGTGGATGATGCGGTCGCGGTCGCGGGCGAACGGCGTGCGCGTACGGCTCTCGTCTTCCTGGAAGCGCCGCCCCCGGGACTTGGCCGAATCCTCGGCATAGGGAGCGCGCTGGACAAAGAAGGGAGACGACATGGAAGGCCTTTGCTGTTCGCCCTCTTTCCCTGGGGCGCGCAGGCCCTCATATAGGCGAAGTATGGATTTTCCACAGCCATGACCGACACAGCCGTAACGCTTTCTTCCAACGCCGCCCGCCGGCTCCACACCATCTCGGAGGCCGAGGGCCATCCGGTGATGCTGCGCGTCGCCGTCGACGGCGGCGGCTGCTCGGGCTTCCAGTACCGGTTCGACCTGGTCGAAGCGGCCGAGCCCGACGACCTGAAGGTCGAGCGCGACGGGGCCGCGGCCTTGGTCGACGTGATCTCGCTGGCCCTGCTGAAGGGCTCGGAGATCGACTTCGTCGACGAACTGGCCGGGGCGGAGTTCCGGGTGCGCAACCCCAACGCCAAGTCCAGCTGCGGCTGCGGCGTCAGCTTCTCGATCTGAACCTCATCCCATGTGTCATTTCGTGACCCTCGTGGCGCCCACCGAGGACGTGGCCGCCGTGCGCGCGGTCATGCGCGACCACGGCCGCGACGCCCAGCCGGTCGAGGGGCGCTCGCTGGCCCTCGTGCTGCGCCCGGGCGAGCGGCAGTACCTGACCTGCCGAGGCGGCTGCGATTGCGGCACCGTCCTGGCGACCTATGAGCCGGCGGACGAAGCCGACAAAGCGCGGGAGGCCGCCAAACTGGCGCGCAAGGGCTGGTCGCCGACCCGTATCGACCGCGTTCTCGCCGAGCGGCGCAAGGCCAAGGCGCGCCCGACGCGAGGCTCCGACAGCCTGGAGTCCTGGACGCGGGTGATGAGCGAGCTGCGCAGGAAGCTGGACCTGAGCCATGTCGGCCTGTTCCTCCACGACTATCGCGGCTCGATCGTCGACGAAGCCTTCGCGGTCGCGAGGGTGGATGCGCCGGCCGGCCTGCCGCCGACGGAGGCGCTGGCGACCATGGGCGAGGATCGGCTGATGATCTTCCGCGCCTAGGCGGGCACCAGCTGCAGCACCGTCAGCGCCGCCGCGCCCCAGGCCACCGGCGCGGCCATGGCGGCCCAGGCGATCGGCTCGCGCCCCCGTCGCCACTGGATCCAGGCCAGCAGCGGGGCCAGCAGGCAGACCACCCAGAACCCCGCGCACAGCACGAAACCCAGCCAGGCCAGCGGATTGTACAGCGAGCCCGGGGCGTCGAAGACCAGGGGCGTGAAGATCGCCGCGATCCCGCCCGGCACAGCCATCAGGCAACAAGTCAGCGTCGCCAGAACCAGCAGCAGGCGCCGGTTGCGTCGCGAAATCTGGAACCCCGACTTGAGCGCGTTCCCCATGCGCCCTAGCCTCCCGCCGCCGACTGGAGCCGTCAATGCGCATCGCCACCTGGAACGTCAATTCCGTCAACGCCCGCCTGGAAAACGTCCTGGCCTGGTTCGAATCGGCCGCGCCCGACGTGGCCGTGCTCCAGGAGATCAAATGCTTGGACGAGAAGTTCCCGACCGAGGCCTTCGAACGCCTGGGCTACAACGTCGCCGTCCATGGCCAGAAGACCTACAACGGCGTGGCCATGCTCTCGAAGCATCCGATGGAGGACGTGCGCAAGGGCCTGCCCTTCCTGCATGACGACGAGGTCGACGAGCAGTCGCGCTACATCGAGGCGGTGATCGGCGCGCCCACGCCCTTCCGGATGGTCGGCATCTACCTGCCCAACGGCAATCCGATCGGCACCGAGAAGTTCGCCTACAAGCTGGCCTGGATGAAGCGGCTGCACGCCCACGCCCAGGGCCTGCTCAAGCTGGAGGAGCCCCTGGTCATCGCGGGCGACTACAACGTCATCCCCGAGGCCGAGGACGTGGCCAATCCCGAGGCCTGGCTGGGCGACGCCCTGTTCCAGCCCGAGAGCCGGGGCGCCTTCCGGGCCCTGAAGAACCTGGGCTTCACCGACGCCTACATGCAGGCCGACGGCGCGCCGGGCGGCTACACCTTCTGGGACTACCAGGCCGGCGCCTGGCCCCGGAACCTGGGCATCCGCATCGACCACCTGCTGCTGTCGCCCCAGGCGGCCGACAAGCTGGCCGGCGTCGTGATCCACCGCGACGAGCGCGACAAGGAAAAGCCGTCGGATCACGTTCCCGTGGTCGCCGAACTGGCGCTCTGAAACATCAACTGTTCGGAAACCTGGACTCTCGCTAGCCTGATCCCATGAGCGAACTCTGGCGTCTTTTGCTGCTCGTGACCTTGTCGGCGTCCGCGGTGACCTTCGTGGGCAGCGCCGCCATCTGGTTCATGGACGAAGAGCGCCGGATCCGCCGCGCCCTGCGCCACGTGCTGAAGGGCTCGCCCGAGACCGTGATCATCGCCAAGGGCCGCGGCCGGGGGGCGGGCTTCAACTTCACCACCAACCAGGCCGCCGTGGCCTGGGACAGCGGCGCCTGGTGCCTGATCTACCGCATCGACGAGCTGATGGGGGCCGAGCTGTCGGTGGACGGCCAGGTGATCGGCCGCGTCTTCCGGGGCGAGCCGCGCCGGGCCATCGACCAGATCGTGCAGCAAGCCGCCCAAGTGACGCTGAAGCTGATCTTCGACGATCCGCGCCATCCCGACTTCGAACTGGACCTGTGGCTGGAGGGCGACCAGCAGCGCCGCGAGAGCCGCTCGCCGGCCGACGCCATCCAGGAGGCCAACCGCTGGCTGCTGCGCGCCGACGCCATCGTCCGCCGTCCGCTGGCCCCGAAGGCCAAGGCCGCCCAGGCTTCGGAGACCTCCGAACCGGCCATCAAGACCCGTCCGCCGGCGGTCGAGCCCGAACCGGCGCCCAAGCCCTACACGCCCGCCCTCGAGGCGGTCACCGCCGCCGCGCCGGCGCGTCCGGCCGCCACGGCCCCGCTGTTCGACGAGATCGACACCACCGCCGATCCGATGGACGCCCCGTGGGACGACGACGACCTGGACGCCGACGATCCGCCGCCGATCCCGGAGAAGGCCTACAAGCCGGTCTCCAAGGCCGCCCGTCCGCCCAAGGGCGACCAGGACGAGCTGCCGTTCGACCTGGACGACTGATCCCGTTTGACTCCTCGCGCGTTTGACCGCCCAAATGCCTTGTCAGATTGCCAGTTGGCCTTTTGGGGAGTCCTCGATGCGTCTGGTTCTCGCTTCCGCCCTCGCCCTCTGCTGCGCCGCGCCGGCCCTGGCCGAGACGCGACCGCTGGCCCTCACGCCCGCCGACACCGATCGCGACGGCGTGGTCAGCGCCCAGGAGGCCGCCGCCTGGCTGGATCGGGATCGCGGCGTGATCGTGCCGGTACGGCTGGGCGCCTCGGCCCGCGCGGCCGCGGCGGTGGAACAGCGCCGGACGATGTTCGACCAGGGCCTGCTGCGCCCCAACGACTTCCGCGCCCCGGCGCCCGAGGATCGGCCGCCGGAAGACCTGTTCTACAAGGACTTCAAGAAGATCAAGAAATAGGGGCCGAAAGGAAAAGGGGCCGGGCGATCCGCCCGGCCCCTTTCTTTCAGATGTCCGCGTAGACGTGGGTCTCTTTCGCCGCGCCCGGATGGGTGGTGGCTCCCAGATAGGCCGGGCCCACCAGCTGGGCGAACTTCCAGATCGCGCCGCTGTTGTAGTCGTGGCCGCGCGGCTTCCAGGCGGCCTTGCGGCGCGCCAGCTCCTCGGCCTCGACCTCCAGGTCGATCGTGCCCTTGGTGGCGTCGATGCTGATGATGTCGCCGTCCTGGACCAAGGCGATCGGACCGCCCACGGCGGCTTCCGGCCCCACGTGGCCGATGCACAGGCCGCGCGTGGCGCCCGAGAAGCGGCCGTCGGTGATCAGGGCGATGTTTTCCACGCCCTGGCCGTAGATGGCCGCGGTGGTCGACAGCATCTCGCGCATGCCCGGCCCACCCTTGGGACCTTCGTAGCGGATGACCAGGACGTCGCCTTCCTTGTAGTCGCGGTTCGACACCGCCTCGAAGCAGGCCGCCTCGCCGTCGAACACCCGGGCCGGGCCGCGGTGCACCTGGTGCTTGAGGCCGGCCACCTTGACGATGCCGCCCTCGGGGGCCAGCGAGCCCCACAGGCCCACCACGCCGCCGGTCGGCGACAGCGGGTTGGAGGCCGGACGGATCACGTCCTGGTCGTCGCGCCAGACCACGTCGGCCAGGTTCTCGGCCAGGGTCTTGCCGGTGACGGTCATGACGTCGCCGTGCAGCAGGCCGGCGTCCAGCAGCGTGCGCAGCAGCATCGGCACGCCGCCGGCCTCGCCCATGTCCTTGGCCACGTAGCGACCGCCGGGCTTGAGGTCGGCGACATACGGCGTGCGGGCGGCGATCTCGGCCACGTCCTTCAGGGTGAACTCGATGCCGCACTCGTGGGCCATGGCCGGCAGGTGCAGGGCGCCGTTGGTCGAACCGCCGGTGGCCGCCACGACGACCGCGGCGTTCTCGAACGCCTTGCGGGTGCAGATGTCGCGCGGGCGGATGTTCTGCTCGATCAGCCGCATCACCGCTTCGCCCGAGGCCACGGCGTACTGGTCGCGGTCCAGGTACGGGGCCGGCAGGGCCGAGGATAGCGGCAGGGCCAGACCGATGGCTTCCGACACGCAGGCCATGGTGTTGGCGGTGAACTGGCCGCCGCAGGCGCCGTCCGACGGACAGGCGTGCTTCTCCAGCTCGCACAGGGTCTTCTCGTCCATGGTGCCGGCCGCGTGGGCGCCGACGCCCTCGAACACGTCCATCACGGTGATGTCCTTACCCTGGAAGCGGCCGGGCAGGATCGAGCCGCCGTACAGGAACACGCTGGGCACGTTCAGGCGCAGCATGGCCATCATCATGCCCGGCAGGCTCTTGTCGCAGCCGGCCACGCCGACCAGGGCGTCATAGCCGTGACCGCGCATGGTCAGCTCGACGGAGTCGGCGATCACGTCGCGGCTGACCAGCGAGCTGCGCATGCCCTCGTGGCCCATGGCGATGCCGTCGGTGACGGTGATGGTGCAGAACTCGCGCGGGGTGCCGCCGGCCGCCTTGACGCCCTTGGCCACGGCGTTGGCCTGGCGCATCAGGGCGGTGTTGCACGGCGCGGCCTCGTTCCAGCACGAGGCCACCCCTACGAACGGCTGGGCGATCTCGCGCGTGCCAAGACCCATGGCGTAGTAATACGAGCGGTGCGGCGCGCGGGCCGGCCCTTCGGTTACATGCCGGCTCGGGAGTTGCGACTTGTCCCAGGTGCCGTCGGGTTTCTTGGTCATGATGGTACGCCTTCCAAAGAGTGCGCCGTGGTTAGCTCAGCTGACGGCGCGACGGAAGGGTTCGACGCCGAGTTTTTGCCGGAAATCGGCCGCCCCGCGCTCGTTTCATTGCGAACGGTTCGCGTAAGCCCGGCCGCCGCGCATGAACAGACCCTTCCCCGCCTTCCCTCCGTCGGGCTGTACGACGCGGCGAGAATAATGGTACCGCTCCCAGCAACGCCGCCCCGACGACGAGGGCGGGACCACCGCCAGGAAGGACCCCGCCGCCATGACGACGAACGCCACCAGGATCGGCCTGTGCGCCGCGATCGCCGCCTCGGCCCTGGCCACGCTGCTGGCGGGTTCCGCCCTGGCCCAGGGCAAGCCGGCGGTCCGCCACATCGCCATCGACGCCCAGGCGCCGACCACGCCCCGCGACCGGTTCTACGACCTGTCGGTGGGCTCGGACTATCCGGGCACCCTGCTGCGCGAGGACAGCCTGGCCCAGCTGAAGACCGCCCGCGACGAACTGGGTTTCCGCTATGTCCGCTTCCACGCCATCTTCCACGACGTGCTGGGCACCTACCGCGTGGTCGACGGCCAGCCGGTCTATGACTGGACCAAGATCGACCAGTTGTACGACCGCCTGCTGGGCATGGGGATCAAGCCGTTCGTCGAGCTGGGCTTCACGCCCCTGGCCATGAAGACGTCCGACAACCAGATCTTCTGGTGGAAGGGCAACACCTCCCACCCCGATCCGAAACAGTGGGCCGCCCTGGTCGACGCCTTCGTGCGCCACATCCAGCAGCGCTACGGCCAGGCCGAGGTTCGCAGCTGGTATTTCGAGGTCTGGAACGAGCCCAATCTCGACGGCTTCTGGGAGAAGGCCGACCAGAAGGCCTATTTCGAACTCTATGACCTCTCCGCCCGCACCATCAAGGCCATCGATCCGGCCCTGAGGGTCGGCGGCCCCTCGACGGCGGGCGCGGCCTGGACGCCGGAGTTCCTGGCCCACGTCCAGGCCTCGGGCGCGCCGGTCGACTTCATCACCACCCACACCTACGGCGTCGACGGCGGCTTCCTGGACGAGAACGGCAAGAGCGACACCAAGCTGTCGCCCTCGCAGGACGCCATCGTCGGCGACATCCGCCGGGTGCGCCGCGAGATCGAGGCCTCGTTCAAGCCCGGCCTGCCGCTGTACTTCACTGAATGGAGCACCAGCTACACACCGCGCGACCCGGTGCACGATTCCTATGTCAGCGCGCCCTACATCCTCAGCAAGCTGAAGGGCAGCGAAGGCCAGCTGCAGGGCATGAGCTACTGGACCTACAGCGACCTGTTCGAAGAGCCGGGCCCACCCACCGCGCCGTTCGAGGGCGGCTTCGGCCTGATGAACCCGCAGGGCATCCGCAAGCCGGCCTGGTTCGCCTATAAGTACCTGAACCAGCTGGGCGACAAGGCCGTGAAGGTCGCCGACGCCCAGACCTGGGCCACCGCCGACGCCGGCGGCGTCCAGGCCCTGGTCTGGGACTTCCGCCAGCCCGTCCAGGCGGTCAGCAACCGCCCCTACTACACCAAGGTCCAACCGACCTCGGACGTCGAACCGGTCAGCCTGGACGTGAAGGGCCTCAAGCCCGGTCGCTACGACGTCCAGGTCTTCCGCACCGGCTTCAGGGCCAACGACGCCTACACGGCCTATCTGGAACTGGGCTCGCCCAAGACCCTGACCGAGCAGCAGGTGCGCGACCTGAACGCCCTGACGACGGACGAGCCGGAGACCCGGACGCTGACGGTCGGCAAGACCGGCGCGGCCAGCGTGGCGGTGACCATGCGGGCCAACGACGTGGTGCTGGTGAAGGTGGCGCCGCGCTAGGTGGCGCCGCGCTAGGCGGCGCCGCGTCGGATCAGCGCCGGAACCTCACCAAAGCGCCCCGATCGACGCGAACTCACAGAAGGCGTCGGACATCCGCGGCAGGTCGGCGGCTTTGTCGTACGCCCGGATTCGCCAAATCCGCCAGCTGCCCCAGAAGGGGTCTTGCCTGAAATCGGCGGCGTAGAAGAGCGCCCCCTCGCTCCCGCCGGTCGTCGCGCCGGCGGGCTCGACCCGCCACACTCCTCGAGCGAACCAATTGGCCCCGTCGCCGCCGAGGGCGACGGATTGGCGAACGAGGTTCGGCGCCTGGGCGGGACGCTCGCCGCTCAGCGAAAACGTCGTGGCGGGATGCACCTGCTTGTCCGCCCCGAACTCTCCGCCTTCGGGGAAGTCCGAGAAGATCTTGCCCGCCTGACGCGCGTCGGTCTTGGTCGACGCAGCGGAGGCCGTGGCGTACTTGGCCATCAGCTTGTCCAGCTCGGCGCCGCGGCGACCGATGTAGGTCGGATCCTTCAAGAACGACTGATCGCAACCACCCCGCGAACGGGACGCATTGGCGACGGTCGCTCCGATCACGGTGGGTATCAGGCCCTGCGCCGCGGCCGTTCCCGCAACGCCCACGACCACCGTCGCCGCGAGCACGCTCGCGCTGATCCGCTTCCACATGTTTCCCCCCGGAATACTTAAACTCGACGGGAACGCCCCGTCGGTAACCCAAGGTAGAGTGTAACTTCGATCCGGATCAATAGCAGAGCTTGCGGGGGGTCAGCCGCCCGCCGCCTGCTCCACCGCCAAGCCCAGGTCCAGGGCCCGGGCGGCCTCTTCGCCGGTCACCACCGGACGTGGGGCCTCGCCGCGCACGGCCTTCAGGAAGCCGGCCACGCTCTGGCCCAGGGGGTCCTTGCCGGCCGGGGTGTCGTTGAAGTTCTCAATCAGCGGGAACGGGGTGGTGTTTCGGAAGGTCCGGGCCAGGAAGTCGATCTCGACCTCGCCCGAGGGGTAGACCACCTTCATGGTCCGCTCGCGGGCCTCGGCCACGCGCGAGCTATCGAACACGGCGGTGAAGCCGTTGTCGAAGGTGGCCTCGGCCTTGACCCAGTCTAGTGAAGGATTGGCCAACGAGGTCGAGCGGGTGATCGCCCCCTCGCCTTCCACCGCCACGGGCTCGCCGTCGCAGAGCGCCAGGGCCAGGTCGATGTCGTGGATCATCAGGTCCAGCACCACCGAGACGTCGAGGTTGCGGTCGGACGGCGTGCCCCGTCGCACGGCTTCCAGCCGCAGCGGCTGCTCGGGGATGTCCAGCAGACCCATGGCCTGGAACACCACGCGCTCCTGGTGGCCGCAGGCCAGCGGCACGCCGGCCTTGGCGGCGGCGGCGACCAGGGCGTCGGCGTCCTCCGGCGTCACCGCCAGGGGCTTTTCGGAATAGACCGGCTTGCCGGCCTTCAGCGCCGCCAGGCCCGCCTTGGCGTGATGCACGGCGGGGGTGGCGACGGTGACCACGTCGACCGCGGCCAGGAAGGCGTCCATGTCGTCGAAGGCCTTGGCGCCCAGCGGCTCGGCCAGGGCCTTGGCCCGTTCCAGGTCGATGTCGAACACCGCGACCAGCGCCACGCCGTCCAGCTCGACATACTTCTTGGCGTGGTAGCCGCCGAACACCCCGGCGCCGACGACGCCGGCCTTCAGAACATCTTGGGTCATGGCCGCTGTCTATCGCGTTCGCTTTCCTGCGGGAAGGCACTGGAGGCGCGGGCGAGACCGGTCTAAACGTTCGTTTAAACAACGCACCTCGATCGCGAGGTCTGGGAGGAACGACCATGGTCACGTCGCGCGAAATCCGTCTGAAGAGCCGCCCCGTCGGCGTCCCGGCCCACGAGAACTTCGAACTGGCCAGCGTCGAGGTCGGCGCGCCGGGCGACGGCGAGATCCAGGTCAGGAACCTGTGGATGTCGGTCGACCCGTACATGCGCGGCCGCATGACCGACCGGAAGAGCTACGTGCCGCCGTTCGAGCTGGGCAAGGCGCTGCAAGGCGGCGCGATCGGCGAGGTCACGGCCTCGAACGACCCGGACTACAAGGTCGGCGACATCGTCTCGACGATGTTCGGCTGGCGCGAGGTGTTCAACGTCTCGCCCAAGGCCCTGGCCGCGGGCGGCATGGGCGCCGTCACCAAGATCGACACCCACGGCCTGCCGCCCCAGACCTTCCTGGGCGTGGCCGGCATGCCGGGCCTCACCGCCTATGTCGGCCTGCTGCGCATCGCCGCGCTGAAGGAGGGCGACGTGGTCTTCGTCTCGGCCGCCGCGGGCGCGGTCGGCTCGGTGGTCTGCCAGATCGCCAAGCTGAAGGGCCACACGGTGATCGGTTCGGCCGGCGGGCCGGAAAAGGTGGCGTTCCTCAAGAGTATCGGGGTCGATCACGTGATCGACTACAAGGCCACGCCCGACGTGGTCGCCGAACTGGAGAAGGTCGCGCCCAAGGGGATCGACGTCTATTTCGAGAACGTCGGCGGCGTGCACCTGGAAGCCGCCCTGAACTCGGCCCGCACCTTCGCCCGCTTCGCCGTTTGCGGGATGATCTCGCAGTACAACGAGACCGGCAAACCGACCGGCCCATGGAACGTCGCCCAGATCGTCGGCAAGAGCCTGCGGCTGGAGGGCTTCATCGTCTCCAACCACTACGACCTGGCGCCGCAGTTCATCGCCGACATGTCCGGCTGGATCTCGTCGGGCAAGATCAAGTGGAACGAGACGGTCGAGGACGGCGTCGAGCGCGCCCCGGACGCGTTCATCAAGCTGTTCACCGGCGAGAACCTGGGCAAGATGCTGGTGAAGCTGGGGTGAGACGCTAGCTCACCCACTTGTCCCCACCTGACGGCTTCGCCGTCTGTCCGCCCCATAGGGGGCGGAGCCCGAAAACACGCAGCCTCTTCCCCCTATGGGGGAAGACGACCGCGAAGCGGTCCGTAGGGGGCAAGTGTTCGCCGCACTGAGCTCTGCTGAGTCGCCCTCCCCGCCCCTTGCGCCGCGCCAAAACGCCCCCCATCTGCGCTCCTCGCCGGTGACGCCCCCTAGCCCGTGTCGCCGCTATCCCAAGCGAGAAGCCACTTTGCGCGGCGCCCCTGTGTTAAAGCGGCGCAGCCACGCGGCAGCCTCTTCCAATGCTGCCGCGTTTCCATATCTAATCCATGTAAGGCGGGTGGTTCGGCCCGCCGGGAGAGAGCGGTCAATGGCCGAGCGAAAGCAAGGCGGACAAAACAACGGCGCGGGCTCTTCGGTCATCACGGAAGTGAAGCCGAAGACACAAAAGCCTTCGCTTTATCGCGTACTGATCTTGAATGACGACTATACTCCCATGGAGTTCGTCGTTTACGTACTTGAACGTTTCTTCAACAAGTCGCGCGAAGATGCGACCCGGATCATGCTGCACGTTCATCAGCATGGCGTCGGCGTTTGCGGCGTTTTCACCTACGAAGTTGCCGAGACCAAGGTCGCGCAAGTGATCGACTCGGCGCGCAGGCATCAGCACCCCCTGCAGTGCACCATGGAAAAGGATTGAGGAGCCCCCCTTGCCCTCTTTTTCGCGCCCACTTGAAGAATCCCTGCATCGCGCCGTCGCTTACGCCAACCAGCGCAAGCACGAATACGCCACGCTTGAACACCTGCTGCTGTCGCTGACCGACGATGACGACGCGGCCGGCGTCATGCGCGCCTGCGACGTGGACCTCAACGCTCTCAAGAAGAGCCTCGTGAACTATCTCGACGTCGAACTGGCCTCGCTGGTCGTCGACGACGAGGACGACGCCAAGCCCACGGCGGGCTTCCAGCGCGTGATCCAGCGCGCGGTGATCCACGTCCAGTCCTCGGGTCGCGAGGAAGTGACCGGCGCCAACGTGCTGGTCGCCATCTTCTCCGAACGCGAGAGCCACGCCGCCTACTTCCTGCAAGAGCAGGACATGACCCGCTACGACGCGGTGAACTTCATCGCCCACGGCATCGCCAAGAAGGCCGGCGCGTCCGAGCCGAAGACGGCCAAGGGCGCGGCGGTCGAGGAAGACGTCGAGAAGCCCAACGCCAAGACCGGCGGCGAGGCCCTCGAAGCCTACTGCGTCGACCTCAACGAGAAGGCCCGCCAGGGCAAGGTCGACCCGCTGATCGGCCGCGCGAACGAAGTGGAACGCGCGATCCAGATCCTGTGCCGTCGGACCAAGAACAACCCGCTGCTCGTGGGCGAGCCCGGCGTCGGCAAGACCGCCATCGCCGAGGGCCTGGCCCGCAAGATCATCACCCACCAGGTCCCCGAAGTCCTGGCGGAAGCCACCATCTACTCGCTCGACATGGGCGCGCTGCTGGCCGGCACCCGCTATCGCGGCGACTTCGAGGAACGCGTCAAGCAGGTGGTCAAGGAACTCGAGAACCACCCCAACGCGGTGCTGTTCATCGACGAGATCCACACGGTGATCGGCGCCGGCGCCACGTCGGGCGGGGCCATGGACGCCTCGAACCTGCTGAAGCCGGCCCTGGCCTCGGGCACCCTGCGGTGCATGGGCTCGACCACCTACAAGGAGTTCCGTCAGCACTTCGAGAAGGATCGGGCCCTGGTCCGTCGCTTCCAGAAGATCGACGTCAACGAGCCGACGGTGGAAGACACCATCAAGATCCTCAAGGGGCTGAAGAGCTACTACGAGGACTTCCACAAGCTGAAGTACACCAACGACGCCCTGAAGGTCGCCGTTGAGCTGTCGGCCAAGTACATCACCGACCGCAAGCTGCCCGACAAGGCGATCGACGTGATCGACGAGGCGGGCGCGGGCCAGATGCTGCTGCCGGAAGGCCGCCGCAAGAAGGTGCTGGGCGTCAAGGAGATCGAGGCCGTCGTGGCCAAGATCGCCCGGATTCCGCCGAAGTCGGTTTCGAAGTCCGACACCGAGTCCCTGCGCGAGCTGGAAGCGGACCTGAAGCGCGCCGTGTTCGGCCAGGACGAGGCGCTGACCCAGCTGTCCTCGGCCATGAAGCTGGCCCGGGCCGGTCTGCGCGACCCGGACAAGCCGATCGGCAGCTACCTGTTCAGCGGCCCGACCGGCGTCGGCAAGACCGAAGCCGCCAAGCAGTTGGCCTCGACCCTCGGGATCGAGATGATCCGGTTCGACATGTCGGAATACATGGAGCGCCACACCGTCAGCCGCCTGATCGGGGCTCCCCCCGGCTATGTCGGCTACGACCAGGGCGGCCAGCTGACTGACGCCGTCGACCAGCACCCGCACGCCGTGGTGCTGCTGGACGAAATCGAGAAGGCCCATGCGGACGTCTACAACATCCTGCTCCAGGTCATGGACCACGGGGTGCTGACCGACAGCAACGGCAAGAAGGTCGACTTCAGGAACGTCATCCTGATCATGACCACCAACGCCGGGGCTTCGGACGCCCAGCGCCAGTCGATCGGCTTCGGCCGCGACAAGGTGCAGGGCGAAGAAGAGGCCGCGCTCAAGCGCCTGTTCACGCCGGAGTTCCGCAACCGCCTCGACGCGGTGGTGGCCTTCAAGCCGCTGACGCCGGAGATCATCCGCCAGGTCGTGCAGAAGTTCGTCCTGCAGATGGAAGTCCAGCTGGCCGACCGGAACGTCACGATCTCGCTCAGCGACGACGCGGCCGACTGGCTGGCCAAGAACGGCTTCGACGAGCTCTACGGCGCCCGCCCCCTGGCGCGGGTCATCCAGGAGCACATCAAGAAGCCGCTGGCCGACGACATCCTGTTCGGACGCCTGGTCCGCGGCGGCCACGTCAAGGTGGTGCTGGAGAACGGCAAGATCGGCTTCGAGATCGAGCCCAACCCGGAAAAGCCCGGCAAGGCGACCAAGGAAGACGAGGCCGAACCGGCTCTCACCGAGTAGGATAGCGAGAGGCCCGGAGCGATCCGGGCCTCTTTGCTATTGGGCGACCGGTCGCGGAAAACGATTGGACAAAACGAGAACACGCGATTAGGTTGATCGCATGACCGTCGCCTTCGACACCCTCGGCGCCACCAAACGCCTCCGCGACGCGGGGCTGGAAGAGCGCGCGGCCGAGGCGATCGTCGAACTGGTGCAGTCGACCGCGCAGTTCCCGGATATCAGCGGGCTGGCGACGAAAGCCGACATGGCCGACATGGCCACAAAGGTCGACATCGCCGACATKGCGACGAAAGCCGACATCGCCGACATGGCTACAAAAGCCGACCTTGCTGGTCTGGCGACAAAAGCTGACATCGCCGACATGGCGACCAAGGCCGACCTCACCGAACTCGCCCATGCGACAAGATGGACATCCAGGCGCTCAAGGCGGACCTGGCCATCACCAAGACCCAGATCCTCGTCGAACTGAACGACAAGCTTCGGTCCCAGAGCCTGACCTTCCTAGGCGGCGTGGCCGCGATCGTCGGCTTGGCCACCGCGATCATCAAGCTGGGGCACTAAAGCTCGACCTCAGCCGGCCTTGTCGCCCTGCCCGCGCATCGCCTTCACCTCGCCCCAGATGCGGACCAGGAACTCGACAGTCGCGGCGGTGCCGAAGAACGAAAGCCCGTAGGCGACGCCGTGGGCGATGTCGGCCAGCACCCGGGCCAGGGACGCCTCGCTGCCCGTCAGGACCATGTCGCGATACTGGAGCAGGTTCACGGCGCCCGACAGCAGGTCGCCGCACAGGTGCAGCACGCCGGCGGCGATGATCAGCCGGGTGATCGGATGCAGCCGTCCCAGCAGCACGCCGATGCGCTCGGCCGGCGCGGGATCATCTAGGGCCATGGGCTCCCCCTTCGAACTGGACGGCGTTGCGCGCCCGAAGGCGCCGGTGGATGCGCGACAGCCCCTCGACCAGGACGGCCGCGCCGAGCATTTCCAGGGTCCCGGCGCTGATCTTGATCCGCCAGGCCACCATGGGCCCCAGGACCCGCAACCAGGACACCGCCGACAAGGCGGGCCCGTCGATCGTCGACAACGAATCCAGCGTGGATCGCGCGACCCACGCCCACAGGATCAGGTCCGCCGACAGGCTCAAGCCCGCGGCCAGGACGATCAGCCATGTCACCGGATGAAGACGCACGCGATTCCCCCGCGAGCATCTAAGGCGCGGCCAAGCTTGACCGCAAGCCGGGCTTGCGAGCCGAGCCCTATCGCAGGTGACGGCCGCCCATAGCGGTCAGGATGCGCAGCGCCCCGGCCTCGTCCAGCGCCTCAGGTCTGAACTCGGAAAGACCGGCCGTCGCCAGCAGGATCTGGTCGGCCGCGTCGATCTGATGATGGGCCATGTTCCAGTCGCGAAACATCCGGCGATCGGCCGGTCCCTGGGCGATGACGACCAGATCGGCGTGACGTCCGTCCCGGCGGATGCGCTCGAACGTCGCCTCGACCTCGGCGACGGGTCCTTCCAGCACCTGCAGGAAGCGCCCTTCGCCGATCACCAGGAAGCCGGTGACGGCGCCCATGCGATTGTTGTGGATCGACTTGAGCAGGATCGCCCGCACGTCATCGGAAAAGCCGGCCCCGGCGCTCAGCGACCGGCTGGCATAGATCAGACGCGCCAAGCCTCTCGGCGCATCGTCGAACTCCAACATGGACTGGCCGCCCCCAGCTACCGCTACCACCGGTAATGCACAGCTTGGCCAAAGGTTCAGCTTAGAGCGCCGCCGAGATCTTCGCCGCCAGGGCCTTCAGCTCGTCCGTGTCGGCCATGCCCTCGCCGTGCCGTCCCAGCGCCTCGCCCTCGTAGCGGGGGATGACGTGGAAGTGCAGATGGAAGATCGTCTGGCCGGCCGGGGCGCCGTTGAACTGGGTCACCACCACGCCGTCGGGCTTCAGGGCCGTGGTCACCGCCTGGGTCACCTTCTGCACCGCGCCGATCAGCCGGCCCAGGGTCTTGGCCTCGGCCTCCAGCAGGTTGCGCGCCTGGCTGGTCTTGGAGATCACCAGCACGTGGCCGCGCGACTGTGGGAAAACGTCCATGAACGCCAGGACCTGCTCGTCCTCGTACACCTTCACGGCCGGGACCTCGCCGCGGATGATCTTGGCGAAGATGTTGTCGGCGTCGTAGCTTCCGTGAAGGCTCATGATCGTCTCCAGCATGATCGGACCCGTACCTAGCAAACCGGGAGGGGCGCGCAAATGACCACGAGCCCGACCCGGCGGGACATGCTGGCGGCCGGCGTCGCCCTGGCCGCCGCCGGCCCGGCCCTGGCCGCGCCCGAAGGCCTCCGTCGCGAGGCGCTTTCCACCGTCGCCGACGACGGCGTCCGGCTGCATGTGCGCGAGGTCCGGCCCGCCGCGCCGCTGAACGCGCCCCTGGGCGCGCCGCTGATCCTGGTGCACGGGGCCCGCGCGGCGGGCGCGGCCTCGTTCGACCTGCCGGTCGAGGGCGGCTCGCTGGCCGGCGACCTGGCTTTGCGCCTGAACCGCCGGGTCTATGTGATGGACGCCCGAGGTTACGGCGGCTCGCAACGTCCCGCCGCCATGGATCGTCCGCCGGAGCAGAGCCGCCCCCTGTCCCGCGCCTTCGAAGTGGTCCGCGACCTCGACGCCGTCCGCAAACTGGCCACCCGGAGAACCGGAAGCGCGCAGGTCGGCCTGATCGGCTGGGCCACCGGCGGGATGTGGGCCGGCTTCTACGCCTCGCTGCGGCCTGAGACGGTTTCCGGCTTGGCGACGATAAACGCCCTCTACGGCGGCTCGGACGTCCACGCCATGCTGGGTCCGGGCTCGGCCTTCGCCCAGCCCGGCCAGCCCCGCCGCTTCGATCCGGCGACCGGCGGCTACGCCCTCTATCCGGCCGCGTCGCTGATCGGGGTCTGGGAGCGCAACATCCCGGTCGACGACAAGGACGCCTGGCGCGACCCCGTCATCGCCCAGGCCCTGGCGGCGGCCGTGTTGGCCGGCGATCCCGACAGCGGCCGGCACGACCCGCCCAGGTTCCGCGCCCCGCTCGGGGCGCTGGAGGACAGCTTCCATCAGGCCTGCGGGCGGCGGCTGTACGACGCGGGCTCGATCACCGCCGCGACGCTGTTGGTGCGCTCGGAGCACGACTTCTGGAGCCGCCAGGCCGATCTCGACGCCTTCGCCGCCGACGCGGACCGCTCGCCTTCGGTCAAGACCGTGACCCTGGCCGGCGCCACCCACTTCGTCCACCTGGACCGTCCCGCCCGCGGCCGCGACCGGCTGCTGGCTGAACTGGTCGATCATTTCGGAGCCCTTCCCGCATGACCGAGCACCTGACCGAACGTCAGAAGAAGTGGTTCGCTTCGGTCCGCGAGGGGATCGAGCGCAACACCGGCAAGACCCTGGCCGAGTGGGTGGCCGTCGCCAGGACCTGCCCCGAGACCAAGCCGCGCGCCCGCCAGGTCTGGCTGAAGGAGCACCACGGCCTGGGCGTGAACCACGCCGCCTTCATCCTGGCCGAGGCCTTCCCCTCGGCCGATCCCAGTTGGGACGATCCCGCCGCCCTGCGCGCGACGCTGTGGGCCGATCCCGCGTCCCTGGCGATCCTGCAGGCGCTGGAGGCGGCCGTCGCCGACCTGCCGGACCTGGTCACCGGCCAGCGCAAGGCCTTCACCGCCTGGTCCCGCGCGTTCCAGTTCGCCGCCGCCAAGCCGGTCAAGGGCGGCAGGGCGGTGCTGGGCCTGGCGGTCGCGCCCGACGCCTCCCCTCGCCTGCTGCCCCCGAAGAACGAGGGCTGGTCCGAACGACTGAAGGCCAAACTGCCGCTCACCTCGCCGGCCGAGGTGGACAACGAGGTCCGCGCCCTGCTGAAGGCGGCCTGGGAGGCCTCCTGACCGGAACATCGGGCGATCCGCGCCGTTCAGGTCGCGAACGGAGGAACGTCCATGTCCAAGGAAGCCGATCTCGCCGCCAAGTTCTGGAAGGCGTTGAAGTCCGACCGTACCGTCATGCTGGGCCTGCCCGACTTCKACAACGGCCGAGCCCAGCCGATGACCGCCCTGTTCGAAGGCGATCACAGCGGGCCGCTGTGGATCTTCACGTCGGCCGACAACGACCTGCTGGTCGCGACCGGCCAGGGCCGCGAGGCGCAGCTCCATTTCGCCTCCAAGGGCCACGACCTGTTCGCCACCGTGGACGGCCACCTTAAAGTCGACACCGATCACACCACCGTCGAACGCCTCTGGAACCCGTTCGTCGCCGCCTGGTTCGAGGGCAAGGACGATCCCAAGCTGCGGCTGCTGCGCTTCGATCCCGGCCACGCCCAGATCTGGCTCAACGAGCACAGCCTGCTCGCCGGCGTCCGCATGATGCTGGGAAGCGATCCCAAGAAGGACTACCAGGACAAGGTCGGCGAGGTGGAGCTGACCTAGCCTTCGTGGCGGAACGGCGAGAACTCGTCGGTCAGCATGGCGATCTCGGCGTCCACCGCCTCGCGTTCGCGCTCCAGATAGCGGGCGACCGGCTCGCGCAGGGCGGGATCGGCGATCCAGTGGGCGGAATAGACCGGGCTGGGCAGGTAGCCGCGGGCGATCTTGTGCTGCCCCTGGGCCCCGGCTTCGACCCGCGGCAGGCCCAGACGGATGCCGTGTTCGATGGCCTGGTAGTAGCAGAGCTCGAAATGCAGGAACGGCACGTCCTCGGTGCAGCCCCAGTGGCGGCCGTACAGGCAGTCGGCGCCGATCAGGTTCAGCGCCCCGGCGATCCAGGGGCCGCCCGGCCGGCGCGCCAGGATCAGCAGCACCTTGTCGGCCATCCGCTCGCCCAGCAGCGAATAGAAGGCCCGGTTCAGATAGGGCCGCCCCCACTTGCGGCCGCCGGTGTCCATGTAGAAGCCGAAGAAGGCGTCCCAGTGGTCCTCGGTCAGCTGGTCGCCGGTCAGGGCCACGATCTCGAGCCCGGCCTGGGCGTCGCGGCGCTCGCGGCGGATGGTCTTGCGGCGATTGGACGACAGGGCGGCCAGGAAGTCGTCGAAGCTGGCGTAGCCGTGGTTGAACCAGTGGTATTGCTGGTCCTGGCGACGCAGCATCCCCCGCTCGCCCATCCAGCCCCACTCGTCGGCCGTCGGGAAGGTCACGTGCAGCGACGAGGCCTTCAGCCGGTCGCAGAGGGTCAGGGCCCCGCCCAGCAGGGCCGAGCGGCCGTCGTCGACATCGATGTCGGGCCGCACGATCAGCCGCGGCCCGGTGACCGGCGAGAACGGGGCCGAGCATTGGAGCTTGGGATAGTAGCGCCCGCCGGCCCGCTCGTAGGCGTCGGCCCAGCTGTGGTCGAAGACATATTCGCCCTGGCTGTGGGACTTCAGGTACAGCGGCATGACCGCCGCCACGCCGCCGTCCTCGTCCTGGACCGACAGGTGATGCGGCGCCCAGCCGGTGCGCTCGACCGCGCAGCCGCTCTCCTCCAGGGCGTCGAGGAAGTCGTAGCTGACGAAGGGATCGCCGTGCGGAGCCGCGCAGGCGTCCCAGGCGTCGCGGCCGATCTCGGCGATGCGGCGGTGGACGCGCACCTCCGCCTTGACGGCTGTCACGCGGCGAAGCCCTCGAAGATCAGGTTGTCGCAATGGTCGCGGACGCTTTCCCACTGTTCGGCCGAGCGCACCGTCCAGGCGATCACCGGCATGCCCTTGGCGCGATAGAGGTCGGCCCGGGCGCTGGGCAGCATGTCCAGCCCCAGGGCCAGGAAGTCCGGCCGGGCGATCTCGACGTGCTCCAACGCCGCCAGCGACTTGCGGATCTCCGGCGACAGACGGCGCGCGCCCTCGTCGTCCCAGTTGTAGCTGTCCAGGCCGCGCAGGATCTGCGGCTGATGCTCGGCGAACCAGGCGTGGGAATATGGGTTGAAGCCGATCACGGCGGTCGGGCCGTTGTGGTCCAGCAGGATCTCGCTGACCTGCTTCTCCAGCTCGCCCACTTCGCCGAACGGGGTCTTCAGCTCGATATAGACCATGGCCCGGTGGCCGATCAGGGTCAGGGCGTCGGCCAGGGTCGGGATGGTCTCGTCCGTGCCCGACAGCGTCAATTGCTGGAGCTCGGCGGCCGTATGGTCGCGCAGCTTGCCTTCAACGCCCGTCAGTCGTTCCAGATGGTCGTCGTGGAAGACGACCACGTGGTTGTCGGCCGTCAGCTGGACGTCCAGCTCGATCGCGTAGCCGCCAGCGCAGGCCGCCTGGAAGGCGGCCAGGGAGTTCTCGGGCGCGCCGCCCGGCGACCACAGTCCCCGGTGGGCGACCGCGGGTTCGAACAGGCGCTCCCACGCCTCGCCGAACACCTCGGTTCCGGGCCGGGGCCGCGCGCGCATCAGGCCACCTCGACCACGGCGTCGACCTCGACCGAGAAGCCCAGCGGCAGCTTGTAGACGCCCACCGCCGAACGGGCGTGGCGGCCGGCGTCGCCGAACACCTCGACCATCAGGTCCGAACAGCCGTTGATGACCTTGGGGATGTCGGTGAAGTCCTGGCTGACCTGGACGAAGCCGCCCAGCTTGACCACCCGCTTGACCCGGTCGAGGTCGCCGACGGCGGCCTTCATCTGGGCCAGCAGGTTGATGCCGCAAAGCCGCGCGCCCTGCTGGGCGGTCTCCAGGTCGACATCCGTCCCGACCGTGCCCTTGAGGCCGCCGTTGGCGTCGATCGAGACCTGGCCCGAGATGTGGATCAGGTTCCCCGTCGCGACGAAGGGCACATAGTTGGCGACCGGCGCGACCGGTTGCGGCAGCACGATCCCGAGTTCCGCCAGACGCTGTTCGACCTTCGACATCACACACTCCAATGACTTGGACGCATGCTTAGCGCGGCGGGATGACAGGACAAGAAAAAAGGCCTGAACCGTTGCCGGCTCAGGCCTTCAATCCGTTGGCTCGGTGAGGAGCCTGTCGCCTTAGCGGGCGGCTTGCAGCTTTTCGACCGTGGCCGAGACGCGTTCGTTCAGCGGCTTGACCGAGTCCTTGATCGAGGCCGAGACGATCTCCGAGGCCTTGCTGACCTGGGCGATGTAGGCTTCCAGGGCCGACTTGGCCCAGGCGGTCTGCAGCTCGACGGCTTCCTGCACGCTCTTGGCGGCGGCCAGCGACTTGGCGGCGGCGACTTGGTCCTCGGCGGCCTTCTTCGAGTAGGCGAAGGTCTGGGCGCCCAGGGCTTCAGCGCCCTTGGTGGCGGCGGTCACCGAGGCGACCAGCGCTTCCAGGTTCTTCTTCGAATGGGTGTTGGCTTCGGCCAGAGCGGCCAGCGACTTCTCGACGCCGTCCTTGAACGCTTGGTTCGAGGCGGTGCTGAATTGCTCGACGGTGTTCTTCAGGGTTTCAGCGGCGGCCATGGGGAGGCTCCTGGCGAGTTGCGGGGCATGGCGGCGGACAAGGGGACCGAACCATGCGTTGGGACAACGACGGTGTCTCATGTTGCAGTGCAGCAGTCAAGAATTTTGTGCAGCGCACCATAACCTAGCGGAAACGCCTGTTCGCCATGCCGAAGTCTGACCGAAGCTTCGCCGCAACGCCTTGAAATAATCCAGCTCTGCGGCGAAATCGCTCACCAGTTGTTTACCTTAGAGAAAGGCGGCGGCGCGCATGCTAAGGTCACGCGTGTGGCGGTGCGGAACCGCTCAGTTCAAATGACGGACGCATTCCCATGTTCGCCAAGCTTACTTCCGTCCGCTCCGCTCTCGCCGCCCTGGGTATCGTCGGCGCCATGGTCTGCGCCCTGATCGCGCCGACCCAGGCGTCCGCCCAGATCCCCTATCTGCAGATGAACGCCGCGGAGCCGAAGTACGCCGCGATCGTCATCGACRCCAATTCCGGCGAGATGCTCTACGACAAGCGGGCCGACAGCCCGCGCTATCCGGCCTCGGTCACCAAGATCATGACGCTGTACCTCACCTTCGAGGCGCTCAGCGAAGGCCGCCTTAAGCTGACCGACCGCGTGCCGATCACGTCCCACGCCGCCGCCCAGGCGCCCACCAAGCTGGGCCTGCCGGTCGGCGACAGCGTCAGCGTCGACGAAGCCATCCGCGCCATGACCGTGAAGTCAGCCAACGACATCGCCGTGGCCATGGCCGAGAAGCTGGGCGGCAGCGAATCGCGGTTCGCCGCCCTGATGACCCTGCGCGGTCAGGAACTGGGCATGCGCAACAGCCGCTTCGTTAACGCCTCGGGCCTGCCCGACAGCCGCCAGATCTCGACGGCCCGCGACCTGGCCATCCTGTCGCGCGCCACCATGCGCGACTTCCCGCAGTACTATTCCTATTTCAGCATCAAGGGCTTCGAGTTCCGCGGCCGTTACATCGCCGGCCACAACCGCCTGCTGACCAACATGCCCGGCTTCGACGGACTGAAGACCGGCTACACTAACGCTTCCGGTTACAACCTCGCCGGCTCGGCCGTGCGCGACGGCCGCCGCCTGATCGCTGTGGTCCTGGGCGGGTCGTCGACCGCCTGGCGCGACAACAACATGGAAGACCTGCTGACCACCGGCTTCGACGTGCTCAAGCGCCGCTCGCACGGCGAGCGCACGACGATCGCCGCCAACCTCTACGAGGACGAGCCGACCGGCCCGATCATGCGTCCCTCCACCGAGGAAGGCGACGGCGACCAGGCCGGCCTGAAGATCGTGCTGACCGACAATCCCAAGCGCCCCGCTCCCATGGCCGTCGCGCCGACGATGAAGGCCGCCCAGGCGCCGGTGAAGGGCGCCAAGCCGTCGAAGAAGCCCAAGGGCGAATGGGCCGTGCAGGTCGGGGCGTTCAAGTCCAAGAGCCTGGCCAACGAGCAACTGGCCCTGGTCCGCGCGCGCTTCGCCAAGTTCGTGTCCGACGCCGAGGGCGCGGTCGAGGGCGCGGCCGGCGGCACCTTCCGGGCCCAGTTCCAGGGCCTGACCGCCGAGGCCGCCCGCGGCGCCTGCCAGGCGATCACCGCCAAGCGCCAGCCCTGCATGGTCCTGTCGCCGAGCTAGGCCTTATCTACTTCCCGTCCAGCAACCGGTCCCGCGCGGCGTTGAGCTGCGCGGCCAGGCCCGCCGTGCCGCCCTTGTCGGGATGGGCCATGCGGATCAGGCGCGCATAGGCCGCCTGGATCTCGGCCTTGGTGGCCTCGGGCCCGACGCCGAGGATGGCGCGGGCTTCGGTCAGGCTGGGACCGCCCTCCTCCCGCCTGGCCTTCTGGACCGTCGGCCGCTGGCGCGCGGTCGTGGCGCTCCAGGCGCCGATCACCACCAGCACGATGCAGACCGGCCACTCGCTGCGCACGCCGGCATAGGCCCCGCCGGCGAAGGCCAGCAGCGCCGTGATCCCGGCGCCGATGCGCCAGCCGTCGCCCTTCAGGGCGCGCGTGGCGCGTCCCGACAGGACGAACAACAGGATCGCGCCGCCCAGCAGCAGGTAGAACATGAAGCGTCAGTCCCCGACGCAGCCCGAGACTATTGGGCCGCGAGCAGAGTTTCCCCGGAATAGGCCGAAAGGCCAAGGGAATGCATCAGCGCCCGCAGTTCCTGGCGCGCGGCCAGGTGCTGCAGCGACACCGGCACGGGGCGCACCTGGGGCGACAGGTCGGCGATGGTCAGGCCGAACGGGAACAGCTCGCGATAGATCACCCGGTCGCGCAGGCCGGGGCCCATGCGGAAGCCGACGCGCTTGGACAGGGCCGTCAGGCGGTCCTCGACGCGCTTGCGGTTGCGGGCCTCGGTGGTGGCCAGGCGGTTGCGCAGCACCACCCAGTCCAGGGCCTGGCGCTGGCCCGACAGGGCGCGGGCCTTGCGGGCCTCCCAGACGGTCAGCGAGTACAGGCTGGGCTTCTGCAGCTCCATGGTCACCGGGTCGACGTGGCCCAGCATGTCGAAGTCGACGAAGCTGTCGTTCATCGGCGTGACGATCAGATCGGCCAGGCCGTGGGCCATGCGCGAGATCTGGGTGTCGCCGCCGGGGGTGTCGATCAGCACGAAGTCGGCGGCCTCGCGCGCGGCCAGGAAGGCGGCCTCGAACTTGGCCACCTGCTCGGCCTCCGGCGCGGCGGCCAGGGCGACGTCGTCCTCGCTGAGCCGGAACTGCAGCGGCACGGGCAGGGTCACGTTGTTGCCGGCCACCCAGGCGTCGCGGTTCTCGAAGAACCGCATCGAGGTGCATTGGCGCAGGTCGAGGTCCAGCAGCGCCACCTTGGCGCCGCCGTACAGCAGCGCCGTGGCCAGGTGGACGGCGATGGTGGACTTGCCCGCCCCGCCCTTCTCGTTGCCGACGACGATGACACGCGTTTCGGCCATGCTTCTTTCCTTCTTTTCGCCCGACTCGGCGACTCTCAATGAAAGATTAACACGCAGGAGACGCCCTGAGAGGTCGCGACGTCAATCCATGGGGCCCTTCCCTGTGGACCCATTGTCGCAGGTGGACGCCCGCATCGGGGTCCGTCATAAGCCAACGCCTGTTCGTCACAGGAGTTCGCGGTGACCGCCCCCTCCCCGAAGATCGTCCGCACCGTCGCCGAGCTGCGCGCCCAGGTCAGCGCCTGGAAAGCGGCCGGCGAGCGCGTGGCGCTGGTCCCGACCATGGGGGCGCTGCACGAGGGTCACCTGTCGCTGATCCAGCTGGGCCAGACGATGGCCCGGCGCACCGTGGCCAGCGTCTTCGTCAATCCCAAGCAGTTCGCCCCGCACGAGGACTTCGACTCCTATCCGCGCGGCGAGGCCCGCGACGCCGAGCTGCTGGCCGGGGTCGGCTGCGACCTGATGTTCGCCCCGAACGTCGACGAGATGTACGCCCCGGGCTTCTCGACCACGGTCAACCTGACCGGCGTCTCCGAGCCGCTGGAGGGCGCGGCGCGGCCGCAGTTCTTCGGCGGGGTGGCCACGGTGGTCACCAAGCTGCTGCTGCAGTCGCAGGCCGACGTCGCCATCTTCGGCGAGAAGGACTACCAGCAGCTCCAGGTCATCAAGCGCGTGGTCAAGGACCTGGACATCCCGGTCGAGATCGTCGGCGCGCCCACCGCCCGGGCCGAGGACGGCCTGGCCCTGTCCTCGCGCAACGCCTATCTCAGCCCCGAGGAACGCGCCGCCGCCGTGGCCCTGCCCAACGCCATGAAGGCCGCCGCCAGGGCCGTAGCCGAAGGCGGGCGGATCGACGAGGCCGAGGACGCCGCAAGGGCCGCGATCCTGGCCGCCGGCTTCCGCCAGGTGGACTATGTCGACATCCGCGAGGCCGGCGATCTCTCGCGCCTGGGCCCGGGTCCGATCGGCGACGCGGCGGGCCGCATCCTGGTGGCGGCCTGGCTGGGCAAGACCCGGCTGATCGACAACATGGCGGTGGGCTGACAGGCGCATCGGCATGACCTCTCGTCCTCACGCGGAAAGCCGCTGAGCTTATTGGGGAGGCGCGGAGCGGCCGGGCTTCGCCCGGAGACCGTGAGGTTTGTGTTTGCGTTTCGGCTTGGCTCGACCGCTCCGCGGAACCGTTCTTCTCAAGGGACGGCGACTGAGGGCCTGTTTCATCCCGGTCGACGTTCCCCCTCGGGCGGGCAGGATCAAAGTCGCCCGGAAGGGGCCGTCGGCGACTCCGACTGATC
>NZ_JBFTKU010000037.1:0-26819 GCF_056665975.1 Caulobacter sp. 05T431 | reverse complement strand
GTTTGAAAAAGAATACCGTTTCGACGAAGCCCGATCGCTCCGCGCGGTCGTTATCCGGAAGCGCGGCGGCGCTGAGCCCTGTTCGGACCTCGCCGCCTTGAAGCCTCCGACGGGCGGGCTGGATCAACGATCTCCAGTCCCGGACCGCGAGCCTGTCACAGCCCGCCTGCTGCTCGATCGACCCTCACATCACGTCGTATCTGTGGACCACGCCCGACCGGCACCAGAGACATGAGGTGGACCTCGAAGGCCCGCCGACAGAGCTTCCCGCTCGATCGCCCCCCGTCGCCGCATCGGTCGCTGGCCATGCGCCCTTTCCCGCGTCGAGGTGGAGCCATTATCCGTCAGGTCGGAAACCCTGCGGGGAATAAAGATTTAGGGCCGCGATATCAGCGGCTTGTCCGCCGCAGTGACGGGGACACGCACTCCAAACCCCTCTCTCTTTGAGAGAGGGAGGGGCCCGCCGCCGCAGGCGGTGGGAGGGTGAGTGGTTTCACCGCCGGCCGGCAAATCCAGAGCCGTTGAGCCAAAGGGTCCAGACTTCCACCCTCGGCGCAGCCGCCGACGCAGAACCGTCTTCGTCCGAACTCCGTCCTGGAAGACTGTAACCACTCACCCTCCCACCGCTTCGCGGCGGGTCCCTCCCTCTCTCAAAGAGAGAGGGTGTTTGTGGACGTGTCCCCGCCCATCCTGGCCCGGCCCTTGCTCCCTCGCGGGAAAGGAGCCGCCGCATGTCCCAAACCGCCACGATGTCCCAGAACGGCCTGTCGCGCGGCGGCGCCCTGGACCTGCTGCGGTTCGTGGCGGCGCTGTTCATCGTGCTCTATCATGTGGCCGAGCGGGCGCCGGTGTCGCTGTTCGCGATCCATCCGGCCTTCGGGCGCGGCTATCTGGCCACCGACTTCTTCCTGATGCTGTCGGGCTATGTCCTGGCCAAGACCTACGGGCCCCGCGTCCTGAGCCAGGGCGTCTCCACCGGCGAGTTCCTCAAGCGCCGGCTGCTGCGCATCTGGCCCGCCCACCTGGTCATGCTGGCGCTGTTCGTCGTCTTCGTCCTGGCCACCGGCGCGATCGGCCTGGCCCCGCAGAACCCGCAGTGGTTCCAATGGGACCAGCTGCTGCCGCAGGTCTTCCTGATGCAGGCCTGGTTCGTGCCCGGCCCGTCGGGATGGAACATGCCGACCTGGACCCTGTCGGCCCTGATCGTCTGCTACGCCGGCTTCCCGATGGCCTGGCGCGCGACCGCCAAGGTCCGTTCGCCCTGGACCACCCTGGCCGTCGGCGTCGCCCTGTTCCTCATCGTCGACCACGCCGCCAAGGCCGTGACGGGCATCCCCGCCCACCAGTTGCCGCTGCGCTTCGGCCTCGTCCGAGGAATCCCGCTGTTCGTGCTGGGCATGCTGATCGCCCGGATGCCGACGACGGTCGCGCCGCGTCTCGCTGACGCCCTGGCGCTCGCCGCCGGCGTCGGCGTGGTGGCCCTGCAGGTCGTCGGCCGGTTCGACCACGCCAGCCTGGCCCTGCTGGGCCTGCTGATCTGGGCCGCCGGTGCCTCGGGCGCCAAGGGGTGGGGCTGGGCCGGCCTGGCGGGCCGCCTGTCGTTCGCCCTGTTCCTAACCAACCAGCTGGTCGCCGTGGTCTGGTTCGGCCTGCTGCGCGCCGTCGAGGGCAAGCTGGGCGTTCAAGGACCGCTGCTGTGGGCCGCCTGGGCCATGGCCCTGCCCGCCTGCGTGATCGCCGCCTGGCTGTTCGAGCGCTTCGTCGACGCGCCGCTGCAGGTGTGGGTGAAGGGGTGGTCGCGCGCTCCCAATCGTCCGCTCATCCCGGCGAATGCCGGGACCCAGATCCCTTAGCTTTGGGTCTGATTGGAAAAGCTCAGCGCTCTTGGAGGTCAGCTCAGCGCCATTCCATCTGGGTCCCGGCATTCGCCGGGATGAGCGGATAGAAAATTACCCAATCAGCGCCTTGGCCGCCGCCCGGGCCGCCTCGGTGACCTCGGCCCCCGACAGCATCCGCGCGATCTCTTCCTGGCGCTGGGCCGGCGACAGCGGCTCCACCCGCGTGCGGGTCGAGGTGTCGTCGCCGGATTTGGCGATCCGCCAGTGGGCGTCGGCCCGGGCGGCGACCTGAGCCGAGTGGGTGACGACCAGCACCTGGGCGTTGGCGGCCAGGCGCTTGAGGCGCAGGCCCACCGCGTCGGCCACGGCGCCGCCGACGCCCTGGTCCACCTCGTCGAAGATCATCAGCGGCTGGGGCCCCTCGCGGCCCGCCAGGGCGGCCTTGAGCGCGAGGGCGAAGCGGGCCAGTTCGCCGCCCGAGGCGATGGCCTCCATCGGGCCGAACGGCGCGCCGGGATTGGTCGAGATCTCGAAGGCCACGCGGTCGGCGCCGGTGGGGCCGGCGCGGTCCTCGTCCAGCGGCTCGACGGCGACGCGGAACCGGGCCTTCTCCAGCTTCAGCGGCGCCAGCTCGGCCTCGACGGCGGCGGCCAAGCGGTCGCCGGCGGCGCGGCGCTCGGCCGACAGGGCCTGGGCGGCGTAGAGATAGGCGTCGCGGGCGTCAGCCGCCTCGCGCTCGGCCCCCAGCAGGGCCTCGCCCGAGGTCTCGATGGCCTGCAGCTTGGCGGCGAACTCGGCGCGCTTGTCGGGCAACAGCTCGACGGCGACATTCAGCTTGCGGGCCATGCCGCGCAGGGCGAACAGCCGCTCCTCGGCCTTCTCCAGGCGGTCGGGCTCGAATTCGAAGCTCTCGGCGGCGGCGTCGATGGCGGCGACGGCCTCCTGGGCCTCGACCAGGGCGCGGTCGACCGCCTCGCAGGCGGCGGCCAGGCGGCTGACGGCCGGACCGTCGGCGGGGGCGCCGGCCTGGATGGCGCGGTCGCGGGCCCGTTCCAGGGCGCGGAAGGCGCTGGCCAGCTTGCCCGAGAGGTTGTCGCCGCCCAGGGTCTCGGACGCGGCGGCGATGTCGGCCAGGGCCTTCTCGGCCGAGCCCAGCAGGGCCCGCTCCTCGGCCAGCTGCGTCTCCTCGCCCTCGCGCGGGTCCAGGCGGTCCAGCTCGGACAGGCGAAGCGTCAGTTCCTCGGTCTCGACGGCGGCGCGATCGGCCAAGTCGCGCAGGGCGGCGGCCTTCTCGCGGGCGGCGCGCCAGCCGCTCCAGGCCGAGGCGACGGCCCCGACGCCGACCGCCCCGAAGGCGTCCAGCAGGGTGCGATGGGTGCGCACGTCCAGCAGGCCGACGGTCTCGTGCTGGCCGTGCACCTCCAGCAGCAGCGCGCCCAGGTCCTTGAGCACGCCGACGCTGGTGGCCTGGTCGTTGACGAAGGCGCGCGAGCGGCCGTCGGGCGACAGCTGGCGGCGCAGGACCAGGTCCTCGTCGCGGGCGTAGTCCAGGCCCTTGTCGTCCAGATAGGCGAAGGCGGCGTGGTCGGCCGGCAGGGCGAAGATGGCCGTGGCGCTGGCGTGGCCCGCGGCCCCCCGTCGGACGAGTCCGGCGTCGGCCCGCGCGCCCGTGGCCAAGCCCAGGGCGTCCAGGATGATCGACTTGCCCGCCCCGGTCTCGCCGGTGAGCGCGGTCAAGCCCGGACCGATGGCCAGGTCCAGGCTTTCGATGAGCACGACGTCGCGGATGGAAAGGCCGATCAGCATGGTCGCCAGGATCGCCGGGAATCAGGGTTTTTCATAGAGGGCTTGTTCTTGGGACGTTCTCGCGGGCGCGGAGCGCCCTTTGGGGACGTTCTCACCGGTCGCGAGGGCCGTCCCGGAACGGAAAACGGGCCGATCCTTGAGGACCGGCCCGCTTGAACTCTACATCCCCAGGACGCCCATGATCCCGCCCTTCTTGGGCTTGGCGGGCGGCGTGGCGGGCGTGGCCGGCTTGGCGTCGGCCGCCGGAGCGGTTCCGTCCGCCGGCGGCGCGGCCGCGACGGGCGCGGCGGCGGCCGGCGGGGCCAGGGTGGTGTCCTTGTCGTGGATCAGGCGATCCAGCATGTTCTTCTTGTTGCCTGCCTTCAGCGGCTCGACGGCCGGCTTGAGGTTGTTGGCGGTCAGCAGCTTGTAGGCCTCGGCGTACCAGGGATCGCCCGGGAAGTTGTAGCCCAGCACCGCGCCGTTGCGCTTGGCCTCGTCCAGCAGGCCCAGGGTCAGGTAGCTCTCGACCAKACGGTAGAGGGCTTCGGGCGTGTGCGAGGTGGTCTGGTGGCGGTCGAYGACGGTCCGGAACCGGCCGATGGCGGCCAGGGTCTGGCCGTTCTTCAGGTAGTAGCGGCCGATCGTCATTTCCTTGCCGGCCAGCTGGTCGCTGACCATGTCGATCTTCAGGCGGGCGTCCTGGGCGTATTCCGAGTTAGGATAGCGCTGGACCACGTCGCGCAGCGCCGCCATGGCCTGCTCGGTGGCGGCCTGGTCGCGGTTCACGTCGACGATCTGCTCGAAGTAGCAGACGGCCTTCAGATAGTAGGCGTACGAGGCCGACGGGTTGCCCGGATACAGGCCGATGAATCGGTCGGCGTCCGAGATCGCCTCGCTGTACTGGTTGCCCATGTAGTGGGCGTAGCCGGTCATCAGGATCGAGCGGCGCGACCATTCCGAATAGGGGTGCTGGCGCTCGACCTCGCGGAAGTAGTCCACGGCCTCGTTCCAGTTGCCGCGGTCCAGGCGGTTGGCGCCGGTCGAATAGAGCAGCTCCACCGGGCGCTCTTCATAGGCCAGGGTCGGCTTCTTGCGCTTGCCCGCGCAAGCGGAGACCGACAGGGCGACCAGCACGGCGGTCGCGACCATGACGGCCTTGCGTCCCGAGAAATTACGAAGCACCGACTTTTCACCCTCGAAGCAAACGTGCGCCCCTGCGCCGTGCAAGGCTTCTACACCACGCCGATGCGGGCGCAAATGGAAGCCGAGCCGTGACCAGGGTACGCCCAAAGACGCATCCCCCCGGGAATCCGTCCAAACGCTACAGACATCGGCTTTTTGACCAAATCAGGTCGAAGGCCGACGCGTTCGTATCAGTTTGTCAGACGGCCTGCGCCAATTCCACCGAATGCGCGCGCACGCGCCAGGCGGCCGGGTTGGCGATCAGGGCCCGGACGATGGCGTTGTTCAGGCCGTGGCCCGCCAGCACGCCTTCGAAGCGGCCGATGATCGGCGCGCCCAGCACATAGAGGTCGCCCACCGCGTCCAGCGCCTTGTGGCGCACGAACTCGTCGGGACGGCGCAGGCCCTCGGGGTTCAGCACGCGGTCGCCGTCGATGACGACGGCGTTCTCCATCGTGCCGCCGCGGGCCAGGCCGATGGCGCGCAGGGCCTCGACGTCGCGGACGAAGCCGAAGGTGCGACAGTCGGCCAGTTCGGCGCGGAACGATTCTTCGTCGATGGCCAGGTCGACGCGCTGGCGGCCGATGGCCTTGCTGGCGAAGGCGATCTCGAAGGCCACCTCGAAGCGGTCGCTGGGCGACAGGCTGGCGGTCTTGTCGCCGTCCTCGACCGTGACGGTGTCGAGGATCTCGATGTAGCGGCGCGCGGCTTCCTGCTTGCGGCGGCCGGCGCGGTCGAGGATCTGCACGAAGGGCTCGGACGAGCCGTCCATGATCGGAACCTCGGGACCGTCCAGCTCGACCACGCAGTTGTCGATGGCCAGGGCGGCCAGGGCGGCCATCAGGTGCTCGATGGTCGAGACGCGCACGTCGGCGGCGTTGTTGATGACGGTGCCCAGCTGGGTCTGGCAGACGGCCTCGGGCGAGACCGGCACGCGGTTGTCGCGGTCGTGCACGTCGGTGCGCACGAAGACGATCCCGGCGTCGATCGCGGCCGGGCGCACGGCGACGCGCACGTGCGAGCCGGTGTGGAGGCCCACGCCCGCGAAAATCACCGGTCCGGCGACCGTATGCTGAAAATATGCCGAAGCCGACACTTGAAACCCTTACTACCAGCGGACGGTTCGTTGACCGCCTTCTCGCCCCACGTACCATTTAGGGACAATGCTGCGTCGCGGCAAAGCAAGTCCTGTTTCCGATTGTTACCTCCTTAGCGACTTGTTTTTCATGGCTTTTTTGGCCGATCGGCGGTCATTATTTTGTCGTATTGCGCAGCTTGCTCCGCGAGCGGCGCCGCGCCGGCGCAATCTTCCGCCCCCTGCCCTGGCCTAGGCGGCACGTCCTCGCTAGGCTCGGGCCGCTTTTCGGCGCCACCATCTCCCGGATCCCGTTTCAATGACCAAGACCTTGCGCATAGCCGCCTCCGCCCTCGCTCTGTCCCTGGCCGCCTTCGCCGTCGCGCCCGCCGCGCTGGCCGCCGAGACCGGTCGCGGCTTCACCGCCAAGGACATGGTGCAGCTGGAGCGGATCAGCGATCCGCGCGTGTCGCCGGACGGCCGCTTCGTGGTCTACAGCGTGCGGACCATGGACCTGCCGGCCAACAAGGCCGCGATGTCGCTGTGGATCGCCGACCTGAAGGCCAAGATGGCCCCGCGCCGGCTGGCCGTTTCGGAAGGCGGAGCCAGCAGCCCCCGTTGGTCGCCGGACGGCAAGGCGATCTACTTCGTCTCGGGACGGACGGGCGGCCTGGACCAGGTCTACCGCACCGACGCGGCCGGCGAGACCGCCGTCCAGGTGACCAAGGCCCCGTTCGACGTCGGCGCCTTCAAGATCGCGCCCGACGGCAAGACGATCGTCATCGCCCAGGCCGTGTTCCCCGACTGCGCCACCCTGGACTGCACCAAGGACAAGCTGGCCGCCAAGGGCGCGCAGAAGACCACCGGCGTGGTGTTCGACAAGCTGTTCATCCGCCACTGGGACCAGTGGAACGACGGCCTGCAGAACCACCTCTACGCCCTGAAGCTGGACGACCAGGGCCTGGCGACCGGCGAGCCCGTCGCCCTGATGAACGGCTTCAACGGCGACACGCCGACCAAGCCGTTCGGCGGCGACGAGGACTTCAACATCACGCCCGACGGCAAGTCGGTGGTGTTCTCGGCCAAGCCGGCCGACCGCGAGGAGGCCTGGAGCACGAACTACGACATCTGGCGCGTGCCGATCGACGGCTCGAAGCAGCCGACCAATGAAACGCCGCTCAACAAGGCCATGGATTCTCAGCCCAGCTTGTCGCCCGACGGCAAGACGGGCGCCCATCTGGCCATGAAGCGCCCCGGCTTCGAGGCCGATCGCATGGCGATCATGCTGAGCCCCGGCGACGTCGATAATCCCACCGTCGACTGGACGTATGTCGAGGTCGCGCCCAAATGGGACCGCTCGGCCCAATCCATCGCCTGGAGCCCCGACGGCAAGACGATCTACACGACCGCCGAGGACGTGGGCCAGACCAAGCTGTTCGCCATCGACGTCAAGTCCGGCAAGGTCACGGCCCTGACCGGCGAAGGCCATGTCAGCGCCTTCAGCGTAGGTCCGCAGTCAATCGTCTACGCCCAGGACAATCTGAAGGGCCCGGCCCAGCTCTACAGCCTGTCGACGGTCAAGAAGGGCGAAGCGCCGATCAAGCTGACGAACAACAATGCCCAGGCCCTGGCCGGCATCGCCATGGGTGACGCCGAGCAGTTCAGCTTCCCGGGCTGGAACGGCGAGACCGTGCACGGCTACCTGGTCAAGCCCGCCAACTTCGATCCGGCCAAGAAGTATCCGGTGGCCTTCCTGATCCACGGCGGGCCGCAGGGGTCGTTCGGCAACCTCTTCCACTACCGCTGGAACGCCCAGACCTACGCGGGCGCCGGCTACGCCGTGGTGATGATCGATTTCCACGGCTCGACCGGCTACGGCCAGGCCTTCACCGACGCCATCAGCCAGCACTGGGGCGACCGTCCGCTGGAGGACCTGCAGAAGGGCTGGGCCTTCGCCACGTCCAAGTACGGCTTCCTGGACAAGGACCGCGCCTGCGCCCTGGGCGGCTCGTACGGCGGCTTCATGATCAACTGGATCGCCAGCCAGTGGAAGGAGCCGTGGAAGTGCCTGGTCGACCACGACGGCATCTTCGACAGCCGCTTCATGGGCTACTCCACCGAGGAGCTGTGGTTCAGCGAGTGGGAGAACGGCGGCCCGCCCTTCCAGGCCGGCACGACCTATTCGAAGTTCAACCCGGCCGACCATGTCGACCAGTGGAGCGTGCCGACCCTGGTCGTCCAGGGCGGCCAGGATTTCCGCGTGCCGCTGGAAGAAGGCATCGGCACGTTCACCGCCCTGCAGCGCAAGGGCGTCCCCAGCAAGCTGCTGTATTTCCCGAACGAGAACCACTGGGTGCTGAAGGCCCAGAACTCGGTGCAGTGGCACGACGAAGTGCAGAAGTGGCTCGATCAGTGGACCAAGGGCGAGCCCGCCAAGTAATACGCTTATAAATTGCAGCCATTCGCCCCTTCCGTTAGTTTGACGACGGAAGGGGCGCTCATGTTCCACCTGTTTCGCGCGATCTCGAACCGGCTGACGCTGCATTCACGACTGGGGGGACGCTACGCGGAGGCCCGGATCCTGGCCGCCGAGCTGGACCTCGACCTCACCGAGATCGCCCTGCGCCACGGCAACCAGGGCTACGCCGAGGGCGGCACGGCCGAGGGCAACAGCMAGGCCGAGCAAGAAGAGAAGTTCAAGCGCCTGACCGAGGGCTTCAAGAGCCCCTATCCCAGCGAACAGATCGCCGCCGCCGTCGACCTGCGCAAATGGATGGTCCGCGACTACGGGCTGGAGCGGCTGAAGTGGTTCGTGCCGCAGCTGCGCGAGCGCTACGTCCAGGCCGTCGGCCCCAAGAACGTCAAGCTCGACCACCTGGTGTTCTGCGCCGAGGACGCCAGTCGCGACGAACTGGAGGCCGAGGCCCTGAGCCTGCTGGAGCGGCTGAAGCTGCTCTACACGCTGAGCAGCGAGCGCGAGGTGCTGACCGGCCGCATGCGGCGCTGGGCCCTGGGCCTGCTGTGCTGGTTGTTCCTGGCCCTGATGGTCACCCGGGTCCTGCCCAACATCACCCCGCCCGGCGCCCTTCGCGAGTCGGTGACGGTGATCTCGAACTTCTCGCTGATCGCCTTCGTCGGCGCGGCCGGCGCCATGGTCTCGGTGCTGCGACGGACGGAGTCGGCCATGGCCTCGGCCTCGTCCGAGATCGACCCCGTGCGCCAGGTCAGCGCGCTGAGCCAGGGCCTGACGGCGGTGTTCATCGCCGCCTTCGTGGGCATGTCGGTGTCGTTCGTGCTGGTGGCCTTCTTCGCCAGCGGCCTGGTGCAGAACGGCGACATCGTCGGCAAAGGGGCGGCGACGCTGTTCCCGCAGATCGTGCCCTGCCGCTACGACTGCCCGATCACCCTGGTCAATCGCGGCATGATGTTCGCGGCCGCCATCGACGCCGCCAAGATGATGGTCTGGGCCTTCATCGGCGGCTTCTCCGAACAGCTTGTGCCGGACGTGCTGGACCGGCTGACCAAGGCCGCGCGGCAGCCGAAGAAGCCGTCGGAAGCGGCTTAGATTGGGAAACCCCTCTCTCTTTGAGAGAGGGAGGGGCCCGCCGCCGCAGGCGGTGGAAGGGTGAGTGGTTTCACCGTCACCAGCAAACCCCGTTCTTTTTCGCTGTCGAATTGATCGAGAAGCAGCGCCCTCACCGACGAGAGCAAGAAGCAACCACCCTGCCCTGTCCGGACACGCTGTAACCACTCACCCTCCCACCGCTTCGCGGCGGGCCCCTCCCTCTCTCTAAGAGAGAGGGATTCTCGATCAGACCCGCCCCGTCGCCACGGCCCAGGTCAGGCGCAGGCGCTTTTCCAGTTCGCCCAGCTCCCGTCCGCCCGACTGGGCCTTCGCCAGGGCCGCCGGGGCGGCGGCGGGGAACGCGGCCAGCGGCAGGTCCTTGAGGGCCGTCCGCGCCTTGCCCAGGGCCGCCTCGACGCGGCGGCGCACGTCGCCCTGCGTCCAGTCGGCCGGCAGGCGCTGGACCCCTGCCCGCTTCAGCCGCCACAGGCCCGCCAGGCCATAGGCGCGGGCGGCCTCCTGCACGGCGTGGGGATCGGCCTTGGGGTCCAGCCGCCAGGCGGCCAGCATCATCACCGCCCCGGCCGTGGCGTCGAGATAGGCCAGGACCTGGGCCTCGGTCTCGAACGGCGCGGCGTCCAGGTCGGCCATGCGGGCCTCGGCCATCTCGGCCAGGGCGCTCAGGGGGTAGCCGGCGGCGGCCACGGCCTCGACCGTGGGGTGCTTGCGGGCGGGCTGGCCGGCGGCGATCTCGTCCATGGCCTCGCGCCACCAGGTCAAGCGGATCTCGCCCATCAGGGCGTTGCTGACCCCGCCGGCCACCCGGGCCAGCTCGTAGTTGAAGGCGTAGAGCGCGATCACATCGGCCCGGGCCTTGGGATCGGCGATGAAGCGGCTGGCCAGCCAGCGGTCKGGATCGACACGGCGCACCAGGGCGTCCAGGTCGGTGTCCGGCGCATTGTTGCGGTGGGCGATGTCCAAGGTCGTCATGGGCGCGGCTTATGCGCTGCATCGCCCAAAAGAAAAAGGCCCGCCGAACCGGCGGGCCTTTCCTTGGATGTCGTCATCCCGGCGAAGGCCGGGATCAGCCGAACAGCGTCTGGTACATCGTCATGCAGGCCAGCATCGGGATGCTGAGCAGCGTGTTGATGCGCGAGAACAGCATGGCCATCTTGGCGGCCTTGGCCTTGGTGTCCGCGTCGGCCTCGACGATGCCCAGGGCGCGCTTCTGGTTCGGCCAGATCACGCCCCAGACGTTGATGAACATGATCGTCGCCAGCCACATGCCCAGGCCGATGAACGTGAAGCCCATGTCGGTCCCGCGCTCGTAGCCGTTCCACAGGCCCAGGGTCGCGGCCTCGGCGAAGTAGCCGCGCGCCACGGCCAGGATCACGCCCATCACCCAGGTCGCCAGGGCGGCCCAGCGGAACCAGAACAGCGCCTCGGGCGCGATGTACTTGGAGACGGCCGGCTTCAGCTCGGCCGGGATCTGCGGCATGACGCGGATCTGGACGAAGTTGAAATAGTACAGCAGCCCGATCCACAGGATGCCGAAGAACACGTGCAGCAGGCGGAAGATCGCCTGGAAATAGGCCCCGTCGAAGCCCTGCGGGCTGTGGCCGAAGCCGAACACCACGACCAGCGCCAGGATGACGCTGACGATGATGGTGTTGCGGAAGTTGGAAAGAAGACTGGTCATGTCGTGGCCCCCTAATGCCCCTGCTTGCGCTCAGGTATAGGGCGCCGCGCAGAGTCGGCAAATAGACGGGCGGTTGGCCGTCTAGACCGCGATCAGGGCCGCCGCCATCCGCCGGCCTTCGCTGGCCAGGACGTTGTAGGTGCGGGCCGCCGCCTCGGTGCTCATGAACTCCAGGCCCACGCCCGCCGCCTTCAGGGCGTCGCGCACGGGACGCGGCGGCAGGGCGTTGACCAGGCCCACGCCCAGCAGCACGAACTCCACCGCCCCGCCCGCCGCGAAGACCTCGGCGAAGTCCTCGGGCGTCAGGTCGGCCAGGGTCGTGGCCGACCAGGTCCGCGGCTGATCGTCGAGGATCAGCAGCGAGCCCGGCCGCCAGTCGCCGGAGACGCGGAAGCCGCCGCCGCCCCAGGCGTCGATCGATGGCGGCTGGCGCAGCATCAGGGCCGGGTGCCGGCGCCGAGCTTGATCGGCGTGGCTTCCTCGTCGCCCCGCTTGACGCCCCAGACGAGGATCAGCGGCAGGGCGATGTAGATAGACGAATAGGTGCCGATGATGATGCCGAAGGTCATGGTGAAGACCAGCGGGAACAGCACCGGGCCGCCGAACACCATGGTGCCGCCCAGGGCCAGCAGCGCCGTCGAGCCGGTGATGATCGTCCGCGACAGACGCTCGTTCTCCGACAGGTCGATGATGTCGCGCAGCGGCGTGGTCTTGTACTTGCGCAGGTTCTCCTTGAGACGGTCGAAGGTGATGACCTTCTCGTTCATGGAGTAGCCGATCACCGTCAGCAGGGCGGCGATCGAGGTCATCGAGAACTCGATCTGCATCACCGACAAGAGGCCCAGCGTCAGGATGATGTCGTGGAACACGGCGATCACGGCGCCGACGCCGAACTGCCACTGGAAGCGGAACCAGATGTAGCCCAGCATCAGCAGCAGGGCGATGCCCAGGGCCTTGAAGCCCGAGCCCAGCAGTTCGCCCGACACCTTGGCGCCGATGACCGACGGGGCCGGCATGGTCATGGTCGGGAAGTGCGCGACCAGCTTCTGCTTGATCTCGGCGGCCTCGGCGTTGGCGTCCTGGCCGGCTTCCGGGAGGAAGCGGATCATGGCGGAGTTGGGCGAGCCGAAGCCCTGGACCTGGGCGTCGTGGACGCCGATATGGCCCAGTTCGTTACGCAGTTCGGCCAGCGGAATGGGCGTGGGCATGCGCGCTTCCATGGCGATGCCGCCCTTGAAGTCGATGCCCAGGTTCAGGCCCTGGGTGAAGAACGACACGCACGAGCCGGCGATCAGCAGGGCCGAGATCGCGGCGGCGATCGGGGCCCACTTCACGAAGCGGAAGTGGGTCTCGCGGGGGATCAGGCGGATGAGGGGCCAAGCCATGAGGATAACCTAAGCGATCGGCAGCTTCTTCGGCTTGGCGGCCTTGAACCACCAGCCGATGAGCACTTKAGTGATGATGATGGCGGTGAACACCGAGGTGAACACGCCGATCGACAGGGTCCAGGCGAAGCCCTTGATGGGGCCCGAGCCGAACCCGAACATGATCGCCGCGGAGATCAGGCTGGTGATGTTGGCGTCCATGATCGAGACCATGGCCCGTCGGAAGCCGGTGTCGGCCGCCGACATCGGCGACCTCCCGGCCGCCGCCTCGTCCCGCATCCGTTCGTAGATCAGCACGTTGGCGTCGACCGCGACGGCGAGCGTCAGGATCAGGCCGGCGATGCCGGGGAACGTCAGGGTGGCCTGGGTCATCGACATGATGCCGATGATCAGCAGCACGTTCACGATCAGGGCCAGGGCGGCGAAGATCCCGAACAGGCCGTAGGCCAGGATGATGAAGACGAACATCGCCGCCGCGCCGATGGCCAGCGAGATGGCGCCGGCCTTGACGGCGTCGGCGCCCAGTTCGGCCCCCACGGTGCGCTGCTCTTCCAGGTTCAGCTTGGCGGGCAGAGCGCCCGAGCGCAGCAGCAGGGCCAGCTCGGCGGCGCTTTCCGGCGTGAAGTTGCCGGTGATGATGCCCGAACCGCCCGGCAGGGGCTGGTTGATGCGCGGGTCGGAGATGTACTTGCCGTCCAGGACGATGGCGAAGCGCTTGCCGACGTTGCGGGTGGTGGCGTCGCCGAACTTGCGTGCGCCCGAGCCGCCGAAGCGGAAGGCGACCACGGCCTGGCCGCTCTGGTTGTCGAACTCCTGGTTCGCCGTCACCAGGTCCTCGCCGGTCACCAGGGCGCGCTTGGCGACCGGGATCGGCGGGGCGCCGGGCTGGGTGCCCGGGATGACCACGACGCCGGGCGGGATGCGGCCGGCGATCATGTCGTCCTGCGTCACCGTCTCGTCGACCATCTGGAAGGTCAGCTTGGCGGTCTGGCCGATCACGGCCTGCAGGCGGGCCGGGTCGCTTTCGCCGGCCGCCTGGATGACGATCCGGTTGCTGCCCTGACGGGTGATGGTGGGTTCCTTGGTGCCCAGGGCGTCGATCCGGCGGCGGATCGTCTCGATGGACTGGTCCACGGCCTTGGCGGCGTCGGCCTTGGCGGCCTCCGGCACGAAGCTCAGCTCCAACCGGCCGTCGCCCTTGTTGGTCACCGTGGTGTCGCGGCCGCCGATGGCGCCGGCCAGCGGCCCGCCGATCTGGCGGCGCAGCAGGCTGACCGCCTGGTCCACCTTGCCCGGATCGGTGATGCGGACCCGCACGATCCCGCCGGATTCACCCAGCTCGCCGAACTCGATCTGGTCGTTGCGCAGCGTGGTGCGGACGTCCTCGACCATGTTGGTCAGGCGTTCCTTGCGCAGCGCGTCGGTGTCGACCTCGTACAGCAGGTACGACCCGCCTTGCAGGTCGAGGCCCAGGTTCAGCTTCTGGTGGGGAACCCAGCCGGGAAGCGCGTCGAGCGTCTTCTGCGGCAGCAGGTTCGGCAGGGTGAAGACGATGCCGAAAATCACCGACAGGATGACGGCGGTGACTTTCCAGCGGGAGAGGGTCAGCATGGATTACAGGCTCTGGACGACGCCTTTCGGCGCCTCTTGGTCAGCGCGAAAGGGTGATCAGCTCTTGGGATCGTTGGCCGGGGCCGGTTCGCCCTTGGCGCGGATCTCGGCGATCATGCTCTTGACCACCTTCACGGTCACGCCCTGGGCGATCTCGACGCCGACCTCGGCCTCCTCGACCCGGACGACCTTGCCCAGCATGCCGTTCGACAGCACGACGTTGTCGCCGCGCTTGACGGCGGCGATGGCCGCGGCGTGCTGCTTGGCGCGCTGTTGCTGCGGGCGGATCAGCATGAAGTAGAAGAGCACGACCATCAGGATGATGGGCGCGATCTGGATCAGTTGGGCTTGCAGTCCACCGGACATGTCGTCTCCAAAAAGTCTAGCTGGCGTCCCCGCACACATGGGGGCCCCGCCAAGTCGGCGGAAGCTATGCGTTCACCTCCTCTTTTGCAATGACGCCGCACTGGGGTTAGAGGGCAACACATGACCGACGCCGCCCTCCCCCTGCTCGCCCGCATCGCCGACGCCTTGGAGCGCCTGGCTCCGGCCCCTCCGGCCGCCCCCGCCTTMGACGGCGGACGGCTGTTCCGGCACGATCCGAAGAGCGGTAGCTTCGTACCGGCCCCGGACTATCCGATGGCCCTGGACCTGCTGGTGGGCGTGGATCGGCAGAAGGACCGCTTCGTCGAGAATCTCCGCCGCTTCGCCGTCGGCCTGCCCTGCAACCACGTGCTGCTGTGGGGCGTGCGCGGCACGGGCAAGAGCTCGCTGACCAAGTCGGCCTTCATGGTGCTGGCCGGCGAGCACCCGACCCTGAAGCTGGTCGAGGTCGATCGCGACGAGGTCACCGCCCTGCCCGACCTGTTCGACGCCCTGCGCACGCGCGCCGAGCGCTTCGTGGTGCTGTGCGACGACCTGTCGTTCGAGGACGGGGCGGCGGCCGCCAAGGCCCTGAAGTCCGCCCTGGAGGGCGGCGTGGCCGGCCCGCCCGAGAACGTGCTGTTCGTGGCCACCTCGAACCGCCGCCACCTGATGCCGCGCGACCACGTCGAGACCCAGGGCGCCATCGCCGCCGCCGAGAACGCCGAGGAGGAGATGAGCGTCTCCGACCGCTTCGGCCTGTGGATCGGCTTCCCGCCCATGGACCAGCCCACCTATCTGGCGGCGATCCACGCCTATGCCGACCGTTTCGGCCTGGAGGTCGAGAACCTGGAGCGCCGGGCCCTGCAATGGTCGCAGTTGCGCGGCGCCCGCTCGGGCCGCGTGGCGTATCAGTTCATCCGTGACCTGGCCGGGGAACTGGGCGTACACTTGCCCGCGTAAAACCGCTTCGGAGGCCCAGATGGGCAAGCCCTGGTTTCGCGTGAAGCGCTACGGTTTCGGCGCTGGACTCCCCTGCAGCTGGGAAGGCTGGGCCCTGGTGATCGGCTTCCTCGCCGTCGTGATCGCCAGCGCCATCGCCTTCAGCGAGCGCGACCTGAACCTGCATCTCGGCATCGTCCTGGCCTCGACGGCGATCGTGCTCGTCGTCAGCTGGCGCAAGAGCGACGGGCCGTGGAAGTGGCGCTGGGGACAGGACTAGTCCTGGCGTCGCCAGCCTAGCCGGACGTCGATCCCGCCGACGGCGAACAAGGTCCTTACCGCTTCACGCGCGACATCGCTTCCGACGACCTGGTCGGGACGGAAGTCCCCTTCCTGTCCACCGCAGTTGAGCAGGATCGACGGCCCCGCCTCTGGCGCGCCGGCGGCATGCAGGTTCCAGAGCTCGTCGTCGGCGTCCTGGTAGAAGACGACGTAGCGGCCCGCGCCGCCGCCCACGCACAGCGTGTCGCCCGCTTCACCGTTCAAGGTCAGCAGCGTGTGCCGCCTGGCGTCCAGGTCGCTTAGCGCGGCCTCGACCTGCTCCCAGGACGGCCGGTCGGCGTCGCGCGAACCGCAACGAACGCCATCCCATACGTCCAGGCTCAGGCCCAGAACCGGCATCGGACTATTTCGGCAACACCAGACCCGGATCGACCGGACGCGCCTTGTCCTTCGGGGTGGGCGCGTAGCGGACCTCGAAGTGCAGTTGCGGCTCGGTGACGCCGCCGGTCTGGCCGACCGCGCCCAGGGTGGCGCCCTGGGCCACTTGCTGGCGCATCTTGACCTCGGTGGTCGACAGGTGGGCGTAGGCCGTAACCCAGCCGTCGGCGTGCTTGACCAGCACCAGGTTGCCGAAGCCCGGCACCTGGTTGCCMGCATAGACCACCTCGCCCGCCGCGGCGGCGCGCACCGGCGTGCCCTGGGGCGCGCGGATGTTGACGCCGTCGTTGCGCTGGCCGGTGCCCTTGGGGCCGAAGTCCGAGATCGTCTCGCCCTGGATCGGCCACACGAAGCGGCCGCGGCCGGCGGCGGTGATCTCGGCCTCGGTCGGCGGCGGGCTGGAGCCGATGATCTGGCCCGACGACGGCGGCGGCGTCACCGGCTGGGCCGAGACCGGACCGCTGGGCGTGCGCGGATAGTTGGTGGTCGGCGGCGGCGTGTAGGGACGCGGCGTCGTCGGCAGCGGGGCCGGCGTGGTGTCCGCCGGCGGGGTGTAGCTGGGCGACGGCGTGGTCGGGCGCGGCGCGGCCGGGGTCGTCGTCACCGTGGTCTTCAGCGGGCCCTTGTCCTTGTAGCCGGACGGCAGGCGGATCTTCTGGCCCTTCTTCAGCGTGGCCGAGACCTTGAGGTTGTTCTCTTCGGCCAGGGCCGCCGGCTTGACGTTGAAGCGCTTGGCGATGTTGGTCAGGGTGTCGCCGCTGTTGGCGACATAGGCCTTGGCCGTGGTCTCCGGGCCCTTCAGCTTCTGGCCGGGGTGGATCGTGTACGGGGCCTTGAGCTTGTTGTCCTTGACCAGGTCCTCGCGGGTGGTGTCCAGGCCGCGGGCGATGGCGTCGATCGCGTCGCCCGACTTGACGGTGTAGATGCGGCGCGGACCGGCCACCTCGACCACCGAACCGGTGACGCTGACCGTCGTGGTCGTGACCGGACGGGCGGCGGGCGCCTCGGCCTCTTCTTCGACCGGACGCTGGGGTGGCCGCTCTGCCGGGCGCTCGGGACGCCAGCCGGCGTCGGCGCTGGGCGCCGGGGCGCGGCCGGGCGTCGAGCCGATCGGCGGCAGGCCGCCGGACGAAGACGGGCTGGACGCCGGCGCGGCCTGCATGACCGTGGTCTTGCTGGGACCCTTGTCCTTGTAGCCGTCCGGCAGGCGCAGCTTCTGGCCCTTCTTGATCGAAGAGCCGGTGCTCAGGTCGTTCTCCTCGGCCAGGGCKGCCGCCGAGACCGAGAAACGCTTGGCGATGGCGAACATCGTGTCGCCGGTCTGGACCACATAGGCCTTGGCGTCCTTGGAGTCCGGCCCCTGCAGCACCTGGCCCGGATGGATCCGGTACGGCGACTTCAGGTCATTGTCCTTGGCCAGCTGGGCGCGGCTGGTGCCCAGGTTGCGGGCGATGGCGTCAATGTTGTCGCCGGCCTTGACCTTGTAGGTCTTGGGCGGGCCGGCGATCGTCACGACCGGGCCGCCGACGGTGGTGACCACCACGGGGCGCGGCGCGGGCGCGGGGGGCGGCGCGACGGGCGCGCTCTGCGCCGGCGCGCTCTGGGCAGGCGGCCGCCAGGCGGGCTGCTGGGCGTCGGGCGACGACTGAGCGGGCGCGAGTGACTGGCTGGAGACGCCGACATTGCCCGCCGGCGCGGAGAAGCTGGGTGCGGGCTCGTCAGGCGGGGTCGAGGGGCCTTCGGGCTGCTGGTCGGCGACCGGCGCCTTGACGACCGGGAAGTTCGGCGTCGCCGCCTCACCCCGGATCGGGTACTGCGCGCCGCCCGTGCTTTCGCAGGCCGCGAGGGTTCCAGCCGTCAGGGCGATCACCGCCGCGCGCGTCCACAACTGCCTCATAGCCTCTCCTTTGCCTCGCGAGGCTCCAGACGCCGTCACGAGGGTAAACCAACCATTAAACATCTCGCGTCGCTTCCGGAACCCGGACCCGCCGCCCCGCTATTCGCGGGCGACGCCATCCAGGATCGGGACGAAACGCACGTCGCACAGGACTTCAACGGTGAAGCCCCCCTTTCCGTCGCCGGCGTAGCGACGGAGGCTCTGCACCGGCCCCTTCCCCACCGGCGCGACGAGCACGCCCTGGGGCTTGAGCTGCGAAAGCAGAGTTTCCGGCTCATCCTGCGCCGCAGCGGTGACCAGAATGCGGTCAAACGGCGCCTGTTTGGGCCAGCCTTCCCATCCGTCCCCGAATTTCGTGATGACGTTGGTCAGGCCCAGCACCGCGAAGCGCGCCTCGGCCTCCTTCATCAGGGTCCGGTAGCGCTCGATCGTGTAGACTAGGCGCGAGACGCGGCTGAGGACGGCGGTCTGGTAGCCCGAGCCCGTGCCGATCTCCAGCACCCGGCAGCGCGGCTCCAGGGTCAGGGCCTGGGTCATCAGGCCGACGATGAACGGCTGGCTGATCGTCTGGCCGCATGCGATCGGCAGGGCCGAGTCCTCCCACGACCGTTCCTTGAACAAGTCGGGCGTGAACAGGTCGCGCGGGGTCTTCTCGATGGCGCTCAGCACCGCCGGATCGGTGACGCCCTGGGCGCGCAGGGCGGCCATCAGCGCCTTCAGGCGGGCCTCGGGCGTATCGCTCCTGGCCTGGGCCATCACGCTGCCGGCTCCAGCTTCGGGGGGGCGCCGCCCAGCACGCCCTTCATGGCGGCCACGGTCTGGTTGTGCGTCAGGTCGATGTGCAGCGGGGTGACCGAGATGCGCCCCTCGTAGACGGCCTTCAGATCGGTGCCCTCCGCCGGCGTGGACGGCTTGAGCACGAAGCCGGTCCAATAGTAGTCGCGACCCCGCAGGTCGGTCCGCTTCTCCATGCTCCGCATGTGCGAGTCGCGGAAGCCCTGGCGGGTCACTTCCACCTGGGTGACGCTTTCCGGGGCAAGCGCCGGGAAGTTGACGTTCATGATGACGTCCTTCGGCCAACCGATCTCCAGCAGCCGTCGGACGATGCCCGGCCCGAAGTGCTCGGCGGTCTCCCAGTGGGCGACGACCTCGTCGTGGAAATAGGTCATGGCCTGGGACAGGGCGATCGAGGGAATCCCAAGGGCCATGCCCTCGATGGCGCCGGCCACCGTGCCCGACAGGGTGACGTCCTCGGCCAGGTTCTGGCCGCGGTTGACGCCCGACAGCACCAGGTCGGGCGCGGGGCCCTCAATCAGTTGCTGGACGGCCATGGCCACGCAGTCGGTCGGCGTGCCCTCGACCGCGAAGCGGCGCGGGTCGATGCGGCGCACGCGGATCGGGTCCGACAGGGTCAGGGCCCGGCCGGCGCCCGACTGCTCGTACTCCGGGGCCACGATCCAGATGTCGTCCGACAGGGCCCGGGCGATGCGCTCCAGGCTCTCGAGGCCGGGGGCGTGGATGCCGTCGTCGTTGGTGAGGAGGATCCTCATTCTAAAACCCGCTCATCCCGGCGAATGCCGGGACCCAGATCCTAGGGCGGGGTCGATGACTGGAAAAACTCAGCGCTGATGGCGACAACCCAAACAGCCATTCCATCTGGATCCCGGCATTCGCCGGGATGAGCGGGGTCATTGCGCCCCCCCGATGTGGGTCACGCCGCCCATATAGGGCACAAGCACGGTCGGGACGGTGATGCGGCCCGTCTCGTCCTGGTAGTTCTCCAGCACGGCCACCAGGGTGCGGCCCACGGCCAGGCCCGAGCCGTTCAGGGTGTGGACGTAGTGCGTACCCTTCTCGCCGGTCTTCTTCCAGCGCGCGTCCATGCGGCGGGCCTGGAAGTCGCCGCAGTTCGAGCACGAGCTGATCTCGCGGTAGGTGTTCTGCGACGGCAGCCAGACTTCCAGGTCGTAGGTCTTCTTGGCGCCGAAGCCCATGTCGCCGGTGCACAGCAGCACGGTGCGGAACGGCAGCTCCAGGGCCTTCAGCACGGCCTCGGCGCATTCGACCATGCGCTCGTGCTCGGCTTCGGACTGTTCCGGCGTGGTGATCGAGACCAGCTCGACCTTCTGGAACTGGTGCTGGCGGATCATGCCGCGCGTGTCGCGGCCGCTGGCGCCGGCTTCCGAACGGAAGCAGTGGGTCAGGGCGGTCAGGCGCAGCGGCAGCTCGGCCTCGTCGGTGATCTGCTCGCGCACGAGGTTGGTCAACGAGACCTCGGCGGTGGGGATCAGCCAGTGGTCGCCCGTGGTGCGGAACAGGTCCTCGGCGAACTTCGGCAGCTGGCCCGTGCCGAACAGGGCCTCGTCCTTGACCAGCACCGGCGGGCTGATCTCGGCGTAGCCGTTCTGGACGGTCTGGAGGTCCAGCATGAACTGGCCCAGGGCGCGCTCCAGGCGGGCGACCTGGTTCTTCAGCACCACGAAGCGCGCGCCGCTCATGCGGGCGGCGGCCTCGAAGTCCATGCCGCCCAGGGCCGCGCCCAGGTCGACGTGGTCCTTGGGATTGTTCAGGCGGCCGGCCGGCAGCTTGGCGGCGTCGCCCCAGCGGCGGACCTCGACATTGCCCGCCTCGTCCTCGCCCTTGGGCACCTCGGGCGCGGGGATGTTGGGCAGGCTGGCCAGCAGGTCCTTCAGCCGGGTCGCGACCAGGGTCTCTTCCTCGCCGGCCGTGGCCATGACGCCCTTCAGCGTCTCGACCTCGGCCATCAGGCGCGCGGCTTCGGCCTCGTCCTTCTTGGCCTTGGCCTGGCCGATCAGCTTGGAGCTCTCGTTGCGCTTGGCCTGGGCTTCCTGCAGGGCGGTCTGGGCCGCGCGCAGCTGGGCGTCCAGCTTGACCGCCTCGGCGGCCGCGCCCGATCGGCCCTTCGCCGACCAGACGGCGTCGAAGGCTTCGGGATTGTCGCGGATGGCCTTGATGTCGTGCATCGGAACGCTCGAGGGAGAAGTCGTTAAGAACGGACCTCTCTAAGGCGCGTCGGCGGGGGCGCCAACCTTTTCGGGAGCCGCCGCGCCGCCATCGCGCGCCCATCAACCGACCGTGATCGCGCCACGCTCATTTTGGGGCTCGACGCCTTCGTCACGTCCAGGCATAGATTCCGCAGGTAAGAACATTCCAAAGTCATTTTCAGGCGTGGCGAGATGTCGCGGCCGAAAATGCATGGATAACGGCGATTAATGCCGTTCCTCCATGGCCTATTAATCCCAGGATGAAAAACAGCGCGCCGCTTAACTCGCTCGTGTTTGTTTTCGGAAGTCCTGGAGCCTCCCCATGAAGAAGATCGCTATTCTGGCCGCTGTTGCCGCCGTGTCGGCCATCGCCGTTCCCGCCAGCGCCGCCCAACTGGTTCGTATCTCGCTGGCCGGCAAGTCGGCCGCCCAGATCGACGCGGAGATCCGCGCCGCCGCCCAAAGCGTCTGCACCGACCGCAAGGCCGTCGCCTCGGCCGATTGCGTCAGCGGCACGATCAGCGACGCCAACCGCCAGCTGGCCGCCCTCTCGAAGGACCGCGCCACCAAGACCGTCGCCCGTCGCGAAGACCTGACCGTCGTCCGCGTCTCGCTGAAGGGCAAGTCGGCCGAGCAGATCAACGCCGACATCAAGGTGGCCGCCGAAACGGTCTGCAAGGCCACCAACGGTTCGCACAGTCTGGCCGACTACCGCGCCTGCGTCGGCTACGCCGTCCGCTCGGCCAAGGCCCAGCTGCAGGCCGCCGCCGTCGCGAGCCGCCAGGACGCGTAAGCGCCTGATCCCCTTCCCTCTCCCCTTGCGGGAGAGGGTGGCCCACGAAGTGGGTCGGGTGAGGGGTTGAAGAACAGAAACGCCGCGACAAGCCTCAAGGCCGGTCGCGGCGTTTTCCGTTTGAGAGACCCCTCATCCGGCGGCTTCGCCGCCACCTTCTCCCGCGAGGGGAGAAGGATCAGGCCCCTAGACCGCGACCACGTCCTTGGTCTGCTCGCGCTCGTCCTTGGCCTTGCGGCGCTCGATCAGCCACACGCACCAGATCGAGATCTCGTAGAGCAGGCACATCGGGATCGCTAAAGTCATCTGGCTGATCGGATCGGGCGGGGTCAGGATGGCGGCGGCGATGAACACGCCGACGATGGCGTAGCGGCGACCGTCGCGCAGCAGCTTGCTGGACACGATGCCCGCCATGCCCAGCAGCGAGACCACCACCGGCAGCTGGAAGCACAGGCCGAACGCCAGCAGCAGGGTCGTCACCAGGGTCAGATAGTCGCTGACCTTGGGCAGCAGCTGGATCGAGATGCCGGCCGTGCTGATCTGCTGGCTCAGCGAGAACCACAGCACGAACGGCAGCATCACGTAATAGACCAGGGCCGCGCCCAGGAAGAACATCACCGGCGAGGCGATCAGGAACGGCAGGAAGGCGTGGCGCTCGTTCTTGTAGAGCCCCGGAGCCACGAACCGGTAGAGCTGGAAGGCCAGCACCGGGAAGGTCAGGACCACCGCCCCGAACCCGGCCAGCTTCAGCTTGGTGAAGAAGAACTCGAGCGCCGCGGTGTAGACCAGGCCCAGGGCCTTGGTGTCGGTCGCCGGGATGTCCTTCAGGCCCAGCAGGGCCAGCAGCAGGTCGAACGGGCCGTGGTGACCGCCGGCGTGCTGGGCGGCCAGCAGCTTCTGGGCCACGGTGAACGGCTCGACCAGGAACAGGAAGATCCGGTCGGCGAAGGCGAAGCAGACGCCGAAACCGATGAACAGGGCGACCACGCAGATGATCAGCCGCATGCGCAGCTCGATCAGGTGATCCATCAGCGGCGCGCGCGAGGCTTCGATCTCGTCTTCCGGATCGTGTCCGATGGCGTTGGTCACGAGGTGATGTCCGAATTGGTGTCGCCGGCCCCAGGGGCTGTCTTGGCTACCCGCTTGCGGGCGGGCTTGGTCGGGGCCGGGACCGATAGGTCGCCCTTGGCCGCGCGCTTGGCGGGCGACTTGGAGACGATTTCCGTCGCCTTGGGCTTGGCCGGGGCGCGGGGCTTGCGGGCGGGCTTGTCGACGATCTCGACCGTCGGGGCCGGGGTTTCGACCGTGGCCGTCAGCGGCTGGTAGGCGTCGTGCGGCGAGACCTTGACCGCGCCGCTGTTGAGGCTGGCGTCGATGTCGGCGAACACCTGGTCGACGCCGACGTCGGAGGCCTGGGTCGCGGCGGCCTGCATCGGGTCGGTGTAGCGCCCCTCGCGCATGGCCTGGACCTCGCGGCGCAGCTCGTCGAGCTCCGACTGGCGGGCCATCTCGTCGAAGCTGGCGCGGAATTCGTTGGCCATGCCGCGGATCTTGCCGACGAACTGGCCGAGCTTGCGCAGCAGGACGGGCAGGTCCTTGGGACCGACCACGATCAGGGCGACCGCGGCGATGACCAGGAGTTCCGTTCCGCCGATATCAGGAAGCATGGACGCGCCTTAGAGCGAGCGGCCAGGCCAGGCTCGCGGAGTGAAACGACGGTCGCGCGCGCCCTCCCCTCGGAGGCCGCGGCGCGACGAATCTCCTACGACTTGCGCAGGTCTTCCTTCTCGGCGTCGGTGCGCGGCAGCGCGCCGGTGGCCTTGTTGGCGGCGACTTCGTCGGACGGATCGTCCTTCAGGCCGTCCTTGAAGGCTTTGATGCCCTTGGCCGCGTCGCCCATGATGCCGGACAGCTTGCCGCGCCCGCCAAACAGCAGGGCCACGACCGCGATCACGATCACCCAGTGGATCCAGCTCATGCTACCCATGACGACGATGCTCCTTGCGACAGCGCGCCCATTAGCCGCTGCGGCGTGTCGTTACAATATCTCTGACAATATAGGCGGTCGCGAGGCGGTGGGCAAAGCGTCGCCGCTCGATAAGCCGCCGCCTGCGACGATGTGTAAAGCCCCTATCGGTTTTCCAGGTCCCCCAGGAAATCCTGAGCGAATTCCGGGGCCTCGTCGCCGTCCTCCAGCGGGTCCTCGTCCTCGCCGGGCCGCAGCCCCATCGGGTCGGGCACGGTGAAGCCCGGCGGCAGGTCCAGGGCCAGCAGGCCGGCGGCGCGCATCTCGGCGATTCCCGGCAGATCGCCCAGCGTCGCCAGGCCGTAGTGCTCCAGGAAGGCGTCGGTGGTGCCGAAGGTCACGGGGCGGCCCGGCGTGCGGCGGCGGCCGCGCATCTTGACCAGGCCCAGTTCCAGCAGCACGTCCAGCGTGCCCCGGCTGGCCTGGACCCCGCGCACGGCCTCGATCTCGGCCCGGGTGACGGGCTGGTGGTAGGCGATGATCGCCAGGGTCTCCTGGGCGGCCTTGGACAGGCGGCGCGGCTCCTCGCGCTCCTCGGTCATCAGGAACGAGAGGTCCGTCGCCGTCTGGAACCGCCAGCGGCCAGCCACCTGGACCAGCTCGATGCCCCGTCCGGCGTAGCGCGCCTCCAGGTCGGCCAGGCCCGCGCCGATGTCGGCCCCCTCGGGCAGGCGCTTGGCCAGGTCCTCGGCGCTCAGCGGCTCGGCCGCCGCGAACAACAGGGCCTCGATGCAGCGTTCGGTGAAGAGCGGGTCTTGGGTCGTCAAGCGATCGGCTCCAGCGGCTCGGCCCGCGTGCGCAGGTAGATGTCCGAGAAGTGCTCCATCTGCCGGGCCTCCAGGATGCCCTCCTTCACCAGCTCCAGGCTGGCCGACAGGGTCGAGGCCAGGTAGCTAGCGGGGCTGGGCCCCTCGGGGTCCTCCTCCCAGCGACCGACGGGCGCCACGCCCGACAGGGTGGTCCAGTCCTTCATCTCGGGCAGCAGGTCGCGCAGGCGGTCGCGGGCGTCCTCCAGCGGATAGGCCTGGGGCGGACGCGGGGCGTAATGCCGGCCGTGCTCGCGCTTACGCTGGGTGATGTAGGCGGTCATCAGCGCGTAGAGGTCGCCCTCGAAGCGGGTCGAGGAGACGATCTTCACCGCCTCGGGATCGCCGCGCATGAAGACGTCGCGCTTGAGGATGGGCTGCTCCTTCAGGGCCTCGACGGCCTTGCGCATCACGTCCAGCTTGGCCAGGCGGAAGGCCAGCTGGGCGGCCATCTCCTCGGCGGGCGGCTCCTCGGCCTTGGGCCGCTCGGGCTTGGGCAGCAGCAGGCGCGACTTGAGGTAGGCCAGCCAGGCGGCCATGACGAGATAGTCGGCGGCCAGCGAGAACCGCACCCGGCGGGCCTGCTGGACGAAGGCCAGGTACTGCTCGGCCAGGCGGGTGATCGACAGCTGCAGCAGGTCGACCTTCTGGCTGCGCGCCAGGGCCAGCAGGACGTGCAGCGGGCCTTCGTAGCCGTCGATGTCGATGACCAGCGCGGCGCCGTCCTCGGCCGCCTCGTTGGCCGCTTCGAAGTCGAGCGTGGGCTGGAAGCCCGTGCTCACGCAAAGCGTCCGTCAAAGGCGGCGTCGAACCGGGCGCGGGCCTCGGCGACGTCGAAGGGCTCGGGGACCTTGACCAAGCGCCCCATGACCGCCTGCACCCGGCGCTTGGCCTCGCGCGACAGCTTGCCGACGCCCGACATCACGGCCTTCATCTCCGCCATGTCGCCGTTGCAGTGCAGGACCACGTCGCAGCCGGCGGCCAGGCTGTCCTTGGCCCGCTGCCTGAAGTCGCCCGACAGCGCCTTCATCGACAGGTCGTCGCTCATCAGAAGTCCGTCGAAGCCTATGGATTCGCGGATGATCTTCTTGATGGCCTTACGCGAGGTGGTGGCCGGGCGGTTGCGGTCGATGGCCGTGTAGACGACGTGGGCCGTCATCGCCATCGGCATGTCCGACAGCACGCGGAACGGCGCGAAGTCGCGGGCGTCCAGCTCGGCCAGCTTGGCCTTCACCACCGGCAGCTCCAGGTGGCTGTCGGCCATGGCGCGGCCGTGGCCGGGGATGTGCTTGATGATCGGCAGGACGCCGCCGGCCAGCAGGCCCTCGGCCGCCGCGCGGCCCAGGGTGGCCACCTGCTCGGGCGTGTCGCCATAGGCGCGGTCGCCGATGATCTCGTGACCCTGGGGATCGGGCACGTCCAGCACCGGCACGCAGTCGACATTGATCCCGAGGCTCAACAGGTCGTGGGCGATCAGGCGGGCGCCCAGGCGGGTGACCTCGCGGGCCACCAGCGGGTCGTTGGCCACCAGTTCGCCGTAGGCGCGGCCGGGCGGGTACTTCTTCCAGTGCGGCTCGCCCAGGCGGGCGACGCGGCCGCCCTCCTGGTCGATCAGGATCGGGGCGTCGGGACGCCCCACCGTCTCGCGCAGCGCCGCCGTCAGGGCCCGGACCTGGTTCGGGTCGGCGATGTTGCGCTTGAACAGGATGAAGCCCCACGGCTTCACGTCCCGGAAGAACGCGGCCTCTTCCGCCGTCAGGGTGGTCCCGGCGCAGCCGAGGATGGCGGCGGAGATGCTGGCCATGCGCCCTGCCCTCTTATTTCACGAAGCAGGATTTGCCGGCGGCGGTCAGGGCGTCGCAGAAGGCCTTGGCCTCGGCGCGGCTGGCGAAACCGGTGACGGCGGTGCGGTAGAGCGTCGTGCCGTTCTTGTCGATCGCCTCGACCCGCTTGCCCTTGCCCGCGGCCATGCCCGGCGCGATGCGGGCGGCGTCGGACCAGGCCTTGTCGGCCAGGGCGGTCGAGGACAGGGCGCCGATMTGCACGCTGGACGGACCGCCGGCCGAGGCGGCGGGGGCCGGGGCGGCGGCGGCGGGCTTGGTCGCGGCGGGCGCCGTCGCGGCG
>NZ_JBFTKU010000036.1:0-26920 GCF_056665975.1 Caulobacter sp. 05T431 | reverse complement strand
AACGCGCCAGGGTTTGAACCGCCCACATACTGAACCCGTCACCATCACGGGGAGGGCTCTTGGTACCGGCCCAAGCAGGCGATGGGGATGGAACCGAGCGGGGCCGAGCCGGCCTGGCGATCGGATCGTTGCGGGAAGCGGGGCTCAGAAGGYYCCAAGGCCCGGAACGGGCGAGCGCTGGACGGCAAGGGTCGACGGGGCCGGAAAGTTCAAACCGGCCTGTTCCAGGATCAGTCGGAGTCGCCGACGGCCCCTTCCGGGCGACTTTGATCCTGCCCGCCCGAGGGGAAACGTCGACCGGGATGAAACAGGCCCTCAGTCGCCGTCCCTTGAGAAGAACGGTTCTGCGGAGCGGTCGAGCCAAGCCGAAACGCAAACACAACACCCACGGTCTCCGGGCGAAGCCCGGCCGCTCCGCGCCTCCCCAATAAGCTCAGCGGCTTTCCGCGTGAGACGGCGAAGTCGCGTCCGCGAAGATCGCTAAAGATTTCGACAGCGGGCGCAGCCCCTTCCGAGGCCTTCTGCAGCTCCAATTTCGACCGGAGCCGACCATGCCCTCGACAACCAATCTCCGCCGCGCGCTGGCGGCCGGCCTGGGGAGCGCGGCGCTGCTGGCCGCYGCCGCCGGCCCGGCCCGGGCGTCCGACCACCTGGACACGCCCAGCGTCATCGCCGATCCCCGGGCCGACATCGGCGACATCTTCGCCTGGACCACGCCGGGCAAGCTGAACCTGGTGATGGCCATCGTCGGCCACGGCTTCTCCAAGGACCTGGCCTATGTCTTCCACGTCGACAGCGGCGCGCGGCTCGGCAAGACCACCGCGACCACGACGATCTCGTGCCGGTTCGCCGGTCCGGACATCGACTGCCAGGCCGGGGGCGACACGGTCCACGGCGACGCGAGCCGACCGGAGGGCCTGGTCTCGGCCCGCCATCGCTTCCGCGTCTTCGCCGGCCTGCGCGACGATCCGTTCTTCAACAACGTCAAGGGCACGCGCGAGGCCTACGACTTCGCCGCCGCCGCGCTGAAGGCCGGCGCGCCGCTGGACGAGGCGGGCTGTCCGGCCTTCGACCGGGCGACCTCGGCCGGGATCCTGGACCGCTGGCGCCACACGCGCGGCGGCCCGGCCCAGAACCTGCTGGCGGGCTGGACCCCGGCCTCGCTGGTGATCTCGATCGACCTGCCGGCCGTGTCGCAGGGCGGCAGGATGCTGGCGGTCTGGGGCGAGACGGACGGTCCCAAGGGCCGCATCGACCGCATGGGCCGGCCGCTGACCGGCAACGCCCTGCTGGCCACGCTGGAGCCCGACGCCGTCAGCGACGCGCTGAAGGAGGCCTACAACCACGCCACCCCCGCGACGTCGGACGGCTTCATCCCCGAGATCGAGAAGACCCTGGGCCTCTACGACGCCTTCGACGGCGACTGCGGCAACGCGATGATCGCCGACCGCTCGGCGGGCGCTTCGCGCTATCTGAACCTGGCGATCCTGCTGGCCGACGACCGGCTGTGGATCGACAGCGCCGCCACGCGGTGCACGACCCTGTTCGCGGTGGAGCTGGCCGCCCTGGCTGGCCGTCGCGACCTGGCCGGCGACTGCGGCGGCCGGACCCCCAACTACGACGCGGTGGACGTCTACCGCTCGCTGCTGGTCACCGGCGGCCTGACCGGCGTCGACGACGGGGTCGACCGCGACGACCGCGTCCATTCCGACACCGTCTTCCCCTTCCTGGCCGCGCCCGACGGCGCCGCCTATCCCCCGCGCAAGGAGCCCTGACCATGGCCGCGTTCACGACCGCGCTTCGCCGTCTGCTGCCGGCGGCCGCCGCCCTGGCCTGCCTGCCGCATGCCGCCTTGGCCCACGAGTTCTGGATCCAGCCGGAGCGCTTCTGGCTGCCGGCCGGCGAGACCACGCCGATGATCCTGCAGGTCGGCACGGGGACCGAGCGCCAGCGCTCCCAGCTGCCGCTGCGCCGCGTGGTGCGGTTCGACGCCACCTCGCCGGACGCCGCCGCCCAGGACCTGAAACCCGCCCTGACCCTCGGCGCGGCGACCGCCGACGGCGTGCTGGGCTTCGACCGACCCGGCGCCTACGTCGTCACCCTGCGCAGCGACGCCACGGCCCAGAGCCACCAGTCGGCCGCCCGCTTCAACGCCTATGCCGAGGAGGAGGGCCTGACCCCGGCGCTGGAGACCCGCGCGGCGCGAGGACTGCAAGCCATCGACGCCTCCGAGCGCTACAGCCGCCAGACCAAGGCCCTGATCCAGGTCGGCGAAGGCGGCGGCCAGGCGGTCGTCACCCGGCCCGTGGGGCTGGACCTGGAGATCGTGCCCGAGGTCAGCCCCTACGCCCTGCCACGTCCCGCGTCCCTGCCGGTGCGGGTGCTGTACGAGGGCCGCCCCCTGGCCGGGGCGCTGGTCAAGATCACCGACCTCGCCCACGACGCCGCACCCGTGGAGAGCCATCGCACCGACGGCGAGGGCCGCGCGGCCTTCGCCATGCCCGGCGGCGGCAACTGGATGATGGACGTCGTCTGGACCAGGCCGTTGGCCGACGAGGGCGTCGACTTCGAGACCGTGTTCGCCAGCCTGAGCTTCGGCTTTCCCGATCAAAGAGGGCCCGATCAGGCAGGGCCGGACCAGGCCCGGCGCGAGGCCCGCTGGAACGCGCCCGGCGGGCTTCCATAGAGTCCGCGGAAGGCGGCCGTGAAGTGACTGTGGCTGGAGAATCCCAGATCGAGGGCCAGGGCCGTCAGGTCGTCGCAGTCGGCCAGCAGGTCCAGGGCGCGGGCCAGGCGCAGCCTCAGCTGGTAGCGATAGAGCGGCGCGCCCTCGGCCTGGGCGAAGACCTGGGTCAGGTAAACGGGCGAGACCCCGACCTCGCCGGCGATCTGGGCCAGGGTCCAGCGGCGCGCGGGATCGGAGGCCAGGACCAGCTTGGCCCGGTCGGCCAGCTTGCGTCGCCCGTAGCTGGCCGCCCGGGCGTGGGAGGCGCGATCGCCCAGGGCGCGACGGACCAGGCCCAGGGTCAGGGTCTCGGCCTGCAGCGGTTCGAAGGCGCCCCGCGCCAGGCCGTGCCGCAGATGGGCGGCCAGGACCTGGAGCCGCGGATCGACGGGTCGCGCGGGATCGCGGAACACTGGCGAACCGCCCGCCTCCAGCTGGTCAGCCGGCGACAGCTCGGCCAGCAGGTCCTCGTCGATCGACACCGAGAGGCAGGCGTCGCCGCCGCCCACCGGATGGCTGATGGCGTAGTCCTGGTCGCGGTTGAAGAACACCACCTGGTTCGCCTCGGCCACCGCGTCCCGGCGCCCGACGTGACGGACATAGACGCCGCGATAGGGGAAGACGAGGAAGGTCGAGGCCGCGCATTCGCTGGGGCTTCGGTGACGGCAGGCGCCGTCGCAGGCCACGTCGCGGACGCCGACCGTGCGGGTCTGGAGAAGCGAGGTGACGCTGAGCTGGTTCATGGCGAACGGCTATCGGCGGGCGAGGTCACGGTGGCAATAACCTCTGAGGTTATGGCGGGGCGCTCAGTCGAACCCGCGCATCGTCGCCCACTCGTCGAACGGGGCGCGCCGCGAGCTCCAGCCGTTCACCGCCGCGTCCTCGTCGCGATACCCCAGGGCCAGGCCGCAGAACAGCATGTGGTCGTCCGGCAGCTCCAGGAACCCGTGGATCAGCTTGCCGTAGACCGACCAGAACTCCTGGGCGCACGTGTCCAGCCCACGCTCCACGGCCAAGAGCATCAGGGTCTGCATGTACATGCCGATGTCCGACCACTGGGGCGGACCGCAGTCGCGGTGGACCGAGAAGAACAGGGCGACGGGCGCGCCGAAGAACTCGGCGTTCTTGGCGAACTGCTGCAGGCGGCCCAGCTTGTCCTCGCGCGGGATATTGAGCGACGCGTAGAGGTCCTCGCCCACCTGGTAGCGGCGGGTGCGCAGCGGCTCCCACAGGTTGGGCGGATAGACGTGGTATTCCGGCTCGTCGCGATCCATCAGCCGCGAGGCGACCAGAGCCTTGAACTCGGCCAGGGGCTGGCCGGACAGGGCGTGCACCACCCAGGGCTGGAGATTGCCGCCCGACGGGGCGCGGGCGGCGGCCTCGATCAGTTCGCGCACCGCCGCGCCGGGCACGGGATCGGGCTTGAAGGCGCGGACGGACATCCGGCGTCGGGCGGCTTCGGAGACGGTTCGATACTCGGTCATCAAGGCCTCACTAACCGATGCGCGCTATGTCCCGCGACAGACGACGGCGGCTTGGCTAGCATCCGGCCGCAACGTCAAGGCAAGCGTCAAGACAGGTTGGGGCGATCGGTGAAGGTTCTGGTGCGTAACATCCTGGTGGCGTTGTTCATCGTGCTGGTCGCCGGACCGGTGCTGACGGTGATCCTGTATCGCTTCGTGCCGCCGCCCGCGACGCCGCTCATGGTCATCCGCCTGGCCGAGGGCAAGGGCTGGAATCATCGCTGGCGGCCGATCGACCAGGTCTCGCCCGCCCTGCCCCGCGCCCTGATCGCCGCCGAGGACGCGCGGTTCTGCGACCACCACGGCTTCGACTTCGACGCCCTGCAGAAGGCCTATGAGAACAACGAGAAGGGCAAGAAGGTCCGCGGCGGCTCGACGATCAGCCAGCAGACCGCCAAGAACGTGTTCCTGTGGCCGGGCCGCTCTTATCTCCGCAAGGGGCTGGAGGCTTATTTCACGGTCCTGATCGAGACGTTCTGGGGCAAGAAGCGGATCATGGAGGTCTATCTGAACTCCATCGAATACGGCCCGGGCCTCTATGGCGCGGAGGCCGCGTCGCGGACCTATTTCAAGGTCGGGGCCGACCAGCTGACCCAGCAGCAGGCCTCGCGCTTGGCGGCCATCCTGCCCAGCCCCCTGAAGTGGAAGGCGGTCAATCCGGGCCGCTACGTCAAGAAGCGCTCCAGCCGGATCGGCAAGGCCTCGGGGACCGTGCGCCGCGACGGCCTGGCGGCTTGCGTGGCCTAGGAGGAGGAAGACCCACATGGCCCTGGGCCCCACGCTCGAGACCGAACGCCTGATCCTGCGGCCGCCGGTCGCCGCCGACCTCGACGGCTGGGCCGAGCTGATGGGCGACGCCGAGGCGGCGCGGTTCATCGGCGGCCAGATGGCCCGCAGCCCCGCCTGGCGGACCATGGCGACCGTCACCGGCTCGTGGGCCCTGCACGGCTTTGGCATGTTCTCGGTGGTCGAGAAGGCCAGCAACCGCTGGATCGGGCGCGTCGGCCCGTGGCGCCCCGAGGCCTGGCCGGGCGCGGAGCTGGCCTGGGGCCTTCATCCCGGCTTCCACGGCAAGGGCTACGCGGTCGAGGCGGCGAGCGCGGCCATGGACTGGATCGTCGACCACCTGGGCTGGGACGAGGTCATCCACTCGATCGATCCGGAAAACCTGCCGTCCAAGGCGGTGGCCCTGCGGCTGGGCTCGCGCCTGCTGCGGATGGGGCGCCTGCCCGAGCCCTATCAGGAGAAGACGCTTGAGCTGTGGGGGCAGAGCGCGGCCGACTGGAAGGCGCGGCGGGCCTAGCCTTCCAGGGGCCGCGCATAAGCCGCCCGGGCCCGGCCCGAGCGCACGAACACCCGGGTGATCCGCGCGTCKATCGCACGGATCCGCGTGGCGAAGTCGTCAGCCGCGTCCTCGATCTCGCCCGCGGTCAGGTCGTCGTGGAAGTCCAGGGTGACGCCCAGCAGAATCTCCTGCGGCCCCAGGTGCATGCTCAGCACCTCGGCGACGGTGTCGATGCGCGGGTCGGCGGCCAGCATCCCGCGCACGGCCTCGACGATCCGGGGCGAGGCCGACTCGCCGGTCAGCAGGCTGCGGGTCTCGTTGGCCAGGAAGATCGCCACCGCCACCAGCAGCACCCCGATCGCCACCGAGGCCGCCCCGTCGGCCCAGGCGATCCCGAACACCGCCGAGCCCGCCACGCCCAGCGCCGCGATCGCCAGACCGGCCAGGGCCGCGCCGTCCTCCAGCAGCACGGCGAACACCGACGGGTCCTTGCTGCGGCGGATGGCGCGCAGGAAGGGCGTGCCCCGGGTCAACACGCGGAACTCCTTCCACGCCACCAGGAACGAGCCGCCCTCGAACAGCACCGCCAGGCCGATGACCAGGAAGTTGATCCAGGCCCGCCCGATCGGCTCGGGCCGCAGGATCTTGAGCACGCCCTCGTAGATCGAGAAGGCCCCGCCCAGGGCGAAGATCAGCAGGGCCACGACGAAGGCCCAGAAATAGACCTCCATGCCGTAGCCGAACGGATGGGTCTGGCTGGGCGGCTTGCGGGCCCGCGCCAGGCCCAGCAGCAGCAGGCCCTGGTTGCCGGTGTCGACGCTGGAGTGGATGGCCTCGGTCAGCATGGCCGACGAGCCGGTCAGGGCGAAGGCGACGAACTTGGTGGCGGCGATGGCCAGGTTGCCGGCCAGGGCCGCGTAGACGACGGTGGTCGAGCTGTTGTGGGTTCCCGTCGCGGCCATGCGGGCCGAACGCGGCCGGGATCACCGCCGTTCCGTCAGACCCGGTTGTAGGGATATCGGTCGCGGATCATCCGCTGGAAGAACCGGCCCTTGGACGGGGCGCGCTCGAAGGCCTCGGTCACCCGGGGCGGCACGCCGACATAGACGTATTCGTCGCCGTCGTGGAACGTCACGAACAGCTTGCCGTGCTCGGGCTCGTAGTCGATTTGGCGGATCGCCGTGGAGTCGACACGCATGGCTGGAAGCCTCCGCATGAGGATCGTCTGCCTGTGAAAGCGCACGGCCGCGCGGGGCGGTTCCCCGGGTCTTTCGGGCGCCTGTTTAGGGTGCAAACCGGCGCGAACTGGGGTGTAGTCCCGTGAGAACAAGGCTCCGCTTCATGGAGCCGGGGGAGAACGCACATGCATCCGCATTCCTGGGTCGCCATCGTCACCATCGCCGCGCTGCTCGTCTATGTCTGGATGATCGCCCGCATCGGCCGGGTCCGGGCCAAGACCGGCATCCATGCGCCGACCATGACCGGCGATCCGATCCTCGAGCGCCACATCCGCGTCCAGGCCAACACCCTGGAATGGCTGCCGCTGTTCCTGCCGTCGCTGTGGCTGTTCGCCGTCTACTGGAGCGACCTGGTCGCCGCGATCCTGGCCGGGGTCTGGATCGTCGGGCGGATCGTCTACGCCCTGGGCTACGTGGCCGACCCGGGGAAGCGCGAGGCCGGCTTCATCATCCAGGCCCTGGCGACCGCCGTCCTGCTGTTCGGCGCCCTGGGCCGCGTCATCTGGATGCTCGTGGTGTTCGGAGCCTAGCCGCGACTGGTTCGGCGGGCGAGGCTTGGCTATAGGCCAGGCCATGACCCTGCCCGTCGATCCCGCCCGCTACAGCGCCTTCCTGGTGGCGATGTTCGTCATGGCCCTCACGCCGGGGCCCGCCAACCTGTTCGCCATCGCCACCGGCATGCAGAAGGGAAAGGGCGCGGCGCTGCTGGGCGTGGCCGGCATGAACACCGCCACCCTGGTCTGGTTCGCCTGCTCGGCCCTGGGCCTGGGCGCGCTGATCATCGCCTTCCCCAAGGCCTTCCACCTGCTGGCCCTGGCGGGCGCGGCCTACCTGGTCTGGTTGGGCTTCAAGTCGGCCCGAGCGGGCATCCGCGACAAGGGCGGCGAGGGCGAAGGGGCGCACCGGACGTACCGCATGAGCCGCTCGGCCTTCCGCGACGGCTTCGCCGTGCAGATCGCCAATCCCAAGATCCTGCTGTTCTTCGGCGCCGTCCTGCCGCCGTTCATCGACGTCCACCGGCCGCTGGTCCCGCAGCTCCTGATGTTCGCCGCCGCCACCATCGGCATGGACCTGATCAGCATGAGCAGCTACGGCCTGGGCGGGGCCGCCCTGGCCTCGCGGATGAACGAACCGGGGTTCCGCAAGGGTTTCGCGATCGTCGTCGGCGTGCTGCTGATCACCGCCGCGGGGCTGATCGTTTCCCGCGGTTGATCTCGACGTTGAAACGCAATGGCCTTGGCGAAACCACAAAGCTGCGCCATGCATTATTACGATGGGACGAAAACGAGTCTTTTTCGCCGAGATTCCTAGTGAAGGGATGCGCCATGACTAATCGCAAGACCATCGCCGGCCGGGTCCGGATGGTCGCGGCCGTGGCGCTCGCCGCCCTCCTGACGGCCTGCGCCACCGCCACCCCGTACCAGCCGAACATCGCCGGCCAGAAGGCCCAGGGCGGGTTCTCCGACCGACGGCTGGAGAGCGACCGCTATCAGGTCAATTTCGCCGGCAACAGCATGACCTCGCGCGAGACCGTCGAGCGCTATCTGCTGTACCGCGCCGCCGAGGTCACCGTGCAGGCCGGCTACGACTGGTTCGAGACCGCCGACCGCCGCACCGACCGCCAGGCTCGCGCCGTGATCGACAATTACGGCTACGGTCCCGGCTGGGGCGGCTACGGCTACGGCTATCCGTACGGCTATTGGCGTCCGGCGTGGCGCGGCTATTACGGCGGCTACTGGGGTCCGTGGGGCGACCCGTTCTGGGGCGGCTCCACAGAGGTCCGCACCATCGAGAAGTTCCAGGCCAGCGCCGAGATCCTGCTGCACAAGGGCCCCAAGCCCGCCGGCGATCCCCGCGCCTACGACGCCCGCGAGATCATGACCAACCTGGGTCCGACCATCCAGCGTCCGGTCGCCTCGGCCGGCTGATCCCCGCCTCTCGCCAAGAGATCGGGCGCCGCGAAGTCAGGGCCTCCCCTCGGGGAGGCCCTTTTTCGTTCTGGCCCTTAGCGCGGCGCCATGCGGATGCCGCCGTCAAGACGCACGTCCTCGCCGTTGAAGTAGCCGCAGGTGATCATGGTCAGGGCCAGCTGGGCGTATTCCTCGGGATTGCCCAGGCGCTTGGGGAACGGCACCGAGGCGGCCAGGCCCGCCTTCACCGCTTCGGGCGCGCCGTTCATCAGCGGGGTGTTGAAGATGCCCGGCAGGATGGTGTTGACGCGGATGCCCTCGCCCATCAGGTCGCGGGCGATCGGCAGGGTCATGCCGACCACGCCGCCCTTCGACGCCGAATAGGCCGCCTGGCCCATCTGGCCGTCCTCGGCCGCTACCGAGGCGGTGTTGACGATCGCGCCGCGCTCGCCGTCCACGCCCGGCTCCAGGTCCAGCATGCCCTTGGCCGACTTGGCGATGCAGCGGAAGGTGCCGACCAAGTTGATCTGGATGATGCGGTCGAAGGCGTCGAGCGGAAAGTGCTTGGTCTCGCCGGTGGCCTTGTCGCGGCCGGCGGTCTTGGCCGCGTTGCCGGTGCCGGCGCAGTTGACCAGGATGCGCTCCTGGCCGTGGGCGGCGCGGGCCTTCTCGAAGCCGGCGTCGACCTCGGCGTCCGAGGTGACGTTGACCTTGCAGAAGACGCCGCCGATGTCGGCCGCGACCTTCTCGCCGGTCGCCTCGTTCATGTCGAAGATCGCGACCTTGACGCCCTGGGCGGCCAGGGCGCGGGCGGTGGCCTCGCCGAGGCCCGAGGCGCCTCCGGTGACGACGGCGGCGACGGTGCTATCAAGTTTCATGGACGTTTCCTCAGCGCTTGCGTTTAATTGGTCCTTGAGGAGCGGTTTAACCCGATGAGCGCCGACGCCAAACCTTCCCCCGACGTCAATCCCGAGGCGAACGCCCGCGACGTGCTGGACCCGGCCAAAGCGCTGGTCCCGGCAACGGTGCGGGTCAACGAGCAGCGGGTGACGCGCGGCTTCTGGCCCAAGATCCGCAAGGTGGCAGCCAAGGTCCCGTTCGCGGCCGACGCCCTGTCGCTGTGGTGGTGCGCCAAGGACCCGACCACGCCCACCGCCGCCAAGGGCCTGATGTTCGCCGCCCTGGCCTATTTCGTCCTCCCGACCGACGCCATCCCCGACGTGCTGCCGGCCATCGGCTTCACCGACGACGCCGCGGTCATCGCCGCCATGATCGCCATCGTCGGCAAGAACCTGAAGCCCCGCCACAGGGACGAGGCCAGGAGCTTCCTCGACAAGCTGGGCGCCGACGACTGAGCCCGTCGCAACCTTGACCTTTCCGCGCGGAAGGGTCGAAATCAACCTGAAGTTCATTTCGATCCGAGGCCTCGCGTGCTCCTGGTCCTGACCCTCGCCGCCGCTCTGGCCGCCGACGCCCCCGCGCCGTCGATCGCGCCCCTGCTGGCCGATCCGACCGCCGCCCGGGCCTTCGACTATATGACCCTGCGCGACCAGGTCGGCGTCGGCGGCCTGGCGGCCCTGAGCCAAGGTCTCGAGGCCTCCCTTGGCGAGCGCCTCAAGGCCGCGCCCGGCGCCTGCGAGACCGAGGCCGAGGCCCTCGTCCGCGTGGGCCTGGTCACCGCGCTCATGGCGAAGGACCCCGACGCCTGGCGCGCCGACTGGAAGGCCGCCGACGAGAAGCGCGAGGCGCTCTACGCCCGCGTCGCCAGGCTGGCCAAGGGCGAGGACGTCGGCGGCCCCGCCTATGCCGGGGCCCGTGCCGCCGCGCGCAAGGCCGCGGCCGCCACCGATCCCCGCCGACGCCAGCTCTTCGCCCGCGTGGCCCGTGACCAGGCGATGCGCTACGCCATCCACGACATCTGGGCCCTGCCGACCGGCCCGATGCAGGACATGGTCAAGCGCCCCTTCCTGACCCGGCTGTGCGAGGTGGACACCGACAACCTTGTCTGGCTGAAGGCGGAATGGCGCGAGAACGGCTGGTTCACCGCCGCCCGCGACGGCGCGGAGGCCAGCGGCAACGCCTGGCTGTTGGCCCAGCACGCCGATCGGGACCCCGACTTCCAGCGCGCCCTGCTCCCGGTCCTGGCCCTCGCGACCGACATGCAGGGCAAGATCAACTACGCCTACCTGGCCGACCGGGTGGCCACCAACGCCGGGGAGCCCCAGGTCTACGGCACCCAGGGTCGGTGCATCGGGCCGGGCCGCTGGAAGCCCGACACGGTCAGGGACCCGGAAGGGCTGGACGCCCGCCGCCTGGCGTTGGGCCTGGGCTCCGAGGCCGACTACCAATCCCAGTTCCGGACCGTCTGCGCCAACTTCAAGGCCTCCTGAGCGCCTATTTCCCGTACCCCGTCATAGACATCGGACGATCCTTGACCGCGCTGGCCCAGGCCTTGTTCGGCGCGGCGCTCATCGTGAAGACCAGCTCGCCCCCGGCCCGGATCTCGGCGTCGCGGACGAAGCTGCGGGCCAGCGGCTTGCCGTTCAGGGTCACCGAGGCGACGTAGGGCGCGGCGTCCGACAGGCCCACGGCCCGCACCGTGAAGCGCTTGCCGCCCTCCAGGTTCAGCACCGCCTTCTCCACGAACGGCCGGCCGATCACATATTCGTTCGAGCCCGGGGCGACGGGGTAGAAGCCCAGTGAGGTGAACACCAGCCAGGCCGACATCTGGCCCAGGTCGTCATTGCCCGACAGGCCGTCGGGCGTGGGCTTGTACTGGCTCTTCACGATCTGGGTCAGGCGGGCCTGGGTGCGCCAGGGGGCGCCGGCGTAGTCGTACATATAGGCCACGTGGTGGCTGGGCTCGTTGCCGTGGATGTACTGGCCGATCAGGCCGGCGATGTCCTCGGCGTGCGAGTAGTCGAGCTTGGAGTTGTCGAAGTCGAACATGGCGTCCAGCTTCTTCACCGTCGCCGCGTCGCCGCCCAGCAGGCCGACGATCCCGCCCAAGTCCTGGGGCGCGAACCACGAATATTGCCAGGCGTTGCCCTCGGTGTAGTCCGAGCCGTAGTTGATCGCCGTCGGGTCGAAGGGCGTGCGGTAGGTCCCGTCGCTCTTGCGGGCCCGCAGGAAGCCGGTCTTCGTATCGAAGCTGTTCCTCCAGTTGCCCGCCCGCTTCTCGAAGGTCGCGGCCACGTCGCTCCGGCCCATGGCCTTGGCCATGCGGGCGATGGTCCAGTCGTCATAGGCGTATTCGACGGTCTTGGAGGCGGCCTCCGGCTCCTTGTCGATCGGCACGTAGCCCAGGGCCATGTAGTCGCCGAGGCCCCCATAGGGGGCGTAGGTGGCGCTCCTGACCATGGCGTCCAGGGCGGCCTTCTCGTCGAAGCCCTTGAAGCCCTTCATGTAGGCGTCGGCGATCACCGGCACGGCGTGATAGCCGATCATCGTCCAGGTCTCCTGGCCGTGGAACTGCCAGACCGGCAGGATCCCGTACGGGCTCTCCTGCTGCGAGGCGATCAGCGAATTGACGACGTCGCTGGTGCGCTTCTCCGGCTGGACCAGGGTCAGCAGCGGGTGCTCGGCGCGGAACGTGTCCCACAGCGAGAAGGTCGAGTGGAAGGTGTAGCCCTTGGCTTCGTGGACCTCGTTGTCGGGCCCGCGATAGCGGCCGTCGACGTCGCTGAACACGCTGGGCGCCAGCAGCGAATGGTAGAGGGCGGTGTAGACGCTGGTGCGCGTCGCGGCCGGGGCGGCGATCTCGACCGCGCCCAGGGCCTTCTCCCAGTCGGCGCGGGTCCGCGCCCGCAGGCCGTCGAAGTCGAAGCCCTTTTCGTCGCTGGAAAGGTTCAGCACCGCGTTCTCCTCGCTGACCGACGAGATGGCCACCTTGGCCACCAGCGGACCGTCGAGGGTCCCGAAGTCGAAGACCCCGACCAGGGCCCGGCCCTCCAGCTGGGCGCGGTCGAAGGGCGTGCGGCCCGGCTGGGCGAAGCCCTTGTAGGGGACGCTGTCTTCCTTGTTGTAGAGCGCCTTGCCGACCAGCGGCCGGTCGAAGCGGATGGCGAAATAGAGCTGGCGGCCCGGGGCCCAGCCGCGCGTCTCGCGCATGCCGGTGATCGTGCCGTCCTCGGCGACGCGGATGCGCGACCACGAAACCTTGCCCGGATAGTTGTAGATCGAGGTGCGCAGGTCCAGCAGCACCTGGGCGCGGGCGCCCTTCTGGAACGTGTAGCGGTGCATGCCCGTGCGCAAGCCGGCGGTCAGCTCGGCCCGCACCTGGCTGTCGGTCAGGGTCACGGCGTAGTAGCCGGGCTGGGCGACCTCGCCGTCATGCGAGAAGCGCGAGCGGTAGCCCGAGCCCGGCTTGTCGGCCTCGCCCGGCTCCAGTTTCGCCTCGCCCGAGATCGGGGCCAGCAGGATGTCGCCGAGGTCGGAGTGGCCCGAGCCCGAGAAGTGGGTGTGCGAGAAGCCCAGGATCGTCGGGTCGGTGTAACGGTAGCCGGCGGCGCGGGCGTAGCTCTGCTTGAACGGCAGGATGTCGGTGTCGGGGCTGAGCTGGACCATGCCGAACGGAGCCACCGCGCCGGGGAAGGTGTGGCCCTCGCCGCCCGTGCCGATGAACGGGTCGACCGCCTGGTAGGGCGTCTTGTCCTGAGCCAGGGCGGGAACCGCCGACAGCGCCGCGATCGCGGCCAGCACCAGTCCAAGACGCATGGGATTCTCCTCCGAACTCGGCCGGGACCCTAGCCTCGGGCGACGGGCGGCGTCACCCGATTTAGGAAGTTTGATTTCGTAAACCGCCCGTCCCCGCCCCCTTCCACGCCCAGGCCTCACAGAAGGGCCACCGGCGTCATGATCGCCAGCAGGATGACCAGGGCCAGCAGCAGCGCGCCCACGGCCATTCCGGCCGCCCGCGCCCGCCCGATCCCCAGGCGGCCGGCGAACCACAGGGTCTGGGCGGTCAGGAACCAGGCGATCCCGGCCAGGATCAAAGCCAGGCCCAGCAGGTTGGAGAGGTCGTCGCGCAGAAAGATGATCCCGCCGCCGATCGTGAACGCCGCGCACGGCCCGGCCAGGTAGCACTGGGCGTAGAACGGCGGCCGCAGCGTCTGGCGCGACAGCCGCACGCCCTGGCGGCGCAGCAGGGTCACGGCGGCGACCAGCGGGATCAGGCTGAAGATCAGGGCGCGGAACAGGGCCGCGTTCTGGGGCGAGTCGAACACCGCGTGCCGCAGGGTCCCGCCGCTGGCCTCCGGCTGGGGCAGGTGGGCGACCAGGGCGATCAGGTTCATCAGCACCACGGTGATCAGCAGGAACAGCGGCGGCGTCAGGGCGTCGTCATAGCGCCCGGCCTCGTCGTCGCCCTGCTCGGCGTCGGAATAGGCCATGGTCCGCAGCGGGTGGACCAGCACGCGCCAGAAGGTCAGCGGATAGAAGACCAGCCACGACGTCGCCTCGAACAGGAACTCCTCGAAGCTGCGGAGAAGTTTCATGAAGTCCATGCGGGTCCTCGCGTTCGCGCCGGCTGGGGCGACGGTGGCAGGGATGACGGCGGGCGTCTATGCGGCGACCCCTTGCCCCCTACGGACCGCTGCGCGGTCGTCTTCCCCCACAGGGGGAAGAGGCGTGAGCGCGCGTCCTCCGCCCCCTAATGGGGGCGGACAGGCGGCGGAGCCGCCAGGTGGGGGCAAGTGGGTGTGATCCCACGCCAAACCGGCTGTGAGCTGGTGGAAAGGGCTGCGGAGCGCCGGACACCGTCCGGAGTGTTTGAGTAGTAACCGTTTCGACGAAGCCCGATCGCTCCGCGCGGTCGTTATCCGGAAGCGCGGCGGCGCTGAGCTCTGTTCGAACCTCGCCGCCTTGAAGCCTCCGACGGGCGGGCTGGATCAACGATCCCCAGTCCCGGACCGCGAGCGTCTCACCGCCCACCTGCCGCTCTTTCGACCCTCACGTCACGTCGTATCTGTGGACCACGCCCGACCGGCACCAGAGACATGAGGTTGTTCCGGCCCCTACCGAACGCGGACCGGATCCGACAGAGCTTCCCGCTCGATCGCCCCCGTCGCCGCATCGGTCGCTGGCCATGCGCCCTTTCCCGCGTCGAGGTCGGTAAAGGATACGGGCGTCTGGGAGGGAGGAGCATAAGTTTGGTCGAAAAAATTCAGGGCGTTGATTTCGCTGAGGTTCGTTCGCTATCCGCCGGGCGTAGACGCATCAGAATCCCTCTCTCATAGAGAGAGGGAGGGGCCCGCCGCCGCAGGCGGTGGGAGGGTGAGAGGTTTCACCGCCTGCCGGTAAACCCCCAGTCGCCGAGCACCACCAAGGGAAGCCAGACTTCCACCCTCATCGCGGCCGTCAAGCCAAGCCGCTCCTCGTCAGAGCCTCGTCCTGAGAGATTGTAACCTCTCACCCTCCCACCGCTTCGCGGCGGGCCCCTCCCTCTCTCTATGAGAGAGGGTTCAAGAAACGCCCCTGACGTCATCCGCCAGCGGCAAGGCCTCGCCTTAGACCCTTGGAGGCGAGCCTGCTCTGGCGTCTGGCCGTGTCAAGGACTGGCCTCCGGCCAGCCGCGTCGCGGCGGCGCGACGCGCCGTCCTTGACACGGCCAGACGCCAGAGCTCCGATCCACCAAGGGTTTAAGGTGAGGCTTCATCCGCCCAGGGGCGAATGGGAACACAATTGCTGATGATCAGGGGGACGGTTTGAAACAGTTCATAGGATTTTTGAGCGGCGTATTTGCGGCCGTCATCGGAGGGCTACTTGTTGTTGTGTTTCAAGGACCGATCGCCAGACAGTTCAGCGCGGATCGACTGACCGCAGAAGTGCGCGCAAGCCCGTGGACGCCGTTCCAAAGCGCGCCGGGCAACCCCCAGGATGTTTGGGAGAAAAAATTAGGCCCCTACGCGGCAAAGCAAATTTCAGAAGGAGGGGCGATATACTCTGCCAACTGGCACATCGAAAATAGAGGCGCAAAGAAGGTTGAAAATATACGCATTGATTTTATTAGTGGAGCGCCCGCATTAGTTTATATTAGCCAAAACGGAACAAACAGGGAAATAATAGATCCGAAAGTATTAACAATTAAAGAAATGTCGCCCGGATCGGTTGCGGATTTCCATATTATATCTGTATATGATACAACGACAAAATATAATTATATGTCCGATAGCATAAAAACTTAGTCCAGCGAGGGTCCAATATCCATCAAACTTGTAGCTCCGAAAGCGAGCTACATCGGGGACCCTATTATCGATTTTATCGAAAACTGGATTATCCCTTCTTTGGCAATCGGGTTGTTTGTTTTGGTCGCGATACTTCTAGCCCTCACATCACATTTTGTCACATTTTCGGAGACCATTCTGAAAGACGCGCTTGTATATCGGCGCGAAAAACGTCGGTACGATCAGAATCCAAAGGCATATGATTACTCTTTGAAAAAATAGATCTACTCCACGAGGATGCTACGGAGGCGGACAAGCCCAGGCTGGAAGCGAGCGGTAAGCCCCCCAGCCCCGCTAACACCTCCACCACCCTTTCCCCATTCCCCCGCCGCCCCAAAGCGCCTAGGTAAGGCTCACTCTGAGCATATCCGGGATCGGATGAAGGCGATGGACGACGCGGGCATGAGCTTGCAGGCGACGATGACGGCGATGGGGCAGGCGGCTCGGCACGGGGCGCAAGCCCTGCGCGTGGCCACGCCAGACCAGCGCACCGCCGCCCTCAAGGCCATTGCCGCCGCCATCCGCGCCGACGCCGAGACGATCCTGGCCGCCAACGCCCGCGACCTCGACAAGGCCGGGGCCGGCGGCCTGACCGCGCCGATGGTCGAGCGGCTGATGCTGAACGCCGCCCGCCTGGAAGGCGTGGCCGCCGGGGTCGAGGCCGTGGCCGCCATCCCCGATCCGCTGGGCGTGGAGACCGCCCGCTGGACCCGTCCCAACGGCCTGGACATCGCCCGGGTGCGCACGCCGATCGGCGTGATCGCCATGATCTACGAGAGCCGGCCCAACGTGACCGCCGACGCCGCGGCCCTGTGCGTGCGCTCGGGCAATGCGGTGATCCTGCGCGGCGGGTCCGAGTGCATCCATTCCAACCTCGCGATCCACGCGGCCATCGCCAAGGGGCTGAAGTCGGCGGGGATCTCGACCGACGCGGTGCAGATCGTCCGCACCCCCGACCGCGACGCCGTCGGGGCGATCCTGGGCGGACTGGACCGCGCGATCGACCTGATCATCCCCCGGGGCGGCAAGAACCTGGTCGCCCGGGTCCAGCAGGAGGCTCGCGTGGCCGTGCTGGGCCACCTGGAGGGGCTGAACCACGTGTTCGTCCACGCCACGGCCGACCCCAAGAAGGCCGTCGACATCGTGCTGAACGCCAAGATGCGCCGGGTGTCGGTGTGCGGCGCGGCCGAGACGCTTCTTGTCGACCGCGCGGCGGCCGAGCGGCTGCTGCCGCCGATCGCCGACGCCCTGATCAAGGCCGGCTGCGAGCTGCGCGGCGACGGTCCCTCGCGGGCCATCGAGCCGACGATGAAGCCGGCGGTCGAGGCCGACTGGTCGACCGAATACCTGGCGCCGACCATCTCGGTGGCCGTGGTCGACGGGGTGGACGGCGCGGCCGCCCACATCGCCGCCTACGGCTCGGGCCACACCGACGCGATCCTGACCGAGGACCCGGCGGCCGCCGAGCGGTTCATCGCGCTCGTGGACAGCGCCATCGTGCTGGTCAACGCCTCGACCCAGTTCGCCGACGGCGGCGAGTTCGGCTTCGGGGCCGAGATCGGCATCGCCACCGACAAGCTACACGCCCGCGGCCCGGTCGGGGCCGAGCAACTGACGACGTTCAAATATGTGGTTCGCGGGACCGGCCAGACTCGTCCCTGAGGCCGGCCGCCCCTCGGCGCAGAGGCTCGGGCTCCACCTGGAGCCCGGCATGCGCGTGGGGCTGTTCGGCGGCAGCTTCAACCCGGCGCACGAGGGCCACGCCCACGTGGCCGAGACCGCCTTGCGCCGGCTGGAGCTGGACAAGGTGATCTGGCTGGTCTCGCCGCAGAACCCGCTGAAGTCCTCGCACGAGACCAGGCCCCTGGCCGAGCGCCTGGCCGGCGCCCGGCGCTGGGCCAGGGGCAATGGGATGATCGTCTCCGACGCCGAGACGCGCCTGGGCTCGCAATACACGATCGACACCCTGCGCGTGCTGCGGGCCCGCTATCCGCGCGTGAAGTTCGTCTGGATCATGGGCGCCGACAGCCTGGCCACCTTTCACCGCTGGCGGGGCTGGACCCAGATCATGCGCGAGGTCCCCGTGGCGGTGATCTCGCGGCCGTGGATCGCGCTGAAGGCCCGCACCTCGCCCGCCGCCCGCCGCTTCGCCTTCGCCCGTCTCCCCGCCAGCGCCGCCGCCACCCTGGCCGACGCCACCGCGCCGGCGTGGGTCTACCTGACCGGCCCGCTGAACTACGCCTCGTCCACGGCTCTGCGCGCGCGGCAGGGCAAGGGCTAGGAGCCCTGAATCCGCCCTGCGGCCACGACCCCCCTCATCATTTGGAGTCTTCCATGCTATGGGAGCTATTGCGCGAACCCCATCAAGGAGCATTTCCGCTGCGTAGCGACCCCGCGCCCCAGGCGCACGAGGGCACGGTTTCCACCGAAACCTCGACCAACGAGTCCGAGCTGGACCTGAGTATCAAGGCCCTCGAGACCCTGATCCTGAACCGTCTCGACGACGACAAGGCCCAGGACATCGTCCACATCGACCTGACGGACAAAAGCTCGGTCGCCGACAGCCTGATCGTGGCGTCCGGCCGGTCGCACCGTCACGTCGGCGCCCTGGCCGACCACATCATCCGGGCCCTCAAGGAAAACGGCTTCGGCAAGGCGCGGGTCGAAGGCCTGCCGCACTGCGACTGGGTGCTGATCGACGCCGGCGACGTGGTGGTCCACCTGTTCCGTCCGGAAGTCCGCTCGTTCTACAACATCGAGAAGATCTGGGCCGTCGACGCGCCGCACCGGCTGGCGTCGAACTGAGTTCGCCCCTCGTCATCCCCCGGCCCGGCCATCGCCAAGACCGGGGGATAGCGTTCCAATGAAGATCACCATCCTCACTGTCGGAAAGCTCGGCCGCATGGTCGAGGCGCAGCTGGCCGTGGACTACGCGTCCCGGGCCACGGCGTCCGGCCGCGCCCTGGCGATCGGGCCGGTCGAGATCGTCGAGGTCGAGGCCCGCAAGCCCAGCAAGGCCGCCGAGGCCGAGGTGCTGCGCTCGCATCTGGAGGGCGCCTATGTCGTCGCCTGCGACGAGCACGGCAAGGTGCGGCCCAGCCGCGCCTTCGCCGAGCACATGGGCCGGCTGCGCGACGACGGCCACCGCAAGGTCGTGTTCCTGATCGGCGGGGCCGACGGGCTCGATCCCTCGATCCTGGCCACGGCGAACGAGATGCTGGCCTTCGGTCCCCAGACCTGGCCGCACGCCCTGGCCCGGGCGATGCTGGCCGAGCAGGTCTATCGCGCCGTGACCATCCTGGCGGGCTCGCCMTATCACCGCGATTAGATTTCGCTCCGCTCATCCCGGCGAATGCCGGGACCCAGATGGAATGGCGGTGTGGCGGGTTCCTCAGGCTCTGCGTTTTTCCAATCAGCGTCCCAACCATAGGATCTGGGTCCCGGCATTCGCCGGGATGAGCGGCTTTGGGGGACGCGAGAACCGGTTGTCGCTGAAACCCAATGCGGGCATTGATCGACCCATGTCGCGTCGCGTCGCCCTGATCACCGCCAGCCTGCTGAGCCTCGCGCTCGGCGGCGTGACCGTGGTCGCCGCCCAGGTCGGCCAGCGGGCGCCCTCGAGCCAGAAAGCCCGGGACGAACAGGCCGCCGCCGACACCCGGCGCGAGATCGTCGACCTGCGCGGCGAGCTGGACGCCCTGGGCCGTCAGCGGATCGACGCCGGCGACGACGTCGACCTCAAGCGCGCCCGGCTGGAGGCCCTGCACCAGCGCGAATCGGCCCTGACCGCCGAGCTGGGCCGCGACCGGGGCCAGCTGGCCCGGCTGCTTTCCGCCCTGCAGCTCTTCCGCCGCGACCCGCCGCCGGCCCTGCTGGTCAGCCCGAACGACGCCCGCGACGCGGTGCGGGCCGCGATCCTGATCCGCGCCATGACCCCCGAGCTGCAGGCCCGCGCCGACGGCTACGCCCGCCAGGCCCGCGCCGTCTCGGCCCTGCGCCGCGAGGCCGCCGCCGCCTCCGAGCAGCTGTTCACCGCCGAGAGCCTGGTCGCCGACCGCCGGGGCGAGCTGGAGCGGATGATCGTCGAGAAGACCCAGCTCGAGCGCGCCTACGCCCAGGAGGCCCTGACCGGCGACGACCAGGGCACGCTGGGCGCCCTGACCGACGGCCTGGCGCCCAAGGCCGCTACCGGTCCCTTGAAGCTGAGCTCTCCCGCGCCCGGGCCGCTGGCCCGGCGGTTCGGCCAGGCCATGCCCGCCGGCGGCCGCGCCACCGGCCTGACGATCCGCACGGAAAAAGGTCACGTCGTGGCCAGTCCCGCCGCCGCCGTGGTCGAATACGCCGGACCGCTGAACGGCTGGGGCACGGTCTTGATCCTGCGGGCCCTAGGCGCCTACCCTGGGGGCGCCTACCATCTGGTGCTGGCGGGAATGGACGAGGTTTCCGTCGGACCCGGACAATCTGTCGCACCCGGCGCGACGGTTGGCCGGATGGTTAACCAGGGCTCTTCGGAGCCAGAACTCTATTTCGAGGTCCGTGAGGACGGCGTGCCGGTCGATCCGGAGCGCTGGTTGAAACAGGGATCGCGGTAAACGGCTTTTTCAGCGATGATGGCCGTCAAATGAACAAGGCTTCGCCTCAGTAACGGGCTGGGCGAGACCTTTTAATGCGACGCTCAGGCGTCGTTCAGGGAGCCTTCCAGGCCACATGCGCAAGTACCTGCTCATCGGTGTTTCGGCCTTCGTCCTCGGCGCGGGGACCATGGCCTACATCAGCCCCATCGCCCAGGCGACCAGCTCGACCAAGGGCCAGACCTACAAGATGCTGGAGCTGTTCGGCGACGTCCTGCAGACGGTCGACGCCCAGTACGTCTCCGAGGTCGACAACAAGAAGCTGATCGAGGCGGCGCTGGACGGCATGCTGACCAGCCTGGACCCGCACTCCGGCTACCTGTCGCCCGACAGCTTCGAGGACATGCAGGACACCACCCGCGGCGAGTACGGCGGGCTGGGCATCGAGGTCACCAGTGAAGACGGCGTGGTCAAGGTGATCTCGCCGATGGACGGCACGCCCGCATCAAAGGCCGGCATCCAGGCCGGCGACTACATCACCTCGGTCAACGGCCAGTCGGTGCTGGGCCTGACGGTCAACGAGGCGGTCAAGCAGATGCGCGGTCCGGCCGGCGAGTCCGTCACCCTGACCATCGCCCGCGAGAAGACCGACCCGTTCGACGTCAAGCTGACGCGCGAGATCATCAAGCCCAAGGCCGCCATCGCCCGCATGGAAGGCGACTACGGCTATGTGCGCCTGCCCGGCTTCAACGAGAAGGCCACCGACGCCCTGACGGCGGCGATCACCGAGCTGAAGACCAAGAACCCCAACATGAAGGGCCTGGTCTTCGACCTGCGCAACAATCCCGGCGGCCTGCTCGACCAGGCCGTGGGCGTCTCGGACGTGTTCCTGGACGGCGGCGAGGTGGTCAGCCAGCGCGGCCGCGACCCGCGCGACATCCAGCGCTACAACGCCAAGCCCGGCGACCTGCTGAACGGCCTGCCGGTGGTGGTGCTGATCAACCAGGGCTCGGCCTCGGCGGCCGAAATCGTCGCCGGCGCCCTGCAGGACCGCCATCGCGCCGAGCTCGTCGGCATCACCAGCTTCGGCAAGGGTTCGGTCCAGACCGTGATCCCGCTGCGCGGCGGGGCCGACGGCGCCCTGAAGCTGACCACGGCGCGCTACTTCACCCCGTCGGGCCGCTCGATCCAGAAGACCGGTATCGCCCCCGACCTGGAAGTGGCCCAGACCAAGGACCAGGCCCAGGACATCGCCAACCGCGTGTGGTTCAGCGAGGCCAGCTTCAAGAACGCGCTGAACGCCGACGAGGGCAAGAGCCGCCAGGGCGTGCACACGCCGGCCGAGGCGCCGCCGCCCGGCTTCGACGAGAAGAAGGGCGACTTCCAGCTGGACCGCGCCATCGCCGTGCTGAAGGCCGGCTCGGTCCAGGCCGTGCCCAAGCTGCCCAAGCCGGCCGCGAAGATCGCCGAGGTCACCGCCAAGGCGGCGGCCGCGGCGGGCAAGGCCCCGCCGGTCGAGAAGAAATAACGGAAAGGGCCGGCCCAGCGCCGGCCCTTTTTTGTTCGGTCGACCCCAGGCGGGAGCGTGATGGCCTCCAACGATGTCCTGCTCGCGATCGGCGTCTTCATCGCCCTGACCGCCGCGGCCCTGATCACCCTGCTGGTCTGCGAGCGGGTGGAGCACGACCAGCGGGCCAAGGCCGCCGGCAACGTGGTGCGCACCGTCTCCAACATCTTCGCCCTGATGACCTCGCTGGTGCTGGGGGTGATGATCACCTCGGCCCGCACCACGTTCGAGGAGACCGACCGCAGCGTCCACGCCCTGGCCTCGCAGCTGATCGTGCTGGACCTGACGCTCAGCGAATACGGCCCCGAGACCGACGCGACGCGGGACCAGCTGCGGCTCTACGCCCGCCAGGTGCTGCATGACGCCTGGCCCGACCGGAGGGCGGCGCCGGCCAAGGCCGCGACCAGCGACGTGCTGTTCTCCCGGATGAGCGACGGCCTGCGCAAGCTGCGCCCGGCCAATGTCGACCAGCGCAAGATCCGCGACGACGCCCGCACCCAGCTGGAAAGCCTGTTCGAGGCGCGCTGGGAGGTGACCGGCCGCTCGCAGGACGGCGTCGCCGGCGGGGCGTTCGTCTTTGTGCTGGCGGCCTGGCTGATCGTGATCTTCTCGGGCTTCGGCTACCAGGCGCCGCTGAACGCCCTGGTGGTGGTGATCTTCGTGGTCTCGGCCGCCCTGATCGCCGGGACCCTGTACCTGGTCATGGACATGGAGCAGCCCTTTAGGGGGACCATCCGCGTATCGCCCGCCCCGCTGGAGCGGGCGCTGGTGGAGATGGCGCGGTAGGGCGCACCTGGGAATGCCCGAGAAGGGTGGCGAGCGGCCCTCGGACCCCCTCTCTCTTTGAGAGAGGGAGGGGCCCGCCGCGAAGCGGTGGGAGGGTGAGTGGTTTCACCACCGGCCGGCAAACCCCAAGACGTTCAAACTCGCTTTCGAGGCGTCGAACAAGCAGGCCATGCCTACCCATCGTGAATCTGGCGAACAATCGAAGGCCTGCTGAACAACCGCGCCCCATTCGGTGAGGGTGTAACCACTCACCCTCCCATGGCTTCGCCATGGGCCCCTCCCTCTCTCTAAGAGAGAGGGTTTTGGTGGGCGTCCTTCAACGTCAGCAACGGGTCGTAAGTCGACCCTCCCTGAAGCGACACATCCGTATCCGCGCTCCTTGCGGCCTGATCGCTTTCGCCAGGGACGAGCACCACTATTCAGGGTAGAGTTTTGACCTCCAGGGGAGGGCCGCCAATGCCATGGATGATGATGCGGACGATGCTCGCGGTCGTTTTCGCGATCCTAGCCGTGGGCGGAGCCGCCACGGCTAACGCCCAGCCCTCGACCGACTGCCAGTACCAGAACCCGACCACGCCCCAGACCCTGTTCCCCGGCGTCACCTACCAGGCGGTKACCGTCACTTGCGGCGCCCAGCCGCAGCAGCACACCACCCTGGCCCATGTGCTGACCGTCGACGTCGGCTCGGGTTCGATCACCCTCGGTTCGTCGACCGTCACCAGCCCAGGCACGTTCGGCCAGGCGCTGCCGTCCCAGTTCCTGACGGCGACCGGCGCCGCCGTGGCGGTCAACGCCAACCTGTTCGACGCCAACACCTGCTGCCACTACTCGGCCCCGTTCCAGGGCCTGCCGACCCAGCTGTGCGGCTGGCAGGTCGCCGGGGGCCAGACCCAGTCGCCCCAGGGCGCCAAGCCGACCGGCAGTCAGGCCGACTATCCGTTCAACGCCAGCCTGGTCCAGATGAAGGACGGCCAGGTCCGGATCCTCTATTCCAACACGCCCCAGATACCGGAACTGTCGGTCGCCACGGCGGTGACCGGCAGCCACATGCTGGTGTTCGGCGGCAAGAGCCTGGGGCCGTTCAGCGGCTCCAGCACCGACTTCTTCGGCCCCAACGCCCGCACCCTGGCCGGCCTCTCGAAGGACGGGAAGACCCTGTGGCTGGTCGCCCTCGACAAAGCCAGCACCGGCCTGACCCTGGACGAGGCGGCCGCCGTGATGCTGCACCAGGGCGCCGCCGCGGCGATCAACCTGGACGGCGGGGGCTCCAGCAGCATGGTCCAGGTCGGAAGCGGCGGCTTCGCCTTCCTGAACGCCCCGGCCGACCAGGCAAGCGACTGCATCGCCGGCTATCCGGACAACCAGGCGCCGACCTCCTGCGAGCGCCTGGTCGGCGCCAGCCTGGGGGTCTATGTCGCCGGCCAGGGCGGCCGTCCGAAGTGATGGGACGGCGAGGCGACGGGCCATTCCGTCGCACCTTTCATTAACCATATGTTCGGCGCTTCCCGGCTAAATCCCCAGGCATGGCCGTGACCTTCTCCCGCAAGCCCGCCTACAGCGCCGACGCGCCCGCGTCCGGACGTGAGGGCGGCGACCTGCGCGCCAAGGTGCTGGCGGCCGCCGCCAATCCGTTCATCGGCGCCACCGCCGCGGCCTTCCTCTTCCTGCTGAGCCTGGCCCTGCTGGTGCTGGTCACCGGCGACCCCAACAAGGGCTCGCCCCTGGTGCGGGTGGCGCTGGACAAGGTGGGCGCCACCAAGAATGTCCCCGAAGGCTGGCGCGACGCTCTGGTCGCCGAGCGCGACGGCGAGGCCCCGCTGCTGCCGGGCGCGCTGGACCTGTCGAACCTGCCGTTCCTGGGCCACGACGAGGCCGCCGACGCGGAAGGCGCCGCGATCGCCGCCCCGCCGCCCGCCGCCTCGGCCTCGGGTCCCCTGCCCGCCGCGCCGATCGCCGGCCTCTACGCCCCCGGCCCCGGCGGCGGCTCGCTGCCGGTCATCGCCCCCGACGGCCGCATGGCTTCGGAAGCCTATGCCCGCCCGTTCACCGCCGACGGCCGTCCGCGCGTCGCCCTGGTGATCGGTGGACTGGGGCTGAACCCCCAGACCACCCGCCAGGCCATCGAGACCCTGCCGCCCGAGATCACCCTGTCGTTCGCGCCCTATTCCGAGGGCCTGCAGGGCTGGATCGACCTGGCCCGCAGCCACGGCCACGAGGTGCTGCTGGAAGCGCCGATGGAGCCGGTCGACTATCCGGCCAACGACCCGGGCCCCTACACCCTGATCGCCGCCAACCGGCCGGAAGACACCGTCCGCAAGATGGAATGGCTGATGTCGCGGGCCACCGGCTATTTCGGCCTGACCAACTATCTGGGCTCGCGCTTCGTCACCAGCGACACGGCCATGACCACCTTCACCCTGGCCCTGAAGGCCCGGGGGCTGGCCTTCATCGACGACGGCCAGGCGTCCCTGCGCGGCGGTCCGATCCCCCGCGCCTCGGCCGACCGGATCATCGACGACGAACTGGCCGCCGGCTCGATCGACGGCCAGCTGAAGATGCTGGAGGTCGGCGCCGCGGGTCGCGGCCAGGCCCTGGGCTCGGGCTTCGCCTATCCGGTGACGATCAACCAGGTGCGCCTGTGGGCCGCCGGCCTGTCGGGGAGGGGCTTGCAACTGGCCCCCGCCTCGGCCATGGCCAAGCGATGAGCCGCAGCGAAAACCTCGACGATCACCCCCATCACCGTCCCAATGTCGGCGTCGTCCTGTTCCACCCGGACGGCCGCGTCTGGCTGGGCAAACGACACAACCAGCCGCCGCCCCACAACTGGCAATTCCCGCAAGGGGGAGTCGACGAGGGCGAGGATTTGCTGGCCGCGGCGCGCCGCGAGCTGGCCGAGGAGACCGGCGTCACCTCGATCGCCTATTTGGGCCGCACCGAGGGCTGGCTGATCTACGACTTCCCCGCCGACTTCGCCGCGTCGAAAAAAGCCCGTGGATTCAAGGGCCAGAAGCAGGTCTGGTTCGCTTTCCGCTTCCTCGGCGACGAGTCCGAGATCGATCTGGAGGCCGACGCCCACGTCGAGTTCGACGCCTGGAAATGGGGCGCTCTCGACGAAACGCCCGAACTGATCGTACCTTTCAAACGCGCGGTGTACGAACAGGTCGTTTCCGCGTTCGGTGGGTTCGCGCGCGGGGGCTGATTTCCGGGCGCTGGGGAGTACGGAATGGCGGACACAGTCCTGCTGATCCACGGCTACGGTTGCGCTGGGGACGTCTGGGATCCCATGGCCGCACGGCTGCGGGCCGAGGGCTACCGCGTCGTGGCGCCGACCATCCGCTCGGCCGTGCGCACGGTCGACGGTCCCCGGGCCGGTCTGGCCGGCCTGACCCTGGCCGACTATGTCGCCGAGATGAGCGCCCTGGCCCAGGCCCTGGCCCAGGAGGACGGCAAGAAGCCGATCGTCTTCGGCCACTCCATGGGCGGGCTGATCGCCCAGAAGATCGCCGAGGCCGGCCACGCCGAGCGCCTGGTGCTGTTCGCCCCCGCCTCGCCGGCCGACGCCCGCGGCAAACCCAAGCTCTCGCCGGTCTTCACCTTTCTGAACATGGCCCTGCAATCCAAGCCCGAGACCCGGGCGGGCAAGATGTGGAAGACGGGCTTCAAGTTCGGCGTCATGAACGTCGTGCCGCCCGCGCGCCACGACGCCCTGTACGCGACCATGGTCAATGACAGCGGCCAGGTGCTGGCCGACTTGGCCTGGCCGCACAAGGATCCGAACAGGACCGCCTATGTCGACGCCGCCAAGGTGACCGTGCCCGTGCTGGTCCTGGCCGGCGCCCTGGATCGCACCACGCCTCTCGAGGACGTGCAGCGAGTCGGCCGGAAATACCCGGCCGCCGACCTCAAGATCTACCCCAGCAACGCCCACTACTTGATAGATGAGCCAAACACGATGAGCATTCTCGACGACGTGATCGCCTGGCTGACGGGCAAGCCGAAAGCCGCTCCGGCCCCGACCCCGGCGGCCACGCCCGCCCCGGCGGCGCCCGCGCCCCAGCCCGTGAAGGCCGCCGAGCCCGCGCCGGCTACCGC
>NZ_JBFTKU010000035.1:0-28526 GCF_056665975.1 Caulobacter sp. 05T431 | reverse complement strand
AGGCCGCGCCGGCTCCCGCCGCCGCTGCGCCCGCCGCCGCCCCGGCTCCGGCCCCGGCCGCTCCCGCCGCCATCGTCGACAAGAACGACAAGGGCGACAACGCGTGGATGCTGACGTCCTCGCTGCTGGTCCTGCTGATGATCCTGCCGGGCCTGGCCCTGTTCTACGGCGGCCTGGTCCGCTCCAAGAACATGCTGTCGGTCATGATGCAGGTCTCGACCGTCGCCATCATCGGCTTCGTCGCCTGGGTGCTGTGGGGCTACAGCTTCGCCTTCACCGACGGCGGCAGCTGGGACAGCTACGTCGGCGGCCTGAGCCGTCTGTTCCTCAAGGACGTGACCCCGGCCTCGAACGTCGCGACGTTCTCGACCGGCGTGGTGATCCCCGAGTTCACCTTCATCTCGTTCCAGGCGACCTTCGCCGCGATCACCGCCGCCCTCGTGGTCGGCTCGCTGGTCGAGCGCATGAAGTTCGCCGCCATCGTCGCCTTCGCGGTGCTGTGGCCCCTGCTCTCCTACTACCCGATGGCCCACATGGTCTGGTGGTGGCCGGGTCCTGACGCGATCGCCCAGGCTCCGACCGCGGCGGTCAAGTCCGGCCTGATCTGGGGCTTCGGCGCCCTGGACTTCGCCGGCGGCACCGTGGTGCACATCAACGCCGGTGTCGCGGCCCTGGTGGGAGCCCTGATCCTGGGCAAGCGCCAAGGCTACGGCAAGGAACCGATGCCCCCGCACTCCCTGACCCTGACCCTGGTCGGCGCCGGCCTGCTGTGGGTGGGCTGGTTCGGCTTCAACGCCGGCTCGAACCTGGAGTCGAACGGCTACGCCTCGCTGGCCATGATCAACACCTTCGTGGCCACCGCCGCCGCCGGTCTGTCGTGGATCGTCGTCGAGTGGGTCACCAAGAAGAAGCCGTCGGCCCTGGGCCTGGCTTCGGGCGTCGTCGCCGGCCTGGTGGCCGTCACCCCGGCCGCCGGCTTCGCCGGTCCGATGGGTTCGGTCATCCTGGGCCTGGTCGTCTCGCCGATCTGCATCTTCTTCTGCTCGGTCGTGAAGAACGCGCTGAAGTACGATGACAGCCTGGACGCCTTCGGCATCCACGGCATCGGCGGCATCGTCGGCGCCATCGGCACCGGCATCCTGGTCAACCCCGCCTTCGGCGGCGCCGGCATCGTCGACTACACCAGCTGCGGCAAGGACGGMGACCTGTCGACCTGCGACAACGCGGTCTACAACCTGGGCACCCAGGTGCTGGCCCAGCTGAAGGGCGTCTGCGTCACCATCGCCTGGTCGGCCATCGCCTCGATCATCGTGTTCTTCGTGATCAAGCTGATCATCGGCCTGAAGGCCTCGCCGGAAGCCGAGGAAGAAGGTCTGGACATCTCCGAACACGGCGAACGCGCCTACCACAGCTAAGGCTGGGGAAGGCTCGGTCCAAAGGTTCGGATCGGGAGGGCGCGGAAGCTTCGGCTTCCGCGCTTTTCTTTTGCGCGCATGGCTCGTCATCCTCACGCGACGACTCGCTGAGTTGATGGAAAGGGCTGCGGAGCGCCGGACATCGTCCGGAGTTTGAAAAAGAATACCGTTTCGACGAAGCCCGATCGCTCCGCGCGGTCGTTATCCGGAAGCCTGCGGCGCTGAGCCCTGTTCGGACCTCGCCGCCTTGAAGCCTCCGACGGGCGGGCTGGATCAACGCCTCCAGTCCCGGACCGCGAGCCTGTCACCGCTCGCCTGCTGCTCTTTCGACCCTCACATCACGTCGTATCTGTGGACCACGCCCGACCGGCACCAGAGACATGAGGTTGTTCCGGCCCCTACCGAACGCGGACCGGATCCGACAGAGCTTCCCGCTCGATCGCCCCCCGCCGCCGCATCGGTCGCTGGCCATGCGCCCTTTCCCGCGTCGAGGTGGAGCCATTATGCGGCCGCCGGGAAACCCTGCGGGGAATAAAGATTTAGCGCAGGGATTTCAGCGGGTTGGCCGCCGCAGTGACGGGGACATGCACTCACGGCAAGGTCTTGCGGGTCGATCAACGGCCGTCCGGGTGAGTGCGTGTCCCCACCTTCGTCCACGGCGTCACAGGACAGACTCCAAACTCAGCGGACKACTTGGGGGACACGCACTCACCCGGAACTCAGCGCGAAATCGTCAGATGTCGGGCCATGAGTGCGCGTCCCCGGCCTGGCTCAATGCGAAACCCGGCGACACGCCCAAGGGCATGTCCCCGTCGGCGCCTAGAACGGCCCGCCCAGGCGGCAGCGCTTTACCCACCAGTCCGGCCGCATCTGCTCGAGCCGCTCGGCCAGGCCTTCGGCCTCGATGTCGCCGGCGCACAGGGCGAAGCACGTGGCGCCCGAGCCGGACATCCGGGCCAGCAGGGTCTCGGGTTCGTCGGCCAGCAGGTCCAGCACCTGGCCGATGCGCGGCTCCAGGGCCACGGCCGGGGCCTGCAGGTCGTTGCGGGTGAAGCCGGCCAGCCAGGCGCAGACCTCCTCGGCGCTTTCGAGCCCGTCCAGCATCGGCGGCGGCGTCTCGCCGTCGGGATGCACGGCCGCGTCATAGGCGCGATAGACCGCCCCGGTCGGCGACGGGACCAGCGGGTTCACCAGGACGGCGTGCAGGTCCGACAGGGCCGGCGCGGGCGACAGGCGCTCGCCCCTGCCCTGCGCCATCACCGGCGCGCCCCACAGGCAGGCCGCGCCATCGGCGCCCAGGCTTCCGGCCACGACTTCCAGGTCGGCGTCGGACAGGTCGGGCGCCAAGGCCCCGCGCAGCAGCCGCAGCGCCGCCCCCGCGTCGCTGGAGCCCCCGCCCAGGCCCGCCGCGATCGGCAGGGCCTTGTCCAGGATCAGCCGAAACGGCGGGACCGGCCCGCCCAGCCGGGCGCGCAGGGCGTCCGCGGCCCGCACCACCAGATTGCCGTCGTCCAGCGGGACCTCGCCCCCGAACCGCCCCGTCGCCTCGAAGCTGGGCGCGTCGGCCGCCTGCAGCCGGACCCGGTCGCCGACGTCGGCGAACAGCATCAGGCTGGAGATCGGGTGATAGCCCTCGGCGTCGGGACCGCCGACGTGCAGGAACAGGTTGACCTTGGCCGGGGCGAAGGCGTCGAGGCGCATGGCGTGCCCTTGAAGCGTCTTGAGGGGCGTCTGGAAGCTAGAAAGTCGTCAGGCTACTGGCTGGAGGCCACCTTGGCCGGCGGACCGTCCAGGCCGTTCTTCAGCTTGGCCTCGGCCTCAGTCTTCTGCTTCTCGTCAGGCTCCAGGCTGAGCACCCGCTGCCACTGGTAGCGCGCCTCGACCTGGCGGCCGATGCGCCAGTAGGCGTCGCCCAGGTGGCCGTTGACGTCCGGGTCGCCCGGCTCCAGCTCGACGGCCTGCTCCAGCTTGACCACGGCGGTCTTGTAGTCGCCCTGGCGGTAGTAGCCCCAGCCCAGGGAGTCGAGCATCGCGCCCGACTGCGGACGGGCGTCGACCGCCTTCTGGACCATGGCGATGGCCTCGGGCAGGTGCACGCCGCGGTCGATCCACGAATAGCCCAGATAGTTCAGCAGGTCGGGCTCGTCCGGGTTCAGCTTGACCGCCGTCAGCAGGTCGCGCTCGGCGTCGGGCCAGCGCCCGGCGCGTTCCAGGGAGATGCCGCGCATGTAGAGCAGCCGCCAGTCGGGCTTGTCGCCCTCGCCGGTGATCAGCGGGTCCAGGGCGGCGGCCGACTCGGCCCAGCGCTCGTTGGTCCGCAGCAGGTCGGCATAGGTGATCTGAGCGTCGCGGTCCTTGGGGGCGGCGACGGCCGACTGGTGGGCCAGGGCCAGGGCCTTTTCCTTCTCGCCGCTGCCCTGGAGGCTCCAGGCCAGCTTCGACTGGGCGGCGACGTAGCGCGGCGAGGTCGGGAGCACCTTGGCGTAGGCCTCGCGGGCCCCGACGTCGTCATCGTCCTGCCCCAGCAGGTCGCCCACCAGCAGCCAGGCGTCGTCGCGCTTGGGGTCCAGCCTCAGGGCCAGGCGCAGATAGGCCAGGCCGAACTGGCTCTGGCGCTCGCTGGCGAAGGTGGCGGCGCAGGCGACCAGCATGTGGGCCGCGCCCTGCTTGTCGGTCGGCATGGCCGGCGCGGGACCGCGCGCCGCGGCGCGGGCCCGGGCGGCCTGCAGGCCCTGGTCGTCGGGATCGCGCGTCAGGGCCGCGTCGTACAGCGCCACGGCCTCGGCGTGGCGCTTGCGGCGTTCCAGGAACGCGCCGTAGTCCTCGACGAACAGGGCGCGGGCGTTCTCGATCGCCATCAGCGCCTTGTAGTCGGTCTCGGCCTCGTCATAGCGCTTGGCGCGTTCGTACAGCCGCGCCTGGCTCAGCTGGCCGAAATACTGCACGAACCGGTCGCCCTGCAGTTCGGGACGCACCACCGCGCCGTTGGCGTCGCCGGCGGCGGCGGCCAGCCAGGGCGCCAGCAGGACGGCGGCGGGACGATGGGGGAAGCCCAGGGTCTCGGTCTTCAGCAGGGCCTGGGCGTCGCGGGGCTTGCCCACGGCCATCAGGTCGACCACCCGGGTCAGCACGCCCAGTCGGCGCACCTGCTCGTTGGCGTCCGTCCCCTGCGGCGCCAGCGCCGCGGCGCGCGGCACGTCGCCGGCCAGCAGGGCGGCGGTGAACGCGCGATCGGCCAGCACGCCCGGGTCTTCGCCCAGCTGTCGCGCCTCGTCGAAATAGCTGGCGGCCTGGGCGTTGGAACCGTTCAGCAGGGCCGCCTGGCCGGCCAGGAACTGGCCGTAGGCCGACCGGCTCGAGCCCCAGGCCGAGCCCATGGTGAGCTGGCCGCGCAGGTCCGGCCCGGGCGGCGCGGCGGCGCAGGCGCCCAGGGTCGAGGCGGCGAGAAGGGCGAGGAGAAGCTTGGTACGCGTCATATCCGCACCCTCATCGGTTTCCGGGCGGGCCGCAAGAAAAAGGCGCGGTCCGAAGGTCGAACCGCGCCTTAGACTTTCATCGGGGCCTTTCAAAGGCCCCTCTTCTACATGTTCGGATAGGTCGGGCCGCCGCCGCCCTCGGGCGTGGTCCAGACGATGTTCTGCGACGGGTCCTTGATGTCGCAGGTTTTGCAGTGGACGCAGTTCTGGGCGTTGATCTGGAAGCGCGGGTCCTGACCCTGCTCGTTGTAGAGCACCTCGTAGACGCCGGCCGGGCAGTACAGCCGCGCCGGTTCGCCGTACTTGGGCAGGTTGACCGCGATCGGGATCGTCGGGTCCTTCAGCTTCAGGTGGGCGGGCTGGTCTTCCTCGTGGTTGGTGGCCGACAGGAACACCGAGCTCAGCTTGTCGAAGCTGATCACGCCGTCCGGCTTGGGATAGACCAGGGGCTTGTAGTCCTTGGCCAGGCCGGTCGACTCCGCGTCGGTCTTGTCGTGCTTCAGCGTGCCGAAGAACGAGAAGCCGCCGAACAGGTGCGTGCACCACATGTCGAACATGCCGGCCGCGCCGCCCAGGAACGTGCCCAGCTTGCCCAGCAGCGGCTTGGCGTTGCGGACGACCTTCAGCTCCTTGGCCACCCACGAGCCTTCATAGGCCGTCTGGTAGTCGACCAGCTCGTCGCTGGTCCGCCCGGCGCCGATCGCGGCGAAGGCCGCCTCGGCGGCCAGCATGCCGGTCTTGACCGCGTTGTGGCTGCCCTTGATGCGCGGCACGTTGACGAAGCCGGCCGAGCAGCCGATCAGCACGCCGCCCGGGAAGGTCAGCTTCGGCACCGACTGGTAGCCGCCCTCGGTGATGGCCCGCGCGCCGTAGGCGATGCGCTTGCCGCCTTCCAGGTGCGGCTTGACCGCCGGATGGTGCTTGAAGCGCTGGAACTCGTCGAACGGCGACATCCAGGGGTTCTTATAGTTCAGGTGCACCACGTAGCCGATGGACACGTAGTTGTCCCCGAAGTGGTACATGAAGCTGCCGCCGCCGGTCTTGTCGTCCAGCGGCCAGCCGGTCGTGTGCTCGACGAGGCCCGGCTGGTGCTTCTCGGGCGGCACCTGCCACAGTTCCTTGATGCCGATGCCGAACTTCTGCGGCGACTTGCCGGCCGACAGGTCGAACTTGGCGATCAGCTGCTTGGCCAGCGAGCCGCGCACGCCCTCGGCGATGAACACGTACTTGCCGTGCAGCTCCATGCCCGGTTGGTAGTCGGGCTTGTGGTGGCCGTCCTTGGCGATGCCCACGACGCCCACGACGACGCCCTTCAGCGAGCCGTCGTCGTTCCAGACCATGTCCGAGGCCGCGAAGCCCGGATAGATCTCGACGCCCAGTTCCTCGGCCTGGGCCGCCAGCCAGCGCGAGACGTTGCCCAGCGAGCCGATGTAGCAGCCATGGTTGTGCATGAACGGCGGCATGGCGAACATCGGCAGGGCCATGTCGCCCTGCGGGCCCAGCAGCCGGAAGCGGTCGATCTTGACCGGGGTCTCCAGCGGCGCGCCGCGTTCCTTCCAGTCGGGGAACAGCTCGGCCAGGCCCTTGGGGTCGATCACCGCGCCCGACAGGATGTGGGCGCCGACCTCGGAGCCCTTTTCCAGCACCGCCACCGAAACCTCGGTCCCGGCCTGCGCCGCCAGTTGCTTGAGTCGGATGGCGGCCGAAAGGCCCGCCGGTCCGCCGCCGACGATGACGACGTCGTATTCCATCGACTCGCGTTCGAGCTCTTCGCTCATTGAGGTCTCCCGCCCGGGCGCACTCTGCCCGCGTTCTTTGCTGTTTGAGTCGAAGCTTATCGTGAGGTGACGCGGAGGTGGTCAAGAATAAACGAATGTTTTTTGCTGCGATGCAGCGTCAATCTTCAAGCGGCTGACGTGGCGGTGATCGGAGGATCGCGCTAAGAGACGGCATGGACCTCGCCGTCGATCCGCGCGCCGTGGAAAGCCTGCTCGCCTTCTGGGCCGACGCGGGCGTCGAGGCTTCGTACGCGGACGAGCCGATCGATCGCCTGGCCGAGGGCGCGGCGATGCTGCGGGCCCGCCGGGAGCCCCCTCCGCCCGTCGCCGTCGCGCCGGTCGCCACGCCGGCCTTCGGACGCGGCCCCGACCTGGGCGCCGCCGTCGCCGAGGCCCGGGCCCTGGCCGCCGCCTGCGCCGACCTGCCCGCCCTGGCCGCCGCCATCGCCGCCTTCGACGGCTGTCCGCTCAAGACCCAGGGCGCGCGCCAGGCCGTGGTGTCGCGCGGTCCGGCCGACGCGCCGCTGATGATCATCGGCGAAGCGCCCGGCGCCGACGAGGACCAGCAGGGCGCGCCGTTCGTCGGCCGCGCCGGCCAGCTGCTGGACCGCATGCTGAAGGCCGCCGGCCTGATGGACCGCGCCTTCGTGACCAACACCGTGTTCTGGCGCCCGCCGGGCAACCGCACGCCGACCCCGCAGGAGCAGGCGACCTGCGCGCCGTTCCTGGAGCGGGCGATCCAGCTGGTCCAGCCCAAGATCCTGCTGCTGGTGGGCGGCGCCTCGGCCAAGAGCATATTGAAGCGCGAGGAAGGCATATTGTCGCTGCGCGGCCGGTGGTTCGAATGGACCTCCGCCGACGGCCAGACCGAGCTTCCGGCCTTGCCCACCTTGCATCCGGCGTTCCTGCTGCGGAAGCCAGACGCCAAGAAGAAGGCCTGGGCCGACATGCTTATGCTCAGCGAGAGACTTGATCGTCCGGAGCGTCCCAACTAGAGATTCGGACGACCAGTTGGACACGGGACGCGTCGGGGAGCCTTTCGGGGCAAGGGCGCGGAAACGCATTGCAGCTTCTAGCTCGCCGTCTGGCCGTTTTTTCGGCCTTCGTGTTTTGCCTCATGGCCGCTTTCAGCGTCGCCGTCGGCGCCCATGCGTCCTCGCTCGAGCCGCTGTCCGAGGCCGACGCCCGCTTCTACCGCGCCGCCTTCGCCGCCGCCGACCACGGTGATTTCGACGCCGCCGAGGCCGCGGCGGCCAACGCCCGCGACCGCAGCCTGCGGGGCCGGCTGGAATTCRCCAAGGTCATGCACCCCAACGCCTATTCGGCCAGCTACGACGAGCTGACCGACTGGCTGGCCGCCTACGGCGACCAGGCCGGGGCCGACCGAGTCTACGCCCTGGCGGTCAAGCGCAAGCCGGCCCGCGCCGCCGCCCCGAAGATCCCGGCCCTGTTCGTGGCCGGCGCCAAGGGCCCCGCCCCGGCCGACAAGACCCGCGCCGCCCGCGAGGCCTATTATTCCGGCGACGTGAAGAAGGCCCTGACCCTGGCCCAGGCCGCCGGCGAGCCGTGGATCGCCGGCCTCTCCGCCTTCCGCCTGCAGGCCTACGCTCAGGCCCGGACCTATTTCGAGCGCGTCGCCGACGACGAGAACCAGGACGAGTGGCTGCGCTCGGCCGCCGCCTTCTGGGCCGCGCGTTCGGCGGCCTCGGGCGGCCAGGCCCGCGACGTCGAGGACCTGCTCAGCGCCGCCGCCCGCGCGCCCAACACCTTCTACGGCATGATCGCCGCCCGCCAGCTGGCCCTGTCCGGCCTGGCCCTGGCCCAGGACGACCCGATCGCCGCCCTGCTGACCAAGGTTTCGTACGAGGGGCCGGACGTGGAATCCCTGGCCCGCTTGCTGGCCGCCGACCCGCGCGCCCGCCGCGCCGCCGCCCTGGCCCAGATCGGCCGCTGGGCCGAGGCCGGCCAGGAGCTGCGCGCCGGCCTGTCCCTGGCCAGCGACAATCCCAAGGCCCGCGGCGACTGGACCGACCTGGCCCTGGCCCTCAACGAGAAGGCCCCGCTGAACGCCGGTCGCGCCGTCAAGCGCGTGGGCGGCGAGGACTATCCCCTGCCCCCGCTGGAGCCCAAGGGCGGCTTCACGATCGACAAGGCCATGGTCTACGCCCTGGTGCGCCAGGAAAGCCGCTTCGACCCCTACGCCATGTCGGGCGCGGGCGCGGTGGGCCTGATGCAGCTGATGCCGGTGGCCGCCGCCCGCGCGGCCGGCGACGACAAGCTGCTGGCCGACACCACACCGCTGTTCGACCCCAGCTTCAACCTGCGCGTCGGCCAGGACTATTTCACCTGGCTGATGGACCGGGGCCTGCAGAGCCCCGACCTGTTCCGCGCCGTGGCGGCCTACAACGGCGGCCCGGGCACCCTGATCAAGACCCAGGAGCAGCTGGGCGGCGCCGACTGCGATCCGCTGCTGCTGATCGAAAGCCTGCCGGCCCAGGAGACCCGCAACTACGTCGAGAAGGTCATGGCCTCGTACTGGACCTATCGCAAGCTGATGGGCGCCGAGACCAGGACCCTGGACGCCGTCGCCAGCGGCGCGCGGGTGATCGACTTCCGACTGGACCAACAGTAGCGGCCCTGGCGCCGACGCCTGGCCCCCGCTTCTCCTTGGTGCAAACCCTTCGCCTTTGGTGGCTCGAACACGGTGGGACGGTGGGCCTCGGGCTGGGCGCCTGCGCGATCCTGCTTTTTGGCCTGCTGCTGATCCCTCAAGGCCCGGTCACCCTGCACACCGGTCGCGTCACAGGCTTTCGCGCCGTGAGCACCGACACGGGCACGGAGATGTATGTGACCGTCGATGTCGAGGGACGTCCGGTCTTGGCGCCGCTTCCCGCCGACAACGACTGTTCGATCGGCAGCTCCATAACCTTGCGAAAGGCGCGGCTCCCGCTTGGGCCGCGCTACGCCCCCCAAGGGCGGGCTTGCGCCCCGACCGACGACTAGACCCGCAACCGAACCGCCTTCGGCTTCAGGCGCCCCAGCAGCGCCTTCAACGGATCGCCGCCCGGCCTTACCCCGCCGGCCGCCGCGACGGCGTCGCGGGAGACCAGCACAGCCACGGGACGCCCGCCCAGATCGAACAGGCCCGCCTGCCCGATCCAGGCCGGCTTGCCGCCGCCGCCCGCCAGATGGGCCTCGACGGGCATTCGCCAGCTCTCGGGCAGGATCAGGTCCTCGCCCAGGATCAGGATCCACGCGCTCGTGGCCGCCGCACAGCCGGCCGCCAGGCGCTGACCCAGGTCGCCAGTCACCTGGACCACCCGCGCCCCGCTGTCCTCGGCGATGTCGAGCGTCGCGTCGGTCGAGCCAGCGTCGGCGAACACCACCGCCTTGACCAGGCCGTCGACGGCGGCGGGCACCAGCAGGGGCAGGACATGCACCAGCCGCGCGGCGCTGTTGTGGGTCGGGAGGACGACGGTGATCATGATCCTGCTTCCGATCCGACGCGGCGCGGGTCAAGCCGAGACTTGCCCAGACAAGACTTTGAGCGGCGAAGCATGGCATAGCCGCGTCATGATCCCGACCAAACCCTACGCCGCCTTCCTGTTCGACATGGACGGCACCGTGCTCGACTCCATCGCCGTGGCCGAACGGGTGTGGGGCGACTGGGCGCGGCGCCACGGCCTGGACGTCGAGGCCTTCCTGCCTACGATCCACGGCGTACGAGCCGAAGAGACCATCCGCCGCCAGAACCTCGCCGGCGTCGACATCGCCCTCGAGACCCTGGCGATCCTGCAAGCCGAGGTCGCCGACGTCGAGGGCGTGATCCCGATCCCGGGCGCCGAGGCCTTCCTGTGCGCCCTGCCCGCCGACCGCTGGGCCGTCGTCACCTCGGCCCAGCGCGAACTGGCCCTGCGGCGCCTGGAAGCCGCCGGCCTGCCGATCCCCGCCGTGCTGGTCACCGCCGAAGACGTGTCGCGCGGCAAGCCCGCCCCGGACGGCTATCGCCTCGCCGCCGAGCGCCTTGGCGTGGAGGCCGAAGCCTGCCTGGTGTTCGAGGACGCCCCCGCCGGCCTGCTGGCGGGCGAAGCGGCCGGGGCCGACGTGATCATGATCACCGCCACCCACCGTCACCCGCTAGAGCTGGGCCATCCGTCCATCCCTGACTATTCGAGCATCCAGGTTTCGATGACGGCGGACGGCCTGCGCCTGACCAAGGGCTAGAACAGCGACAACTGGTCCCCCGCCTTGGGCGGCACGGCGAACTGGGTCAGGTCCAGGGGCGGCAGCTTGTTGTCGAGGCCGAACTTCACCCGCGCCAGGTGGAAGCGCTGGCTCATCACCTGGGCGACGGGCCCCTCGCCCGTCATCCGCTTGCCCCATTCGGAACTGTAGGCCGCCCCGCCGCGCATCTGGCGGACCAGGGACATCACCCGTCGGGCGCGGTCGGGATGCTCGGCCGCCAGCCACTCCTCGAACAGGTCCTTGATCTCCAGCGGCAGGCGCACGGCGACATAGCCGGCCGTGGTCGCCCCGACGGCGGCGGCGGCCTCCAGTACGCCCTCCATCTCGTGGTCGTTCAGCGACGGGATCGAGGGGGCGAACATCACGGTGGTCGGCACGCCTGCCGCCACCAGCTGGCGCACGGCGTCGATCCGCCGCTTGGGCGTCGAGGCCCGCGGCTCCATGCTGCGCGACAGCCGGTGGTCCAGGCTGGTGATCGACACCGCCGCCCGCGCCAGCCCCGCCTGGCCCATCGGCCCCAGGATGTCGAGATCGCGGGTGATCAGGTTCGACTTGGTGATGATCGTGAATGGATGGCGGAACCGGGCCAGGGTCTCGATCACCGCCCGCGTCACCCGCAGCTGGCGCTCATCGGGTTGGTACGGGTCGGTGTCGCCGCCGATGTGGATCACCTTGGGGACGTACTTCGGCTTGGAAAGCTCGCGCTCCAGAAGCTTGCCGGCCTCGGGCTTGAAATAGATCTTGGTCTCGAAATCCAGGCCCGCCGAATGGCCCAGATAGGTGTGGGCCGGCCGGGCGTAGCAGTAGATGCAGCCGTGGCTGCAGCCGCGATAGGGATTGATCGAGCTCTCGAAGCCGACGTCGGGACTGTCGTTGCGGGCGATGATCGTCCGCGACTTCATCGGCTGGAGCGTGGTGGCGATCTGGGCCGGTTCCTCCTCCTCGCCCCAACCGTCGTCGAAGGCCTCGCTGACCTGGGACTCGAAGCGGCCCGTGCGATTGGACTTGGCCCCGCGCCCCCGCGCCCCTTCCCTAAGGCCAACGGACGGCGGGTGACCGGGAAGATTGGCGGGAGCGACCATGGCCGGATCATGAACCGCCAATGAGAACAATTCAAGAACATAGATGCCCGCGTCGGGCGTGGGCCCGCGCGCCTTGGCTCTTGCCCAAAGCGTCATCAATTGTTCAAAAACATCGCAGTTCGAAATCGAAGTCCGGGAAACCGGAACCCGCCTCGATGCCGCCGGACGCGACAGTAGGCGGCAAATCACGTCGGTTTTCGAAACTTGCTAACAGCTAAGCTATAACCTGCACCATTGCGGCTTCTCATATCCAATGCTAGCAAAACCGGAACTGGACCTGGGATGAACACCCGGGAATGGTTCTGAAAAAGAGGTGGCGAGCTGGACATGACTTCCATGAACGCGAACCAGACCTCCACCCTGCCCCGCGACCAGACCCTGATGCTGGCGCGCCTGGTCACCGACGCCTCGCGGGCCTTCGACCGAGATCCCGACGCGGCGCGGGAGCTGATGCACCGCGCCAGCCAACTGCTGGAGGCCGAGGTCCAGCGCCTGACCCGCGACCAGCAGACCGGCAAGCTGGCGCCCTGGCAGGTGCGCACGGCGACCGACTTCATCGACAGCAACGGCGACCGCAACCTGCAGGTCCGCGACGTGGCCGCGGCGGTCCGCCTGAGCCCCAGCTACTTCTCCCACGCCTTCAAGGAGAGCTTCGGCCAGTCGGCCAAGAGCTACATCATCGAGCGGCGCATCACCCGGGCCAAGCAGCTGATGCTGACCACGCACGACAGCCTGGCCCAGATCGCCCTGGCCTGCGGCTTCTCGGACCAGGCCCATTTCTGCCGGTCGTTCGGCGGACTGGTGGGCCAGCCGCCCAGCCGTTGGCGCCGCAGCCGCCAGGAGCGTCCGACGGACGTGGCCGCCCTGGCGGCCTGAAGACCCGGTCGGCCACAGCCTCTTCGCCCTCGCCTCTTGTCCACGCCGCGCCACGCCCCAGATTTGAGTCTCCTAGAGGAGATCGACTTGTCTTCACCGTTCCAGGGGCATGAGGTCGAAGCGCGGCTGCGGCCCGCCGCGAGCGCCTACGCCTTCGACCTTGATCACGCCCTGTCCAGCGTCGTCGCCCTGGAGTCCAAGGTCCCGGCCGACGCCTTCACCGCGCGCATCCTGGGAACCGAGCGGCTGGGGAACGGTGTGGTGATCAGCGAAGGCGGCCTGGTGCTGACCATGGCCTATCTGATCACCGAGGCCAGCGAGGTGGTCCTGACCCTCAACGACGGCCGGCGCGTCCACGCCCACGTGCTGGGCTTCGACGGCCAGACGGGACTGGGCCTGGTCCAGGCGCTGGAACCGCTGGGCCTGCCGGCGATGCGGCTGGGCACCTCGAAGGTGCTGGAGCCGGGCAGCCCGGTGATCATCGCCGGGGCCGGTGGACGCGCGCACGCCGCCGCCGGCCGCGCGCTGACCCGCATGCCCTTCGCCGGCTACTGGGAATACCTGCTGGACGAGGCGATCATCACCGAGCCCGCCCACCCGCACTGGAGCGGCGCGGCCCTGATCGGCCCCAAGGGCGAACTGGTCGGCGTCGGCTCGCTCAGCCTGTCGGGGCAGTCGCGCGACGGCGAGGCCAAGCCGATGAACATGTTCGTGCCCGCCGAACTGCTGCCGCCCATCCTGGACGACCTGGCGCGCGGCAAGCCCGCCCATCCGCCCCGCCCCTGGCTGGGCGTCTTCGCCCAGGAGACCGAATCCCAGGTCATCCTGGTCGGCGTGTCGCCGGGCAGCCCGGCCGCGCGCGCCGAGCTGCGGGCCGGCGACCTGATCCTGGCCGTCGATGGCGACGAGGTCTCGGACCTGACCGAGTTCTACACCGCCCTCTGGKACCAGGGCCCGGCCGGGGTGACCATCGCGCTGCGCATCCAGCGCGAACAGGACGTGTTCGAGGTCGAGCTCCGTTCGGTCGACCGCAACGCCCTGCTGAAGAAACCCCGCCTCAACTAGCGCGGCCGGCTTCGGGAGGCCGCTCCCGATCCCCCAGGATAACGCCTTCGCCTGACCGGCGTCGTCGCCCAGACGACGTCCGCCGACGCACGTCCGTGCAACCGCACAGACCCACGCTCGCGATTGTTGAATGTTATGGCTTGTACGACAAATCGCGCCGGTTTAATAAAACAAGTTAATTAAAGTGTGTTTCCCGATGCGGGGACGGCGACAGACCGCCCAACCCCGCGTCGAGGCCAAAAGACACCGGCGAGCACAGCCCAAGAGGGCGTGCTGATTTGGGAGAGGGAACGTGAACAAGAAGAAGATGTTGCTGGTCTCGACCGCGACGATGGTCTGGGCGACCGGCCTGCTCGTGGCGTCGGCGCAGGCCCAGACCAGCGGGGGCGCGACCAAGGATTCGCCCGACGAGATTTCCGAAGTCGTCGTCGTGGGCCAGCGCAAGGCCCTCCAGACGGCGCAGGACCTGAAGAAGAATTCCGAACAGATCGTCGACTCGATCACCGCCGTGGACATCGGCGGCCTGCCCGACCGCTCGGTCACCGAGGCGCTGCAGCGCATCCCCGGCGTGACCATCGGCCGGACCAACCAGCCCCGCGACGTCGACCGCCTGAACGCCGAAGGCTCGGGCATCCAGATCCGCGGCCTGACCTGGGTCCGCTCCGAGCTGAACGGCCGCGACGCCTTCTCGGCGCGCGGCGGCCGGGCCATCTCGTGGGAGGACGTGACCCCCGAACTGTTCTCAGGCGTGGACGTCTACAAGAACCCGTCGGCCGACATCGTCGAGGGCGGGCTGGGCGGCACGGTGAACCTGCGCACGCGCATGCCGTTCGACAGCAGCAAGCGCCAGCTGGCCTTCTCGGCCGACTACACGCGCGGCGACCTGCGCAAGGAAGGCACGCCGTCGGGCAGCCTGCTCTACAGCGACCGCTTCGACACGCCCGACGGCGGCGAGTTCGGCGTGCTGCTGAGCGTGTCCAAGTCCAAGCTGAAGACCGCGGTCAACACCGTCGCCGTCGACCCGTACGACGCCCACGGCGTCGGGGTGCAATCGTCGTATGACGGCGGCGGCACGTTCAACTTCAACGGCGACAACTCGATCGCGGGCCAGCCGCTGTCGCGCGTGTTCGTGCCGGTCGGCGTMCAGTACCGCAACAACCTGCAGGACCGCGAGCGCGAGGGCTACAATCTGGCCTTCCAGTATCGGCCCAACGACAACCTCGAAGTCTACCTGACCCTCTTCCGCACCGAGGCCAAGCAGACCTTCCAGGACCGTTTCGCCCAGACCTCGGCCTGCTGCTCGGCGACCAACAACCAGTCGTTCGTGGTGGGCCCGGCCGCCGGGACCGCGTTCACCTATGACGCCGACGGCAACTTCCTGAAGGGCCAGCTGGTCGACGGCGGCGGCGGCGGCAACGGCGTGTCCAACTCGTTCCTGCTGAACCTGGGCACCCGCTACGGCGTGGTCGAGGACAACACCAACGACATCTCGACCGGCTTCAGCTGGCGCAACGACCGGTTCCTGGTGACCGGCGACCTGCAGTACATCTACTCGCACCGCGAGGGCACAGACCTGACGGTGTACAACACCGTCACCCTGCCCGGCGGCTTCGGCCTGGACCTGACCGGCAAGCTGCCGAAGATCACGATGGCCAACGCCACCAGCACGCCGTCGCTGTTCAACCTCTACGCCGCGATGGACCACATCGACGACAACGACGCCCGGGAATACGCGGGCAAGTTCGACGTCACCTACAGCTTCGACGACGACTCCTTCATCAAGGACGTCAAGGTCGGGGTCCGCGCCACGTCGCGCGACGCCACCTCGCGCGACGCCGGCTACAACTGGAACCTGATCTCGGCGCCGTGGGCCACGCGGGTCACCGCGACGGCCGACAAGTACACCCAGCACCAGGACAAGGTGGCCTTCGACAACTTCTTCAAGGGCGACCTGTCGGTCCCGGGCCTGATCCTGCCGGCCTTCGATCTCGCGAAGAGCCCGACCGAGCTCTACAAGTACCTGAACGAGGTGGTCTGGAACGGGCCGATCCCCGGCGGCGGCCCGGCCTATAACGACGGCGAGTACGGCTACTACCCGCCGGGCGGCCCCAACGGCACGATCCCGTCATGGTCGCCGGCCGGAGGGACCTACAGCCCGTTCAAGCAGGGCACCATGATGAGCTACATGCCCATCTGGGCCGCGCCGACCGGCAGCATCAGCTACTGGCGCCCGCTGGGCGACGTGAACAGCGCCTTCGCCAATTCCGGCGGCCGCGGCGTCAACCGCCAGTGGGAAGACACCTTCGCGCTCTACGGCAAGGTCCGCTTCGGCAGCGACCTCGACGCCAGTTGGGGCGGCGAGCAGATGAGCTGGGACGGCAACTTCGGCCTGCGCGTGGTCAAGTCCAAGGTCGAGGGCCACGGCTACGGTTCGGTCGGCTATATCGACCCGGCCCAGAAGCGGTTCGCCTCGTCCACGGCGGCGGCCAAGATCGACTTCGCCGACGGCCAGCCCTTCACCTCGGTGGGCGGCAGCGAATACACCGACGTCCTGCCCAGCCTGAACCTGCGCCTGAAGGCCAAGCCCAACGTCTTCCTGCGGTTCGCCGCGTCGAAGAACATCGTCCGGCCCGACTTCTACCAGCTGGACCCGTCGGTCAACATGTCGGCCACGCTGCAGTCGCGCAACGCCACCGCGGCGGACAACATCATCAACCCGGTCACGGGCGCGCCCTACACCCAGGCCCAGCTGGACACCGCGGCGGCCGGCGGCTCGCCCGTGCAGTACCACACGGACGTCGCCTTCGGCTTCTATTCGGGCAATCCGAACCTGAAGCCGATGCGCGCCAACTCGTACGACATCTCGGGCGAATGGTACTTCCAGGGCGGCATGGTGTCGGTCGGCGCCTTCCGGAAGGACGTCTACGACTACATCCAGTCGTCCCAGACCCTGATGACCATCACCAAGGACAACGGGGAGTCGGTCCAGGCCGTCGGGACCGTGCCCCAGAACATGGGTCACGGCAAAATCTCCGGCGTGGAGATGCAGTACCAGCAGTTCTACGACTTCCTGCCGGGGCCGCTGGCCGGCCTGGGCACGGAGCTGAACGCGACGATCCTGGACAGCAAGGGCACGCAGAACGCGTCCAGCAGCGTGACCGACTCCTCGCAGATCATCGCCTCGAAGCTGGACCTGCCGCTGGAGCAGCTGTCGCGCTACACCTACAACGCGACCCTGCTCTACAGTAAGTACGGCATCGACGCCCGCCTGGCCTACAACTGGCGCTCGCGCTACCTGATGGCGGCCTCGGCCTCGAACCTGATGGTGCCGGTCTATGCCGACGACTACGGCCAGCTGGACGGTTCGCTGCTGTATTCGGTGACCCCACGGATCAAGGTGGGCGTCCAGGGCGTGAACCTGCTCAACGCCAAGACCGAGCTGGAGATGGACCAGCGGGACTCCTGGTACCTGGGCACGCAGGGCAACTTCTCGAAGTCCCTGGTCGCCAAGCACAGCTGGTCGGTGAGCGATCGACGTCTGTCGTTCATCATCCGCGGGACTTTCTAGTCCCGACCTGATTTCCTGCACTCCAAGCGCCCCGCCGGCTTCGCGCCGGCGGGTTCTTTTTGAGAACAAGACCGGACAGACGGCATGGGAAACCCAGGGAAGATCTCGCACCTCGTGATCGTCGGCGGCGGCACCGCCGGATGGATGTCGGCCGCCTTCTTCTCCAAGGTCTTCACGCCCCAGCAGATGAAGATCACCCTGGTGGAGTCGGCCGAGATCGGCACGGTGGGCGTCGGCGAGGCGACCATCCCGCCGATCACCTTCTTCAACGAGGTCGTGGGCGTCGACGAGGGCCGGATGCTGGCCGCCACCGAAGGCTCCTTCAAGCTGGGGATCGAGTTCGTCGGCTGGGGCGACCCGGCCGGGCGCTACATGCACCCCTTCGGCAACTACGGCACGCCCATGGACGGCGTCTCGTTCCACGCCTACTGGCTGCGCGCGCGCAAGCACGGCTACAAGGCCGAGCTCCACGAATTCTCGCTCAGCGACCTGGCGGCCAAGGCCGGCAAGTTCGACTGGCGTTCGGAAGACCCCCGCGATCCCCGCGCGGCCATGGCCCACGCCTACCACTTCGACGCCTCGCTCTACGCCAAGCTGCTGCGCGAGGTCGCCGAGGCGCGCGGCGTGCGGCGGCTGGAGCGGACCATCCGGGGCGTGAACCTGGACCCGCTGGACGGCACGATCGCCTCCCTCGCCCTCGACGACGGCGAGACCCTGGCCGGTGACTTTTTCATCGACTGCTCGGGCTTCCGGGCCCTGCTGATCGGCGGCGCGCTGGGCGTGGGCTACGACGACTGGTCGAACTACCTGCCGGCCGACCGCGCCGTGGCCGTGCCGTCGGCGCGATACGAGGACCCCATCCCCTACACCCGCGCCATCGCCGACAAGGCCGGCTGGCGCTGGCGCATCCCCCTGCGGCACCGGACCGGCAACGGCTATGTCTATGTCAGCGACCACATCGGCGACGACGCGGCGGCCGATGTCCTGCTGGCCAGCCTGGCGCGCGAGCATCCCGACAACAAGGCCCTGGCCGACCCGCGCTTCCTGCGGTTCGCCACCGGCCGGCGCAAGACGTCGCGCTTCAAGAACTGCGCCGCCATCGGCCTGTCCAGCGGCTTCCTGGAGCCCCTGGAGTCGACCTCGATCCACCTGATCCAGCACGGCCTGATCAAGCTGGCCGGCAGCTTCCCCCTGGCCAAGGACGATCCGGCCGCCGCCGGGATCTACAACCGGATCATGGGCGAGGAGATGGAGCAGATCCGGGATTTCCTGATCTACCACTACCACGCCAACGGCCGGGTCGGCGAACCGCTGTGGGACCGGCTGCGCCACATGGCCATACCGGACTCACTGCGGGAGAAGATGGAGCTGTTCCGCACCCGCGGCGCGACGATCTTCCCCAACCAGACCATCTTCCAGGAGCCGAACTGGCTGGCGATCATGATCGGCCAGGGCGGGACGCCCGAGGCCTACGACCCCCTGGCCGACCTGATGGACGAACGGCTGGTGGCCGAGCGCCTGCACCATCTGCGCGTCGCCTGCCGCCAGGCCGTCGACCGCATGCCGACCCACGCCTTCGTGCTCCAGCGCTTCGCCGTCGACAGCCGAAAAGGAAAAGTCGATGCCTCGGTCGCGTGAACGCGGCGCCGCCCTGCTGGCGGCCGTCGCCCTGGTCCTGGCCTCCTTGTCGGCCGCCCTGGCGGCCGACAAGGAGCCGCTACCCCGCGTGGCCAACGGCCTGGCCAAGACGCCGCCGATGGGCTGGAACAGCTGGAACCGGTTCGCCTGCAACATCGACGAGCAGACCGTTCGCCGCATGGCCGACGCCATGGCCTCGAACGGCATGAAGGAGGCCGGCTACGAATACGTCGTGATCGACGACTGCTGGCACGGCCCGCGGGACGCCGGCGGCTTCATCACCTATGACGCCAAGCGCTTCCCGAGCGGCATCAAGGCCCTGTCCGACTACGTCCATTCCAAGGGATTGAAGTTCGGCATCTATTCGGACGCCGGCCGGCTGACCTGCGGCGGCCGCCCGGGCAGCCAGGGCCACGAGTTCCAGGACGCCAAGACCTATGCCGACTGGGGCGTGGACTACCTCAAATACGACTGGTGCTCGACGGGGACCCGCAACGCCGAGGAGGCCTACACCCTGATGGCCGACGCCCTGCGCGAGACCGGCCGCGACATCGTCTTCTCCATGTGCGAGTGGGGCACGGCCAAGCCCTGGCTATGGGCCTCGAAGGTCGGCAACCTCTGGCGCACGACCGGTGACATCACCGACAAGTGGGATGGCAAACACGACTACGCGCTCGGCGTCCTGCCCATCGTMGATTTCAACGAACCCCTGGCCCCGTTCGCCGGCCCCGGCCACTGGAACGACCCGGACATGCTGGAAGTCGGCAAGGCGGCCTGACCACCACCGAATACCGGTCGCATTTCAGCCTGTGGGCGCTGATGGCCGCCCCGCTGATCGCCGGCAACGACATCGCGAACATGGACGAGGCCACGCGCGCCATCCTCCTGAACAAGGCAGTGATCGCGGTGAACCAGGACCCTCTCGGCGTCCAGGGCCGCCGCGTGCGCGACGACGGCGACCTGGAGGTCTGGTCCAAGCCGCTGGCGGACGGCGGGCGCGCGGTGATCCTGTTCAATCGCGGCGCCGACACGCGATCGATCGCCGTGGACTGGACCGAGCTCGGCTATCCCGCCAGCCTGAAGGCGGAGGTCCGCGATCTCTGGACCCACGAAACCCTCGGCAAGATGAAGGGGCGCTTCGCCGCGCCGGTCGCCTCGCACGGCGTCGTCATGGTCAGGATCACGCCCTAGCGCCCCTCTCGGCCGCCGAGCGGCGTCTGGATCATCGGGAAGGAAGGTGGAGGCCCGGCCCGGAATCGAACCGGGGTGCACGGATTTGCAATCCGCTGCGTCACCACTCCGCCACCGGGCCATCCGGGTCGACACAAGAAGCGTCGGCGAAGAGGTCGGTTCGAATACAGGAGCCCGTCGGCCTAGGCAATGGCCATGATGGCCGGGTTCAACAGGTCTTTTCCAGCAGCAGCGCCTTGGTCAGGAACGCCTGGTCGCTTCCGGCCACGCTCAGCCCCGCCGCGCCGAACAGGGCCGGCAGGTCGGTCTCGGCGTAGGTCGAATAGTAGGGCTCGTGGAAATAGGCCGGAAAGGCCTCCAGCAGGCGCGACAGGTCCGGCTCGTCGGCCGGTTGCACCGAATCGGCGAAGGCCAGCACGCCGCCGGGCTTGAGCACCCGGGCGATCTCGGCGGCCACCACGGGGCGCACCCGGGGCGGCAGCTCATGGAACAGGTAGACGCAGGTCACGGCGTCCAGGCTGGCGTCGGCGAACGGCAGGGCCTCGGCGTTGGCCTGCACCCCGCCCCGGCCCGACCGGCTGCGCGCGGCGGCCAGATAGGCCCGCGACAGGTCCAGGCCGGCGATGGCGGCGCGCGGGAAGGCGGCGCTGAGGTCGCTGAGGAACGCCCCCGAGCCGCAGGCCAGGTCGACCAGCTTCAGGCCCCGCTGGTCCTTGCCGCGCCAGTGGCGGGCCAGCAGGGACAGGGCGCGCCGGCGCATGGCCCCTGCCGCGCCCGAGAACAGCGCCTCGACCTGGGCCTCATAGCGCCGGGCGCTGGCGTCGGTGAACCAGCCGCCGGACTGGAAGTGGAAATTCTGCCGGTAGTAGTTCGGATAACCTTCGCTCTCCGGTTCGTCGCGCACCTCCACCCCGTCGCCCCGGCGGCGACGCTGGTCGACGGCGCGGGCGTCGGCGATGACGTCCAGGGCCTGGCGGAAGGCCTCGGCCGGCGCGCCCGATCCGCCCTCGACCGGCGGATAGAGACCGGCGGCCACGTCGGCGGCGTCCTTGTCGAAGGCGGTCAGATAGGCCTTGCGCAGCCGGGCGGTCGAGACGGGCGGCCCGCTGGGCTGGAACTTGACCTTGGACTCCCCCTTGGTCGGCTGGGCCAGGGCGCGGGTGACGCCGCCGGCGGCGGTCCACCAGGCCGCCTTGACCGCCGCCTTGGCGCGCTGGCTGGCGCCGTCCAGGGCGAAGGCGCCGCGGCTCTTGGGAACGCCTTCCCGGGGTTCGCCCGCCTTGCCGGATCGTTCGTCCAATGGGCCTCTCCCAGATGGTCGCTCCGGACGGCCGAAACCGCCCTAGCGCGAGAACACCCCCACCAGCTCAATATGCGGCGACCACAGGAACTGGTCCACCGGCAAGACCCGCTCCAGGCGGAAGCCGGCCTCGACCAGGATCTTGGCGTCGCGGGCGAAGGTGGCGGGGTTGCACGACACGCCGACCACGCGGGCAACCTTGGACTTGGCGATCTCGACGTGCTGCTCGAAGGCCCCGGCGCGGGGCGGGTCCAGCACGGCCACGTCGACCTTGTTCAGCTCGGTGGACAGCACCGGCCGGCGGGTCAGGTCGCGCGCCTCGGCGGTGATTGCCTTCAGCCCCGTCGCCGTGCCCAGCGCGCCCTTCAGGGCGGCGATGGCGGGCGCGGAACTGTCGGCGGCGTAGACGCCGGCGATCTCGGCCAGGCGGAAGGTGAAGGTGCCCACGCCGCTGAACAGATCGACGACCTTGGACGCGCCCTGGGCCGCCTCTACCGCGAAATCGACCATGGCCTTCTCGGCCTTGGGCACGGCCTGCAGGAAGCTGCCGGCCGGCAGGGAGACGATGGCGGGACCCAGCTTCACCATCGGCTGGCGGGCCATGTAGATCATCTCGCCGGCCATGGTGACCCGGGCGAAGTCGTTCTCGCCGGCGATCATCGCCGCGCGCACCCGCGCGTCGGCCGACAGGCCGCCGCTCTTGGCCTCCACGCCGGTGACATCGATGTCCAGGCCCGTGGCGGTCAGGGTGACGTGCAGGGTCGGCGCCGACTTGGGATGCTCCAGGAACGGCGCGGCCAGGCGGGCCAGGGCCGGGAAGGCCGCGACCAGCTTGGGATGGGTCACCGGGCACTGCTCGATGCGGACCAGGTTCCAGGAGCGGCGCTCCTTGAAGCCCAGCCGCGCCCCGCCCTTCCCGCCCCGGGCGTGCAGGGCCACGCGGCGGCGCGAGGCCGGCGGCGACGCGAAGGTCGGCAGGATCTCGGTCTCCAGCCCCTCGCGGGCCAGCTGGAACCGCACCTGGTCGCGCTTCCATTCCAGATAGGGCGCGGCGTCCCAGTGCTGGAAGGCGCAGCCGCCGCAGACGCCGAAATGCGGGCACGGCGGGGTCACGCGCTCGGGGCTGGGCTCCAGCACCTCGACCAGTTCGCCGCGGGCGCCGGCCATGTCGGCGGTGATCAGTTCGCCGGGCAGGGTCAGGGGGACGAAAGAGCCCTCGGCGATGCCGTCGCCCTGGGCGCCGACCGCCTGAATCCTCAGTTCACGCATAGAAAGTCCAATTCGTGGGGCGGAACCTTCACCGGGCCCGGCCATTCAGGTCATGATTTCGGGGACGCGGACGCCCGCCATGTCCGCGCCACGATCGACGCCGACAAGCTTTCGAACGCTCAATAGCGCATTCGAAGCGAATGCGCGTGAACGAAGATGAACGGGTCGCTCAACAGCCGTTCATCAAGGACTTGGCACTTTACGTCGGAAAGGCGGGTCCCAGCATCGGCGCGGACTCGGTCGGAGGAGTTTTCAAGATGTTCAAGACCGTTATCGGCGTCGCCGCCGCGGCCGCCCTGGTCGGCGCGCTGGCCCCGACGATGGCCTCGGCCCAGGCCTACGGCGCCTATGGTTCCGGGTCTGCCTATGGCTCCGGCGGCGCCTACGGCTCCAGCCGCGCCTATGCCGGCGGCGGCAACTACGACAGCAACGGCTATTACTACGATCCCTGCCGCCGCAGCACGACGCAGCGCGGCACCGGCGGCGGCTTGGCCGGCGCCGGCATCGGCGCGGCGATCGGCAGCGGCGTGGCCGCCAAGGGCGCCCGCACCGAAGGCGCCGTTCTGGGCGGCCTGCTGGGCGCCATCGCCGGCTCGGCCATCGGCCGCAACTCGGYCGCCTGCAGCCCCGGCGCCAACCCGCCGCCGCCCCCTCCCCCGACCTACAGCCAGGGCGCCTACAACAGCTACGACCAGGGCTATGACGAGCGCTACGGCGGCGGTCGCTACGAAGACAGCCGTTACGGCGACCGTCGTGACGACTACGGCCCCGAGGCCCAGCGCGCCTACGGCGTGACCGACAGCAAGTMGGACGCCAACGGCTGCACCCTGGCCGAAAGCCCGATCTACCTGCCCGACGGCCGCACCCAGAAGCGCTTCGTCCGCGTCTGCCCGGACGCCTCGGGCCGCTACCAGGTCGTCGACTAACCGACCGGATTTCTCATTCGATCATCTTGAGGCCGTTCACCGAAAGGTGACGGCCTTTTCTTTGCGCCTTCAAAATCCGCTCATCCCGGCGAATGCCGGGATGAGCGGTTAAAAAATCTAGCCCTTCACCGCCCACAGCAGGTGCTCCACCTGCCCGTCGCCGCCGGTGATCGGGCTGGGCGCCACGGCCTTGACCGTCCAGCCCGACGCCTCGACGAACGCCCGGACCTGGGCGATGCAGTCGGCGATGACCGCGGGGTCCTTGACCAGTCCGCCCTTGCCCACCCGATCGCGGCCGGCCTCGAACTGCGGCTTGATCAGGGTCACCAGGTCCGCGCCCACGGCGGCCAGGTCGAGGGCCACGGGCAGGCACTTCTCCACCGAGATGAAGCTGACGTCGCTGACCACAAGGTCCGGCGTTTCGTCCAGCTGGCCCTCGTCCAGCACGCGGGCGTCGACGCCCGACAGGTCGACCACGCGCGGGTCGGCGGCGATCCTCGGATGCAGCTGATCACGGCCGACGTCGACGGCGTAGACCTTGGCCGCGCCCTTCGACAGCAGCACCTCGGTGAAGCCGCCGGTCGAGGCCCCGACGTCCAGAGCGATCTTGCCCGCCACCGCGATCGGCCAAAGGTCCAGGGCGTGGGCCAGCTTCAGGGCGCCTCGGCCAACCCAGGGGAAGGCGGCGACGCCTTCCAGGACGGCGGTCTCCTCGATCTCCTGCGAGGGCTTGGTCACGACCTTGCCGTCGGCCTTGACGGCCCCGGCCTCGATGGCGGCGCGGGCCTTGGCCCGGCTGTCGAACAGGCCGGTCTCGACCAGCAGGATGTCGGCGCGTTTGCGTGTCATCCGGGGGCTGTAGCACGACTTGCGGAGCGGACGCCCTTGGGTTCACAGTGATCACTGATCACCGACGCACCCTAGACGTCGGGACAGGGAACCCAAAAAGGGGGAAACGCATGATGTCCAGACGCGAAGGCCTGGTGGCCGGCGCCGCCACGATCGCCGCCGCCGCCGCATCCGAGGCCGCGGCCAAGCCCGCCGCCCCCGCGCCTTGGGCGCCCGACGCCGTCGAGATCGCCGGCCGCATCCGCCGCAAGGAGGTCAGCGCCCTGGAGGTGACCGAGAAGGCCGTGCGCGACGCCGAGGCGCTGAACCCCAAGCTGGGCTTCCTGGTCACCCCCGATTTCGATCGCGCCATCGACAAGGCCAAGCGGCTGGACGCGGGAACGACCCCGTCGGCCGGTCCGTTCGCGGGCGTGCCGTTCCTGGTCAAGGACCTGGACGACTATGTGGGCCTGCCCACCTTCAGCGGCTCGCGCGCCATGCTGCGCAACCCGCCGGCCAGGACCCAGCCGGCCTACATCGACTGTTTCGACAAGGCCGGACTGATCGTCATCGGCAAGTCGTCGACGCCGGAATATGGCTTCCTGCCCACCACCGAGCCGGAGGGCTTCCCGCCGACCCGCAATCCCTGGAACCCGGAACGGTCCAGCGGCGGATCGTCCGGCGGCGCGGCCGTGGCGACGGCGGCCGGGGTCACGCCCTTCGCCCACGCCAGCGACGGCGGCGGCTCGATCCGCATCCCCTCGTCCAACTGCGGCCTGTTCGGGCTGAAGGTCTCGCGCGGCCGCCAGGTCCCCGGCCGTGAGCCCATGCGCGGCGTCGACCTGTCGGTCGCCCACTGCGTCAGCCGCAGCGTCCGCGACAGCGCCACMCTGCTGGCCGCGACCGAGCGCCACGGCCCCGACCAGGTGTTCCCGCCGGTCGGCCTGGTGACCGGCCCCGGCAAACGCCGGCTCCGCGTCGGCCTCGTCGTCCCGACCATGCTGGGCGCCGAGCCGCATCCGGAAGTCCGCCGGGCGACTGAAGACGCCGGCAAGCTGATGCAGTCGCTGGGTCACACGGTCGAGCCGACGGCGTGGCCGGTCGAGGGTCCTGGCTTCGCCCAGGACTTCCTGGCGCTGTGGGCCAGCGGCGCGGCCGAACTGGTCGACGCGGTGGCCAAGGCCATCGGCCGCCAGCCCGACGACAGCCTGCTGGAGCCCTTCACCCTGGCCATGGCCGAACTGGTCAAGCAGATGCCGGCCGGCGGGCTGCAGAAGGCCGTGGCCCATCTCCAGGCGGCGGGCCAGGCCTACGACCGCTGGTTCGAGCACCAGGACGTGGTGATCTCGCCGGTCCTGGGGTCGCCGCCCGTGCCGCTGGGCTGGGTCTCCGGGACGGTCGACATCCCGCACCTGACCGAGCGCCTGAACGCCTATGTGGGCTACACCACCCTGCACAACGTGGCCGGGGCGGCGTCGATGAGCGTGCCGCTGCACTGGACACCGGACGGCCTGCCGGTGGGCGTCCAGTTCGCCGCCCGCGCGGGCGCCGAGCGGACGCTGCTGGAGCTGGCCTACGAGCTGGAGGCGGCCCAGCCCTGGGCGGGGCGCAAGCCGGTGGTGAGCGTCTGACCTCCAAGATCCTCCCCCTGTGGGGGAGGTATCGCCCGTAGGGCGACGGAGGGGGGAGTTTGCCGAGGTGGGTCTGCTCCCCCCACCGGCGCCTACGCGCCGCCTCCCCCACAGGGGGAGGTTCTAAAGGGCGTTCGCCTACCCCTCGACGAACACCTTCTTCAGCTCGTTCTTCATGATCTTGCCGTTGGCGTTGCGCGGCAAGGTCTCKGGCCAGAACACCACCTTCACCGGCACCTTGAAGGCCGCCAGGCGATCGGCGACGAAGGCGCGCAGTTCGGCCTCGTCGGCGTGGGCGCCGGGCTTGAGGGTCACGACGGCCGCCGGCTCCTCGCCCAGGGTCTTGTGGGGGATGCCGACCAGGGCGGCGTCCATCACCGCCGGGTGGTCGTACAGGACGTTCTCGACCTCGATGCAGTAGATGTTCTCGCCGCCCCGGATCAGCATGTCCTTGGCCCGGTCGATGATGTAGCAGAAGCCCTCGTCGTCCAGCCGCGCCAGGTCGCCGGTGCGCACCCAGCCGTCGATGAAGGTCTGGGCGGTGGCCTCGGGCTTGTTCCAGTAGCCCTTCACCACCTGCGGCCCCTTGCACCACAGCTCGCCGACCTCGCCGATCGGCAGCTCGCGATACGGGGCCTCGACCGTCATGATCTTCAGGTCGGTGACCGGCACGGCCGGGCCGCAGCTGTCGGGACGGTTCTCGTAGTCCTCGGCCGAGTTGCTGGTCGCGGTGGCCGAGGTCTCGGTCATGCCCCAGCCGTTGCCGGGCAGCGACTTGGGCCAGATCTCCTTGATCTTGCGGACCAGTTCCGGGGCCGAAGGCGCGCCGCCGTAGGCCACGGTCTCCAGCGACGACAGGTCGTAGTTGCCGCGGCTGGGATGCTCGATGATCTGCCAGGCGATGGTCGGCACCCCGCCCATCTGGGTCAGCTTCTCGTCCTGGATCAGCTGCATGGCCTTTTCCGGATCCCACTTGCGGATCATGGCCAGCTTGGCGCCGCCGAACAGCGACGGGTTCATCACCGCGAAACAGCCGGTGGCGTGGAAGAACGGCACCGAGATCAGCGAGCCCTTCTGGGGCAGGCTGGGATCGGGCTGGGGCGGCGCCTCGCCGCGGCGCAGGAAGCTGCGGGCGCTGGCGGCGGCGGCGGCGAAGATGTTGCTGTTGACGGCGCGGTGGGTGGCCAGGGCGCCCTTCGGCTTRCCCGTGGTGCCGGAGGTGTAGAAGATCGTCGCGTCGTCCTCGGGGCCCAGGGCCACGGTCGACAGCGGCTTCTCGTCCAGCTTGATCCAGTCGTTGGGGCAGCCGATCACGCTCTCCAGCCGCTTCACGTACGGATGGGCGATCTCCTCCCTGGAGCGGCTGACATAGACGCGCTTGAGGTCGGGGCAGTTGTCGAAGTGCTCGGCCAGGCGCTCGAAGCGTTCGACGTCCATGATCGCCACGGTCGCGCCGCTGTCGGTCAGGCCGTATTCCAGTTCCTGGCCGGTCCACCAGGCGTTCAGCGGGGTCAGGATCGCGCCGATCGACAGGCCCGCATAGAAGGCCACCGGCCATTCGGGCAGGTTGCGCATGATCAGGGCGACGCGGTCGCCCTTCTTGACGCCCGCCGCTTCCAACTCGGCGGCGAACACGGTCACGGCGCGGTAGAAGGCCTCGAAGCTGACCCGCTCGTCCTCGTGGACCAGATAGATCTTCTCGCCGTGCGCGCGGCCCATCACCAGGGTGTCGCGAAGCGTGGGCGGGCAGTTCTTCCAGACCCGGGTCTTCACGCCCCGGATGTCGATCTCCTCCATCTCGCCGGGCGAGCCGGGGGCGGTGATCATGGCGTAGGCCTGCTTCACCGACATGGCGGGCCAGGGGATGGCGGTGGGACTGGGCGCGGCCTGGGTCATTCTACTCTCTCCCGGTGTGTATCGCGCTTCGCTGGACGAGCACGTTTCCCCAGCGACAAAGCACAGCCCGAAGCGGGATGCAAACGTCTGTTCGAACATAAGGGAACATTGATAAGTTAGAGGTCGAGCTTCGCTGTGGAAGGAGTCCGTGACGACGTGGATCGACGTCCTCACGCGGAAAGCCGCTGAGCTTGTGGGGAGGCGCGGAGCGGGCCGGGCTTCGCCCGGAGACCGTGAGGTTTGTGTTTGCGTTTCGGCTTGGCTCGACCGCTCCGCGGAACCGTTCTTCTCAAGGGACGGCGACTGAGGGCCTGTTTCATCCCGGTCGACGTTCCCCCTCGG